>CAXTNC010000030.1:0-22204 GCA_964245495.1 uncultured Acetobacteraceae bacterium
GCGCGTTGCTGCCTGACCCGTCCGTGCTGGCCGACATGGATGCCGCCGCCGCCCGCCTGGCCCGCGCCGTGCAGGCCGGCGAGACGGTGGCGGTGTTCGGCGACTACGACGTGGACGGCGCCTGCTCTGCCGCCATCATCACCTTGCTGCTGCGCGGCCTGGGCTGCCCCGTGCTGACCCACGTGCCGGACCGCATCCTGGAAGGCTACGGCCCGAACGCCCCCGCCCTGCGCGCCCTGGCCGCCCGTGGGGCCGGCCTTGTGGTGTGCGTCGATTGCGGCACCGCCGCCGCCGAGCCGCTGGCGGCGCTGGCCGGGCTGGCGGACGCGCTGGTGCTGGATCACCACAAGGCGGAAGGCCCGCCGCCGCCCGTGCTCGCCACCGTCAACCCGAACCGGCTGGATGACGGCTCCGGCCTGCGCGGCCTGTGCGCCGCCGGGGTCGCCTTCCTGGCCGCGGTCGCCACGCTGCGGACCTTGCGGCGCGCAGGCTGGTTCGCCGCCCGCCCGGAGCCGGACATGCGCGGGATGCTGGACCTGGTGGCGCTGGCGACGGTGTGCGACGTGATGCCGCTGACTGGGCTGAACCGCGCCTTCGTGGCGCAGGGCCTCAAGGTCATGGGACGGCGCGAGCGGCCCGGCATCGCCGCGCTGCTGGAGGTGGCCTCCGCCAAGGACCGCCCGAACGCCGCCACGCTGGGCTGGGCGCTCGGCCCCCGCATCAACGCCGCCGGCCGGATCGACGAGGCGGACCTCGGCCTGCGGCTGCTGCTGGCTGACGACCCGGTGGAGGCGCGTGCGCTGGCCATCCGGCTGGACGGGGTGAACCGTGACCGGCAGCAGCTGGAAGCCGCCGTGCTGGAAGCCGCCCACGATGCCGCGCACGCCCAGGCGGAGGCGGGCCGCGCCGTGCTGCTGGTGCACGGCGAAGGCTGGCACCCCGGCGTGGTGGGCATCATCGCCGGGCGCATCAAGCAGCGGCAGAACCGCCCCGCCTTGGCCGGCGCGCTGGCGGAAGGCCGGGTCAAGGGGTCGGGCCGTTCGGTGCAGGGAGTGGATTTGGGGGCGGCCGTGCTGGAGGCCCGGCGCGCAGGATTGCTCACCACGGGCGGCGGCCACGCGATGGCCGCCGGGTTCAGCTTGGACGTGGGCCGGCTGGACGCCTTCCACGCCTTCCTGGAGGACCGCCTGGCGCACGCCTCCGCCTTGCCGCGCACGCCGGACCTGGCCGTGGAGGCGACGGTAGCGGTGAGCGGCGCGGGCGTGGAGCTTGCTGAGCAGATCGCCCGCCTCGCCCCGTTCGGCTCTGGCAACGAGGAGCCGGTGATCGCCCTGCCGCGCGCCAGGGTCGTCCGCGCCGACTGGATCGGCCGGGATGGCGGCACGCTGCGCGCGTTCGTGGAAGGTGAGGGCGGCGGCCGCTTGAAGGCCATGGTGTTCCGCGCTGCCGGAACGCCGTTGGGCCACGCCCTGTCCACCCCTGGAGCGCCGGTCCACCTGGCCGGCACCATCCGGGCAGAGGAGTGGAACGGCACGGTTTCGGCCAGCTTCATCGTGAGCGACGCCGCCCCGGCTTGACCCGGCGGCCCAGCGGCGGCACATGACGGGCTGGCCCGTCCCGTTCGTCTAGAGGCCTAGGACACGGCCCTTTCAAGGCTGTAACACGGGTTCGAATCCCGTACGGGGCACCAGGTTGCAAACCTCCGAGCAAACAGCCTGAAATCCTTAGTTGCTTGCACGCTGCAACTGGATGGGCGGCGGGTTTCCGTCATAAATGTAGTCGGACTGCTTCACCGCATCCTCGACCACAGCGGCCGCGCCGCCGGTGAGAAGCCGCCCGACGCTGACTCCCTTGTACTGCGCGGCGACAACGCCCGTTGCGATCCGCCAGCCAGGCTTGCGGCACGTGATGGTCAGGCTGGTTGCGCTGGGCGGCACCATGATCTCCCCAGGGGTGGGGTCAACCACGCCGACCAAGGCAGACGCTTTCTGGACGGTGCAGCTGGCGCCGGGCGGGTCGGTTTTGACGGCGACCTGCTGCATGTCCGGCTGACCCGGTGAGCCGCACCCAACAAGTGCGCAAGTCAGCAGCAAGGGCCAGTGGTTTCGCATGCAATCTCACGAGGGTTGGCAAAAGCCATGCTAGGTCGTCGTGCTTGAGATGCCGAGTCGCCGGCAGCGGCAATGTCACCGAACGTAAGGGTGACTTGCGGCCATGTCATCGTCAAACCAGTTCCTGCCGGGGAAAGGAGTTGCAGCTATGGTGAGGATCGCACGCCTTCTCGGCGCAACCAGCTTGGTTTTCGCCCTTGGCCTCGCTTTTGGCAGCGCGCCGGCCTTGGCGCAGCGCGGCGGCTACGGGTACGGCTTCCGTGGCGGCTATGGCGGGTTCTACGGCCGGGGTTTTGGCTATGGCTTCCCCCGATACGGCTTCGGTTACGGCCCGGGTTTCTACGGCAGAGGCTTCTACGGCCCCCGCTTCGCCTACGGCTTTCCTTACGGCGGCTACCCCTTCGGAGCGCCGTTCTTCTACGGCTACCCACGCTTCTATTGACCGTGGTGACGAGTTCGCCCGTCCGGCGTAGCTTCATCCGGCCATAACGGAAGGCGGCATTGGACATGACGGCAGTGGTTCGGCCGGAGCAAGCCGGCCTGTCCTCCAGCCGCCTCGCGCGCATCGCAGGGTGGTCGCAGCGCTTGGTGGACGATGGCAAGCTCGCCGGGGTCACCACCATGGTCGCCCGGCGCGGCCATGTCGCCCACCTGCACAGCTGCGGCCTGGCGGACCGCGCGGCGGGCGCCGCCATGGCGCCAGACACGATCGTGCGCATCTATTCGATGACCAAGCCGCTCACCAGCGTGGCCGTCCTGATGCTCTACGAGCAGGGCTTGTTTCAGCTGGACGACCCGGCCAGCCGCTTCTTGCCGGCTTTCACCCACATGCGCGTGATGTCTGGCGGGCAGCGCGGCAAACTTGAGACGGTCCCGGCCGTGCGCGGCATCACGGTCAGGGACCTGCTGACCCATACCTCCGGCCTCACCTACGGCTTCATGCAATCCACGCTGGTGGATGAGCTGTACCGCGAGCAGGGCATTGATTTCCAAACCGCCGAGTGCACCCTGGGCGAGCTGGTGGAGCGTGCGGCCGCACTTCCCCTGCTGGCGCAGCCGGGCGTGGAGTGGAACTACAGCATCGCCACGGACGTGCTGGGCCACCTGGTTGCGGTGGTGTCCGGGGAGCCGTTCGGCGAGTTCCTGCAACGCCGGGTCATCGAGCCGCTCGGCATGGTGGACACCGGGTTCCACGTGCCGGCGCAGAAACATGCCCGGTTCGCGGCCAATTACGCCCGCGGCAAGGATGGCGGCCTGGCGCTGCTGGACGACCCGGCGACCAGCCGGTTCCTCGCCCCGCCCGCGATCTGCTCCGGCGGCGGCGGCCTGGTGTCCACCGCCGCCGACTACATGCGGTTCTGCCAGTTCATGCTGAACCGCGGCGAGCTGGACGGCACCCGGCTGCTCGGCCGCAAGACGGTCGCGCTGATGACCAGCAACCACCTGCGCGGCGACATGGCCGCGATGGGCATGCCGCGGTTCAGCGAGAGCAGCTACGAAGGGATCGGCTTCGGCCTGGGCTTCTCCGTCATGCTGGATCCGGCCCGCGCGCAGATCGTGGGCACGCCGGGCGAGTTCGCCTGGGGCGGGGCGGCGAGCACGGCGTTCTGGGTGGACCCGGCCGAGGATATGGCCGTCGTCCTGCTGACGCAGCTCATGCCGTCCTCAGCCTACCCGATCCGGCGGGAGCTGCGGGTGCTGGCCTACGCGGCGGTCACGGACTGACCATCCGCCTCTCGGCCGCGAGCTTCACGCCCGGCATCATCTCCCCTGGCGGCAACGTGCGCTCCTCGTGCCCAGGCTCATCCAGGTGCAGAAGGGCGGCGTCGCGCGTCGGCGGCGGGGCGCCGATCAGCATCCTGTGGCCGCGCCAGGTGATCCTGCGGCTTCGATAGCTCGCGGCCATCACCGCCACGGACATCGCCTCCCGCAGCGGCGCCACCCAGGGCCTGGCGCGCAAGGCTTGTCCGTAGCCGCCCTGCCGCGCCATGGGCAGCAGGGCGCGGTCGATGGCTGCCGCCGCGATGCTCCTGGCCACCCAGGCTGCGGCGCACAGTGCAAGGCTCCAGCCTGCGCCAGCCGAGAGCAGCACGGACGCTGCTGCCCACGCCATGGGGTATTGCAAGGCGGAAGCTGCGAACCCGAGCGGCGCCAAGGATCGGATGGTGCGCGCCCAGCGCAGTTCGTGCTGGAAGTTGGCGGCCAGCGTCTTGTCGGAAACCGTCGTGGCCGGAAGGGTGTTGGCGAGGCGCACATCCAAGCCCTGCGCGCAGATCAAGCGCCCGAGGGCCGCGTCGTCCGCCACGTGGTTGACCAGGGCGTGCAGCCCACCCGCCCGTTCCAGCGTCTGCCGCCGCAGCGCCATGGTGACGCCCAGGCAGTCTTGCCGGCCGAGCGCGCGGGCCATCAGTGCCCCTGGCAGGAAGGTGTAGGTGATCTGGCTGGCGCCCAGCAGCTCCGGCAGGCGCCGGGCCGCCGCCCAGCCGATGCATAAGGTGGTGACCAGGCCGACGCCGGGCTGGGCCAGCTCGGCCGTGACGCGGTCCAGGTAGTCGGGCGCCACGTGCAGGTCGCTGTCCGCGATCACCAGCAGGTCGTGCCGGGCCGCCGGCAGCATGTTGATCAGGTTGGACACCTTGCGGTTGCAGCCGTGCTGCGCCGGGTCGATCACCACCTTCATGTCCGTGCCGGGGAACTCGGCGCGCAGCCCCTCGACGACGGCCAGGGCGGGGTCGGCTGCGTGGGCGACGCCGAAGACGATCTGGAACTCCGGGTAGTCCTGGGCGCAGAAGGACGCCAAGGCCTGGCGCAGCATCGGCTCGTCGCCATGCAAGGGCTTGAGCACCGTGACGGGCAGGCGGCGCGGCGCGGCGGTGCAGGCACGGGCGGCGAACCGGCGCACCACGGCGACGCCAGCCATGGCCTGAACTCCCCCGAAGGCTGCAGCCAAGGCGGCTAGCCCCGACATCGGATGCATGAAAGCGAGCAAGCTCATCTGATGGACACCCCTCCCTTTCCATGCAAAGCAGGTCGCCTGTGAGATGACAAACTTGCATGGCCGGAACGGGTGGGATGCGGGTCCGTTCCGCGAGGGAGGCAAGGCTCCGTTGACGCCGGGCCGCACCCTCCCGCATTGGTGACATCGGACAACCACCGGCGGCCCCATGCGACGTTTCCTGGCCTTCGCCTTCCTGCTCGCCGCCACCGGCCCCAGCCACGCTGCCCCGGCGCATGACAGCTTGACGATCGGCATCGCGCAGTTCCCATCCTCCTTGCAGCCGAACATCGACCCGGAGGTGGTGCGCAGCTACGCGATGGGCTTCGTCATCCGCCAGGTCACCGCGTTCGACGCCGAATGGCGCAACACCTGCCTGCTGTGCACCGAGCTGCCGACGCTGGAAAACGGCCTGGCCGCCATCGAGGACCGCCCGGACGGCAGCAAAGGCATGGCAGTCACCCTCAAGCTCAAGCCCGGCCTGCAATGGGGCGACGGCCAGCCGGTGACGGCGCGTGACATCGCTTTCACCTGGAGGCTGGGCAGCGACCCCAACAGCGGATTTTCCAATCCCAACCCCTGGAACCGCGCGACCAAGGTGGACGTGGTGGATGACCAGACGGCCGTGCTGCACCTGGACCGCGTGCGCGCCGACTTTGCGCAGTGGGATCAAATCCTGCCCGAGCATGTCGAAGGGCCCGTGGTGGCCAAGGACGGCAGCCCCGGCGCCTACATCAACGGCACCAACTACAACCGTGCCCCAGTCAACCCGGGTTTGTACGATGGCCCTTACACCGTCGCCGCCTACGACAGCGGCAACCAGATCGTGCTGGAGCCGAACCCGCACTGGGGAGGCGCCAAGCCCGGCTTCAAGCGCATCATCCTGCGCCACATCGAGAACACCGCCGCCCTGCAAGCCAACCTGCTCTCCGGCGACGTGGACATGGTGGCCGGCGAGGGCATCGGCCTGACCATCGACCAGGCGCTGGCGCTGCAAAAGGCGCATCCGGACCAGTTCCACTACGAGTTCAAGCCGGGCCTCAACTATGAGCACATCGACCTGAAGCGGGAGAACCCGCTGCTGCAGGACGTGCGGGTGCGCCGCGCGCTGCTGATGGCGCTGGACCGGCAGACGATGGTGGACCGGCTGTTCGGCGGCAAGCAGCCGGTGGCCGCCACCTGGGTCAACCCGCTCAGCCCCGGCTACGACCCCAGCGTGCCCACGGTGAGGTACGACCCGGCAGGCGCCAAGGCGCTGCTGCAGCAGGCAGGATGGACGCCGGGCGCGGACGGCGTCTGCCGCAACGCGGCCGGCGAGCGGCTGCAGTTCGAGCTGGGCACCACCGCCGGCAACCGGCTGCGCGAGCTGCAGGAGCAGGTGCTGCAATCCAACCTCAAGGACGCCTGCGTGGCGGTCACGATCAAGAACGAGCCGGCCCGCACCCTGTTCGGCGACACCTTGAAGCATCGCAGCTACACGGGGATGGAGATGTACGCCTGGGCCAGCAACGTGACCGAGACGCCCTACCGCACGCTGGGCACCAGCCAAATCCCGACGGAAGCCAACAACTACGGCGGCGCGAACTATCCCGGCTTCACCGATCCCAAGATGGATGCGGACATCCGCGCCGCCGAGGGCGAGCTGGACCCAGCCAAGCAGAAGGCGCTCTGGGCCGACATGCAGCGCATCTACGCCGACCAGGTGCTGGTGCTGCCGCTGTTCTTCCGCGCCGACCCGCACGTGACGCCCACCTGGCTGCGCGGCTACGCGCCGACCGGGCAAGGCGACATGAGCAGCACCTGGGCCGAGAACTGGCGTCCGGCATGATCCGCGCCCTCCTGCTCTCCTTGGCGCTGTGCACCGCCGCGGCTGCCGCGCCGCACCGCACGCTCACCATCGGCGTCTCGTCGTTCCCCTCCACGCTGAACCCGGCGATCGACGCCGACCTCATCAAGTTCTACGTCCTGGGCTTCATCGACCGCCCGGTGACGGCGTGGAACGCGGACCGGCAGCTGCAATGCTTCCTGTGCACGGAGGCGCCCACCGTCGCCAACGGCGGCGCCAAGCTGGAAGGCGACGGCATGGCGGTGACGGTGCGCTTCAAGCCGGGTCTGACCTGGGCGGACGGCGCGCCGCTCGGGGCCGAGGACCTCGCCTTCACCGCCCGCGTCGGCCGCGACCCGAGCAGCGGCTTCACCAACACCAAAACCTGGGAGCGGGTGAGCCGCGTCGATGTGCTGGACCCGCAAACGGCGGTGATGCACCTGAGCGAGCCGTTCTACCAGTACGGCGAGATCGCCGAGCTGCTGCCCGCCCACCTGGAGCAGCCAATCTACAAAGCCAACCCGAAGCCGGGCGACTACATCCAGCACAGCCTCTACAACCGCGACCCGACCAATCCCGGGCTGTACAACGGGCCGTACCGCATCACGGCTGACGACGTGGGCAGCCAGCTCGTGCTGGACCGCAACGAGCACTGGACGGGCGCATGGCCGTATTTCGATCGCGTCATCATCAAGACCATCGGCAACACGGCGGCGCTGCAAGCCAACCTGCTCTCCGGCGACATCGACATGGCGCCCGGCGACGCCCCGGCGCTGACCCTCGACCAGGTGCTGACGCTGCAGCGGCAATACCCGGCCCGCTTCGCCTACGCCTTCAAGCCGAACCAGACCTACACCCACATCGACTTGCAGCTGGACAACCCGGCGCTGGCGGACGTGCGGGTGCGCCGCGCGCTGCTCATGGCCATCGACCGGCAGGGCATCGTGGACAAGCTGCTGGGCGGGCGGGTGCCGGTTGCGACCAGCTTCGTCGGCCCGCTCGAATCCACCTACACGGCCGACGTTCCCCAGTATCCTCACGATCCGGCCAAGGCAGCAGCACTGCTGGCCGAGGCCGGATGGACCCCCGGCCCGGACGGCATCCGCCGCAACGCCGCCGGCCAGCGTTTGAACGTCGAGTTCACCACCACCGTCGGCGTGCGCTTCCGCGAGCTGCAGCAGCAGGTGATCCAGAGCGAGTGGCGCGGCATCGGCGTGGAGTCGGACATCAAGAACGAGCCGCCCCGCACCCTGTTCGGCGAAACGCTGAAGCACCGCAGCTTCCCCGGCGCCGTGCTGTTCGCCTGGGTGCTCCCGGTCGAGGGCACGCCGCGGCAAATCCTGTCTAGCGGCCAGATTCCTATGGCGGCCAACAACTGGGGCGGCACCAACTACATGGACTTCCGCAACCCGCAGATGGACGCCGACATCGACGCGGTCGAGCGGGAACTCGACCCGGCCAAGCGCGCGCCGATCTGGGCGGACATGCAGCGCATCTACGCCAACCAGTTGCCTGCCCTGCCGCTCAACTTCAGCGCGGATGCATACGTCTGGCCGACCTGGCTGCATGGCGTGCAGCCGACCGGGCACGCAGCCCCGACGACGCTGTGGGCGGAGCAGTGGCTCGCCGATGAATGACGTCCTCGCGGTGGACAACCTCTCCGTGGCCTTTCCCGCGCCCGGCGGGATGCGGCAGGTGGTGGCCGGCATCGGCTTCGGCGTGCCCGCCGGGCGGACGCTGGGCGTGGTGGGGGAAAGCGGCTGCGGCAAGTCCATGACGGCGCTGGCGGTGATGGGCCTGGTGCCGCCGCCGGGCCAGGTGGGAGGCTCCATCCGGGTGGAAGGGCGCGAGGTGCTGGGCCAGCCGCCCGCCGCGTGGCGGCACCTGCGCGGCGAGCGGGTGGCGATGGTGTTCCAAGAGCCGATGACGGCGCTGAACCCGGTGATGACCGTGGGCCGCCAGATCGCCGAGGTCATGGTGCTGCACCAGCGCCTCACCTGGAAGCAGGCCGGCGCGCGGGCGGTGGACACCCTGGCCGATGTCGGCATCACCTCGCCCAAGGAGCGCGCCGCCGCCTACCCGCACCAGCTTTCCGGCGGAATGCGGCAGCGCGCGATGATCGCCATGGCGCTCGCCTGCCGCCCCGCCCTGCTGATCGCCGACGAGCCGACCACGGCGCTGGACGTGACCATCCAGGCGCAGATCATCGACCTGATGCTGGGCTTGCAGGACGAGATCGGCATGGCGATCCAGTTCATCAGCCACAACCTGGCCGTGGTCAGCGAAGTGGCGCACGAGATCATCGTCATGTACGCGGGCCGGGTGGTGGAGCGCGCCGCGGCGGATGCGCTGTTCGCCGACCCGCTGCATCCCTACACGCTGGGCCTCATCGCCACCCTGCCGGACCCGGCGCGCCGCGCGGCCGAGCTGCCGGTGATCGCCGGCGGCGTGCCCAACCTGGACAGCGCCTTCGCCGGCTGCCGCTTCGCTGACCGCTGCCCCCGCGGTGACGCGAGCTGCCGCCGGGCGGAGCCGCCGCTGGAGGAACTGGCGCCGGGCCACTGGGTGGCGTGCTTCAAGGCGCGGGAGTGAGAGCGGGTGCATGCCAGTCATCGCGAGCTTTGACCGAATCACGATCCGCATGGTCTTCGACCACCCGCCGCCGCACTTTCACGTTCAGCATGGCGGCGACCGCGCTGTCATGACGATAGCTGAGGGAGTGCTGCCTGCAGGAAGCCTGCCGCCAGCCGTGCTCAGGCAAGTCGCTGCTTGGTCTCAAGCTCATCAATCGGCCTTGCCGGCTGCATGGCAGCGGGCGCGCCTGGGTCAGCCACTGGGAGAAGTTTGATGCCTGCCTTGATGCACAGCATCATCGTCGATGCCGTTGCCGATCCCTCAACACGCAGAGTTCGCCTTGCCTGGCAGAATGGATGCGTGACGCAGGCAGACTTCACGGCCTTGGTTGACCAGGAAGTCCTTGTTCCTTTGCAGGACCCGGCATTCTTCCAATCGGTTCAAGTTGCGGATGGGGGTCGTGCGCTATCCTGGCCTGGCGACCTTGAATTTGACGCCGATGCGCTCTGGTTCGAGGCATGCCCGCAAGACAATGCTTTCGCCAGTGCGTCGGCGGCAAGCCTCGCTCGTTGACACCCCTCGTCACCCTGGACGGCATCCAGGTCCAGTTCGCCGTGGGCCGCCGCACGCTGCGCGCCGTGGAGAACGTCACCCTCGACATCGCCGAAGGCGAGACCCTGGCGCTGGTGGGGGAGAGCGGCAGCGGCAAGAGCACGCTCGGCAACGTGGTCGCCGGGCTGCAGGCGCCCACCGCCGGGGCCATGCGGTTCCGCGGCCGGGCCATGGACCGCGCCGTGCGGCAGGAGGCCCAGGGCGCCATCCAGGTCGTGTTCCAGGACCCGTTCGGCGCGCTCGACCCGCGGATGCCGGTTTCCGCCCTCATCACGGAGCCGCTGCGCATCGCGGGCATCGGCAGCAAGGCGGACCGCCAGGCGCGCGCGGCTGACTTGGTGGGGCAGGTGGGCCTGCCGCTGGACGCGTTGAACCGCTACCCGCACGAGTTCTCCGGCGGCCAGCGCCAGCGCATCGCCATCGCCCGCGCGCTCGCACCTGCGCCCACGCTGATCGTGGCGGACGAGCCGCTGTCCGCGCTGGACGTGTCGATCCAAAGCCAGATACTCAACCTGTTCCGCTCCTTGCAGCTTTCCGCCGCCTCCCGCGGCGGCCTCGCCTACCTGTTCATCAGCCACGATCTGGCCGTGGTGAATCACTTGGCCGACCGCGTGGCGGTGCTCTACCTCGGCCGGCTGGTGGAGCTGGCCCGGCGGGAGGAGCTGTTCGCCACCCCGTCGCATCCTTATACGCAGGCCCTGCTGGAAGCGGTGCCGCGCATCGGCCGCCGCCGCAGCCGCAGCCCGGGCATCCGCGGCGAGATGCCAAGCCCGCTTGCCCCGCCGCCGGGCTGCGTGTTCCACCCGCGCTGCCCCAAGGCGCAGGAGGTGTGCCGCAGCGTGCCGCCGGCGCTGGAGCAGGCGCATGGCCGGATGGGGCAGTATGCCGCCTGCCACTTCAAGTCATGAGGGCAAAGCCTCCCATGTCGCGCGCAAGGACGCCGGCGGTCGTCGGATGACACATCGTTACTTTTCTTAATCGCCGTCCGCGCAACGTCCGCTAGATTCCGCCGCTGCGCCCACCAAGCCCACCAAGCGGCTGAACAAAAGGAACACGCCATGCTGACGACCCGACTCACCCTTGCCGGCCTGCTGCTCGGCTGCGCAGCCATCGGCGCCCAGGCGCGCGGCCCTGGCGGCTGGGGGGCAGCGGACCACGTGTTCGCCAGCGTGCCGTTCACCGCAGCGCAGCAGCAGCAGGTCGATGCGATCATGCAGGCGTCGCGGACGCAGACGGCGCCGCTGCGCGCGCAGATGCGAAGCCTGGCAGAACAGATCAGCGCCCTGCTGCTGTCACCCGGCAACGTGACCGAGGTGCAGCTGGCGCCCCTGGTGCAGCAGCGCGAGGCCGTGCGCCAGCAACTCGACGCCCAGGCTGTCGATGACCAGCTGGCGGTGCGCGCCCTGCTGTCGGGCGCGCAGCTGGCGCAGGCTGCGAGCATCCAGGCGCAGCTCTCCTCCCTGCGCGACCAGGAGCACGCGATCCGTGCTTCGGCAGGGAGCGCACAGCAGCGTTGAGGTGCGGCGGCGGAGCGCAGGCATCCGCCGCCGTTCATGACAGGCCGCCGCGCCGCCTCGGCCCTTGTCGCGGGCGCGCCATGAAAGCCATGCCGGCCATAGGCCCGCGCTATTGGGCGGCGCTGTGCCTTGCCAGCGTGTTCGGCTGCAATCTCGGCGACCTGTTCTCGTCTGGTTTCCGGCTTGGCCATTGGCGCGGCCTGCCGGTGCTGGCCTGCGCGTTCGCGCTGGCGCTCGCGGCGGAGCGGCGCAGCAGGCGGCCGAGCGAGGCTTGGTACTGGCTGGCCATCATCATCGTCCGCACGGCGGCAACCAACCTGGCCGACCTGGTGGTGCACGACCTCAGGCTGCCTTGCCCGCTGGCGGCGGCTGCCTTGGCCGTGCTGCTGGCCGGCTTGGCCGCAGGAAGCCAGGCGCGTGCGGGCAGGGACGGGCTGCCGGCCGCCAACGGCTGGTTCTGGGCCGCGATGCTGGCGGCAGGCACGCTGGGGACGGCGGCCGGCGACTTCCTGGCCCACGGCTTGGGCCTTGCCGTCGCAACCGGAGCCACGGCGGCTGTCGCCGCTGCGGCGCTCGCGTTGCGCCGGGCGCCCGCCTTGGCGCAGGCCATGACCTTCTGGCTGGCAGTCGCCGCGATCCGCACCTGGGGCACCAATGCTGGGGACTGGCTGGCGGACCATGCCGGCCTGGCTGCCAGCACCGTTGCAGCGGGCGCAGCGTTCACGGCGCTGCTGCTCGCCTGGCGTCCCCGGCCGCCGCTGCCCGCCTCAGCCCCGCAAGGCGATCCGTTCCGCCAGCACGAAGGCTGACCCGGCGGCGAGCTGGGTGAACAGGCAGATGTCCGCCACGCGCCGGGGCTGGGCCAGGGCGCTGGCGAAATGCGCCTCTGCGGCCGGCTGCGCCGCGGCGCGCTCCTCCGAGGAAAGCCGCCGGGTCAGCGTCATGTGGAAGCGCCACTGGTCCAGCACGTAGGGGTAGCCCCAATCCAGCAGCATGGCGTCCTGCACGGCAGTCAGCCCAGCCTGGCGGCGGCGGGCGAGTTCCGCCGCCTCGGCCGGTTGGCGATGGCTGTCCAGTTCGGTCACGCAAGCATCGGCCAGCGCGTGCAGGGGCGGGCAAGACACTGTTTCCTGCAAAGCCAGGAAGCCGTCCAGATCGGCCACGCGCAGGGGCGGCAGCTCGAACGGCGCCACCGTCTCAGCCAGCGCTGTCGCGTCCTCCACCAGGTCGGCCCAGCGGTGGGCGAGGCGCATGGGCGGCTTGAGCGTGGCATGGAAGCCATACAGGCCTGGCTCCCGCGTCATCCCTTCCCGGTCCGGGTGGCTGACGCGCTGGCCGGTCTGCGGGTCCCGCCCCAGCCACGCGCACCCGGCGGCCCAGAGCGGGTCATCGAGGGCAGGCGCGTAGTAGACTGCGGCCCGCGCCGTCAGATCACCCGCTCCCCGGCCCGCCAAACCTGCCGCACGATCGGTAATCCTTCGTGCACCCGCACACGCACCAAATCCGCCCGCAGCCCGGGCGCGATCCGCCCGCGGTCGTGCAGCCCCGCCATGCGGGCGGGCCGGTCCGTCACCATCGCCACGGCCTCCGGCAGGGTGATCCCGGTTGCCCGCACGCAGCCGAAGATGGCTTCCACCAGGCTCGCGGGCACGTAATCCGACGCCAGGGCATCAACCGCGCCTTCCCGCACCAGCTCCACCGCAGCCACGTTGCCGCCGTGGCTGCCGCCGCGCACGATGTTGGGCGCCCCGGCGACGACCTGCATGCCGCACGCCTTGGCCGCCTTGGCCGCCTCCATCGCGACGGGGAACTCGCTCACCTGGATGCCGTCGCGGCGGTTCTCCTCGATCTCCTCGGCCGTGCGGTCGTCGTGGCTGGCCAGGGTGGCGCGGCTGCCGCGCACCCGGTCCAGGGTGGCGCGCCGGTTCGCGTCCCGGTGGCGCGCCCGCCCTTCCTGCAGCTCGGCGATGCGGCGCTCGACGGCGGCGGCGTCCATGCCGTCCGCCATGCGCATCGCCCGGTAGCGGTCCAGGTTGAAGTACTGGCCGACGCCGGGCGAGTGGTCCATCAGGCTCACCATGCGGACCCGGGGGTGGTCGGCCACCGGGTCCAGCAGCTCCAGCACGTCGGAGGCGGGCATCTCGCAGCGCAGGTGCAGGAAGTGCTCGCTCTTGAGCAGCCCCGTGCCGGCCAGGGCGTCGCCGTCCACCACGCCGTCCAGGAAGGTGCGGATGCGGTCCTTCTCGAACCCGAGGTCGCCGAGGCACAGCGCGTCCAGCACCGTCGTCACCCCGGCGGAGGCGCATTGGGCGTCGTGCGCCACCATGGCGGAGCGGGACGGCCAGCGCGCGGTGCTGCGGGGCTGCACCTGGCGTTCAAGGTTGTCCGTATGCAGGTCCACCACGCCAGGGATCAGGTAGTCCCCCTCCATGTCCATGCCGCCGGCAGCGCCGCCGGGTTCCACGGCAGCGATGTCCGCTCCGTCCAGGGAGGCCCCGCCGTGCAGCACCCGGTCCGCCAGGACGAGCCAGGCATTGGTCAGTCTGGTCATGGAAGGTCCTGGCGAGGGAAGGGCGGCGTAGGAAAGCTGGCTCCCGAAGTAGGACTCGAACCTACGACCGAGCGATTAACAGTCGCTTGCTCTACCAACTGAGCTATTCGGGACCATTGGCCGGGCGCGTCTATAGCGGCGTTGCCGGCCGAGCGCAAACAGGAATGGCCGCCCAGGCGGAAGCCGACGGACGCCGGGGCGCCGGGGCGCAGAAAACGGTTCCACAAACGGCCGAAGATGGGCTAGAGCCTCCGGGCGGTCGAAGGCCGCGATGCGGGTGTGGTGGAACTGGTAGACGCGCCGGACTCAAAATCCGGTTCCGCAAGGAGTGTCGGTTCGATTCCGACCACCCGCACCATCATGCCTGTCCCGCCGCGATCAGCCTGATCCGCTTGCCCGCCACGCCCAGCGCCACCCGGCCGCCCTTCAGCGCCATCGCGTCCTCCCCGAACACCTGACGCCGCCAGCCGCCCAGCGCGGGCACGTCCGGCGCGTCCTCCAGAACCAGGCGGTCAATGTCGTCGGAGGAGGCCACCAGCTTGGGCGCCACGTCGTGCTCCTCGCACTTGGCGGCCAGCAGGACCTTCAGCAAGGAAACCAGCGCCGGGGACGGCTTGGCGCCGTCACGCCCGCGCGGCGCTTCCGGCAGCTCGTCTTCCGGCAGCGCGGTGGCAGCGGCGACGGCGGCCAGCAGCCCGATGCCGCCTCGCCCCTCGGCAAAGCCGCGTGACAGGCCACGGCAGCGGGCCAGCGCGTCAGCCGTGTCGGGTGCGGTGGCTGCCACCTCCAGCAGGGTCTCGTCCCGCAGCAGGCGCTGGCGCGGGATGTTGACCCGCTGGGCCTCCCGCTCCCGCCAGGCGGCGGCGGCGCGCAGCACGCCCAGCATCCGGCGGTTGGCCGTGCGGGGGCGCAGCCGCTCCCACATGGCTTCCGGGTCGGCGCGGTAGGTGGCCGGGCGCGCCAGCACCTCCATCTCTTCCAGCACCCAGCCGGCCCGCCCTTCCTGCTCCAGCCGCTCCCGCAGCCGCAGGTAGGCGGTGTGCAGGAAGGTCACGTCGGCGGCGGCGTAGGTCACCTGGGCGGGGGAAAGCGGCCGGGCGGACCAGTCGCTGAACCGGTGCGCCTTGTCGATCTGCCCGCCGGTGAGGGCGGACACCAGCGCGTCGTAGCCCACCTGGTCGCCGAACCCGGCCACCATGGCGGCCACCTGGGTGTCGAACACCGGCTTCGGCACGGCGCCGAACAGCTCCAGGAAGATCTCGATGTCCTGCCTTGCCGCGTGGAACACCTTGAGCACCGCCTCGTCGCGCATCAGCGCGCCGAGCGGCGCCAGGTCCATCCCGGCCGCCATGGCGTCGATCACCGCGTTCTCCGCCGCCCCGCCCAGCTGCACCACGCACAGCTCCGGGTAGTAGGTGCGCTCCCGCATGAACTCAGTGTCCACGGTGACGAACGGCTCGGCCCGCAGCCGTTCGCACAGGGCGGCGAGGGAGCCGGTGTCGGCGACGAGAGCGGGCGGGGGATACTCGGGACGGCGTGCCATCCACCCTTATCGGCGGGACGGGCCGGATTCGTCAAAACGGCGCCTCAGAAGATCGCCACCAGGGTCACGCCCCCGATCATCAGGCCGGCGCCCACCAGCCGCCACAGCCCGGCGGCGTGCTGCGGGAAGCCGAGCCAGCCGTAGTTGTCGATCAGCACGGAGGCGACCAGGGATGCCGTCACCGTGATGCCGATGAACGGGCCGGCGCCGATCTTGGGCGCCGCGATCGGCTGCGCGATGAGGAAGATCGTGCCGGCGGCGCCGCCGAACCAGGCCCATTTCGGCACCTCCGCCGCCTTGCCGCCGAAGCCGAGCTGGCCGAGCAGCAGCGCCCCGGCCAGCGTGAGGAAGCCGGTGACGACGGCGCTGACCACGCCGACCATGAACGGCCGCTCGATCGCCTTGTTGATCGCCGACATGCACGCCGCCTGCAGCGGGTTCATCAATCCCGCCAGGACGACGAGCGGGTAAAGCAGGTACTGCATGGCTGGATGATCCGGAGGAGGAGCAGCATGGACCCGCGGCGAACCGTTTGGTTCCTGCCGGGTCAGAGCACGCCCTGGAAGCGCAGCAGGCCCAGCGCGGCCAGGCTGATCGCGTCCTGCAGCGCGCCGGCGCGGATCATCGCCTCCAGCTCCGCCAGCGGCACGGCGCGGCACGCCATGCCCTGCTCGCTGGCTTCCCGCATCGGCTCGCCCTGCCGCAGCCCGGTGGCGAGGAACACGTGGCCGGCCTGGTCGCTGTAGCCGGGACCTTGGAACATCGTCGCCACGTGGGACAGCGTGTCCGCCTGCAGCCCCGTCTCCTCCCGCAGCTCGGCGGCGGCCGTCTGCTCCGGCGCCATGCCGGGGACCAGCTCGCAGGTGCCCATCGGCAGCTCCAGCAGGCGGCGGCGGATCGGGTAGCGGTATTGCTCGACCATGGTGATGCAGCCGTCCTGCCAGGGCACCACCACCACGAAGGCCGGACGCTCGACCACGCCATACAACCCTTCGGAGCCGTCCGCCCGGCGCACGGTGTCCTCCCGCACGCGCAGCCAGCGGTTCTGGTAGGCGATGCGGGTGGTCAGCGGCGTGATCTCGTCGGGCATGGCGGGCAGTCTAGCAAGGCGGCGGCCAGGACGCGCAAGCGGGTGAACGCCGGCCTGGTTCGGGCCGCAACTGTCATGGTAGCTTCATGCAACTGCAACATCGGCGTCCCGGCCCGCGGCTAGGTTCCGGCCGCACCCCAGCCTGGCGCGAACGAGCGCTGGTCCACCCGCACCCAGGAGGCTTCATGGCCTTGTCACGTTTGCCGCTGGCCCTCGCCTTCGCCGCCGTCTCGTTCGCGGCCGGCGCGCAGCAGCAGATCACCGGCGCCGGCGCCACGTTTCCCGCGCCGGCGTACGCCAAGTGGGGCGAGGCCGCGAAGCCCGCCACCGGCGTCGAGCTGAACTACCAGGCCATCGGCTCCGGCGGCGGGCAGAACCAGATCACCAACCGCACCGTCGACTTCGGCGCGTCTGACGCGCCGATGGACCCGGCCAAGCTGCAATCCGCCAACCTGCTGCAGTTCCCCACCGTGATGGGCGCGGTGGTGCCGATCGTGAACATCCCGGACGTGAAGACGGACGAGCTGAAGCTGACCGGCGCCGTGCTGGCCGACATCTACGCCGGCAGGATCGCCAAATGGAACGACCCCAAGATCGTGGCGCTCAACAGCGGCACCCCCCTGCCGAACCTGGCCATCGCGCCGGTGTACCGCGCCGAGGCGTCCGGCACCTCGTTCGTGTTCACCTCCTACCTGTCGGCCGCCAGCCCTGACTGGAAGGCGGGCACGGGCGCGGGCGCCAGCGTCAAGTGGCCGGCCGGCGCGGGCGCCAGGGGCAACGACGGCGTGGCGGCCACCGTGGGCCACACCCGCGGCGCGGTCGGCTACGTGGAGAACGCCTTCGCCACGCAGAACCACCTCGTCACCACCCAGCTGCAGAACAAGGCCGGCGCGTTCGTCAAGCCGACCACGGCCGCGTTCCAGGCCGCCGCGGCGGCGGCCGACTGGGCGGGCGCCGCCAACTTCGCCGTCAGCCTGATCGACCTGGACGGCGCCGGCGTGTGGCCGATCGTGTCCCCCACCTTCATCCTGCTGCCCAAGGACCCGAAGGACGCCGCCAAGAGCGCCGCCGTGATCAAGTTCTTCGACTGGGCCTACACCAGCGGCGGCGGCATCGCCGCGCAGCTCGACTACATCCCGCTGCCCGCTGCCGTGCAGGACAGCGTGCGCGAGCATTGGCGGCATGACGTGACGGCCCAGGGCCAGCCCGTCTACAAGTAGCGCTGCCTTTGCCTGGACAGGACCGTGCCGCAAGCCCTCCTCGCCACCCCCGAAACCCAGCCGCCGGCCGATCCCGCGCGACGCCGCGCCGGCTCGACCAACTCGGCGGGCGACAGGCTGTTCGCGGGCCTGGCCCGGGTGTCCGGCGTGCTGGTGCTGCTGCTGCTCGGCGCCATCATCATCGTGCTGCTCATCGGCGGGCTGAAGGCGTTCCGCGCCTTCGGCCCCGGCTTCCTTTTCAACGCCGACTGGGACCCGGTGAACGACATCTACGGCGCCGCCGTGCCGATCTACGGCACCCTCGCCACCGCCGTGCTGGCGCTGCTGCTGTCCGTGCCGCTCGCCTTCGGCATCGCGTTCTTCCTGACGGAGATGGCGCCGCAATGGCTGCGCCAGCCGGTCGGCACCGCCATCGAGCTGCTGGCCGCCGTGCCTTCCATCATCTTCGGCATGTGGGGCTTCTTCGTCATCGTCCCGGTCATGGCCCAGTACGTGCAGCCCTGGGCGATCGACACGCTGGGCGGCGTGCCCGGGCTGGGCCTGCTGTTCTCCGGCGCGCCGTTCGGCACCGGCATCCTGACGGCCGCGTTGATCCTGGCTGTCATGATCATCCCGTTCATCGCCGCCACCATGCGCGACGTGTTCCTCACCGTGCCGCCGATGTTCAAGGAGTCCGCCTACGGCATCGGCTGCACCCGGTGGGAGGTGATGCGCTCCATCGTGCTGCCGTACACGCGCAGCTCCGTGGTCGGCGGCATCATGCTGGGGCTGGGCCGCGCGCTGGGCGAGACCATGGCCGTCACCTTCGTCATCGGCAACACCAACCGGCTGTCCGCCTCCCTCCTGGCCCCCGGCAACACCATCGCCTCCCTGGTGGCGC
This sequence comes from uncultured Acetobacteraceae bacterium, assembly GCA_964245495.1. Classification (GTDB taxonomy): domain Bacteria; phylum Pseudomonadota; class Alphaproteobacteria; order Acetobacterales; family Acetobacteraceae; genus LMUY01. The sequence continues at coordinate 18,919 of CAXTNC010000030.1, forward strand.
TGGAGTTCCCGGAGTCGCCGGCGGGCAGCCTCAAGCTGTCCTCCCTGCTGGCGCTCGGCTTCGTCCTGTTCGTGATCTCCTTCGTCGTGCTGGCCATCTCGCGCCTGCTGCTGCGGCCACGGGTGCGGACCTGATGGGCACGGCCGCGCACGCCGCCAGCCCCGGCCCGGCGCTGGACCGCGCCGCCGCCTCGCGCATGGCCCGGCGGCGGCGGCTCTCCGACCGGGTCGTGGCCGCGCTGTGCATCGCCGCCACCGCCATCGGGCTGCTGTTCCTGGCCTCCATCCTGTACACGCTGGTCGCGCGCGGCATCGCCGGGCTGTCCCTGGGCGTGCTGTACAGGAACACCGCGCCCGCCGGGTCGCATGGCGGCCTGGCCAACGCCATCGTCGGCAGCTTGCTGCAAACGGTGGCGGGCGCCGCGATCGGCACGCCGGTCGGCCTGATGGTCGGCACCTACCTGTCCGAGTACGCCGGCAGCTCGGCGCTGGGCAACGCCGTGCGCTTCGTGTCCGACGTGCTGCTGTCGGCGCCGTCGATCCTGATCGGCCTGTTCGTCTACCAGATCGCCGTGCTGCCGTTCGGCGGCTTCTCCGGCATCGCCGGGTGCATCGCACTCGCGGTGATCGTGATCCCCATCGTGGTCCGCACCACGGAGGACATGCTGCGGCTGATCCCGGTGTCCTTGCGTGAGGCCGCCGTGGCGCTGGGGGCGCCCAAGTGGCGGGCGATCGTGTCCATTTGCTACCCGGCGGCGCGCGACGGCATCCTGACCGGCGTGCTGCTCGCGGTCGCCCGCATCGCCGGCGAGACGGCGCCGCTGCTGTTCACCAGCCTGGGCAACCTCAACCCCACGGTGGAGCTGGCCCACCCGGCCAGCCTCCTCACCGCGTTCGGCGCCGCCATGTCCAGCTTGCCGGTGACGATCTACCAGTATGCCGGGTCGGCGTACCAGGACCTGGTTGACTTGTCCTGGGTGGCGGCGCTGCTGATCACCTTCGGCGTGCTGGCGCTCAACATCGTGGCGCGGCTCGCGTTGCGCCGCCGCTGACCGGAGCATGACGACCGCATGAGCGACCACGGCACCCTGCAAGCCGCCGGCAACGTCCCGGGCCGGTCCCCGGCCGCGCTGAACCGGCCGCGCCTGTCCATCCGCGGGCTGGATTTCCACTACGGGAGCAACAGGGCGCTGAAGTCCATCACGCTCGACCTGCCGGAGCGGCAGGTCACCGGCATGATCGGCCCCTCCGGCTGCGGCAAGTCGACCCTGCTGCGGGTGCTGAACCGCATGTACGACCTGTACCCGAACCAGCGCGCCGAGGGCGAGGTCCTGCTGGACGGCGAGAACATCCTGCACCCGGCGATGGACCTGAACATGCTGCGCAGCCGCGTCGGCATGGTGTTCCAGAAGCCCACGCCGTTCCCGATGTCGATCTACGACAACATCGCGTTCGGCGTGAAGCTGCACGAGAAGCTGACCCGGCCGCAGATGCACGACCGGGTGGAGTGGTCGCTCACCCGCGCCGCCCTGTGGCCGGAGGTGAAGGACCGGCTCACCAGTTCCGCCACCGGGCTGTCCGGCGGCCAGCAGCAGCGCCTGTGCATCGCCCGCACCATTGCCACCCGCCCGGAGGTGATCCTGCTGGACGAGCCGACCTCGGCGCTGGACCCGATCAGCACGCTCAAGATCGAGGAGCTGATCGACGAGCTGAAGCGGGACTTCACCATCGCCATCGTCACCCACAACATGCAGCAGGCCGCCCGCTGCGCCGACCAGGTGGCCTTCTTCTACCTGGGCGAGCTGGTGGAGGTGTCCCCGGCGGCGCAGATGTTCACCGCACCGCGGCAGAAGAAGACGCAGGACTACATCACCGGACGGTTCGGTTAAGGAACAGCGGAATGGCAGACGCGCAGCCCGAGCACATCGTCCGCTCCTACGCCCAGGACCTGGTGGCCCTGCGCGACCGCATCGCGCAGATGGGCGGCCTGGTGGAGGCGCAGGTGGCCGCCGCCGCCGCCGCCGTGGTGCACCAGGACAGCGCCGCCGCCACCCAGGCCATGGAGCAGGACCCGGCGGTCGATGCGCTGGAGCGCGACGTGGAGGCCCAGGTGATCCGGATGCTGGCGCTGCGCCAGCCGATGGCGCAGGACCTGCGCCAGATCGTGGCGGCGCTGAAGATCACCGCCGCCCTGGAGCGCATCGGCGACTACGCCACCAACGTCGCCAAGCGGTCCATCGTGCTGGGCCAGTTCCCCCTGCCGTTCAGCCTGTCCGGCATCGCGCACATGACGCGCATGGTGCAGGAGAACCTCAAGCTGATCGTCGACGCGGCAGGGGAGAACGACGAGGCCAAGGCCATGCAGGTTTGGCGCTCGGACCAGGCGGTGGACGACATCTACAACGCGATCTTCCGCGAGCTGGTCACCTACATGATGGAGGACCCGCGCAACATCACGCCCTGCACGCACCTGCTGTTCATCGCCAAGAACCTGGAGCGCATCGGCGACCACGCCACCAACATCGCCGAAACGGTGCACTACGCCGTGACCGGGGAGGCGCTGCCGGAAAGCCGGCCCAAGGGCGACATGAGCGCCTACGCCGTCGTCCGGCCGCGGGACTGAGGCGGATGGCCGAGGGCATGTCCAGCCACGCCAAGCCGCTGGTGCTGGTGGTGGAGGACGAGGCGGCGCTGGCGACCATGCTGCGCTACAACCTGGAGAAGCAGGGCTTCCGCGTGGACGAGGCGGTGGACGGGCAGGAGGCGCTGACCCGCATCGCCGAGGCGCCGCCTGACCTGGTGCTGCTGGACTGGATGCTGCCGGTGCTGAGCGGCATCGAGGTGTGCCGCCAGATCCGCCGCCGGCCTGCGACGCGGGACCTGCCGGTCATCATGGTGACGGCGCGCACGGAGGACGGCGACGCGGTGCGCGGCCTGAACACGGGGGCGGACGACTACATCACCAAGCCGTTCAGCATGGCGGCGCTGCTGGCCCGGATGCGCGCCCTGCTGCGCCGCGCCGGCGCCCTGCCGGCCAAGGGGCGGCTGCAGTTCCACGACATCACGGTCGACCTGTCCGCGCATCGGGTGCAGCGCAGCGGCCGTGCAGTGCATCTGGGGCCGACCGAGTTCCGCCTGCTGGAGTTCTTCATGCAGCACCCGCGCCGGGTGTTCTCGCGCGAGGAGCTGCTGGACGCAGTGTGGGGTCCGGACATCCACGTGGAGCCGCGCACGGTGGACGTGCACATCCGCCGGCTGCGCAAGTCGATCAACGGGGAAGGGGAGGC
>CAXTNC010000031.1:0-21892 GCA_964245495.1 uncultured Acetobacteraceae bacterium
GCTGCTGCGCGCCTTCGCCGAATCGGTCGACGTGGTGACGTTCGAGTTCGAGAATGTCAGCGCCGAGGGGCTGGAGCTGCTGCAGTCCATCCGCCCCGTCCGGCCCTCCCCCGCCGTGCTGCGCACCAGCCAGGACCGTGCGGTGGAAAAGGGCTTCCTGAACGAGGCAGGCGTCGCCACGCCGCCCTGGGCGCCGGTCGGGAGCCGGGCCGGCCTGGGCGCGGCGGCGGCGCGGCTGGGCCTGCCCGGCGTGCTCAAGACCACCCGCGGCGGCTATGACGGCAAGGGCCAGGCCGTGCTGCGCAGCGCCTCCGACCTGGATGCGGCCTGGGACGCGCTGGAACCCAGGCCGCTGGTGCTGGAAGCCTTCATCGCCTTCAGCTGCGAGATCAGCGTGATCGTGGCGCGCGGTCTGGATGGCGCCGCGGTCGCGTTCGACCCGGTGGAGAACCGCCACCGCGACGGCATCCTGGACCTCACGCTGGCGCCCGCCGCCATCCCGCCGGACGTGGCGGCCCGCGCCACCGCCATCGCGCTGCACGTGGCGGCCGCGCTGGACGTGGTCGGCGTGCTGGCGGTGGAGATGTTCGTGACGCCGGACGGCGCCGTGCTGGTGAACGAGATCGCCCCCCGGCCGCACAACTCCGGCCACTGGACCATCGACGCCTGCCCCGCCAGCCAGTTCGACCTGCATATCCGCGCCGTGGCCGGCCTGCCCCTGCCGCCCGCGGTCCGGCACTCGGACGCGGCCATGCAGAACCTGGTGGGGCCGGAGGAGCTGGCGCGGTGGCCGGCGCTGCTGGCCGACCCGGCGCTGGTGCCGCACCTGTACGGCAAGGCGGAGGCGCGGCCAGGGCGCAAGATGGGGCATGTGACGCAGCTGTTCCCGCGGGGCGGCCTGATGCCGCCGGACCCGGCATGACCAGCCTGCCGCGGCCATGAGGCCGTCGGCGCTGCGGTCTGCGGCAGGATGGGTGATCAGCTGGACGGCTTGGTTGACGGTCGGGATCGGCCTCGATCTCGCGGTCTGGTCGCAACTCAGGCGCATCCACCACCTGGCCGAGAACCCGGGCTGCGCCGGCGCCTTGGCGCTGTGCTGGGTCCACCCGTTCGTGCTGCCGGCCCTGTTCGGCCGGCCCTGGCGAGGTTTGCGCCAGTTGCTGCTCGGCGCGGCCGTCGGAAGCTTGGCAGCACCGCTGGCCGTCGCCTTCGGGTTCTTGATGGGACTTCAAACCGGCAGCCTCGCCTTCATGGTGCTGCTCGCGTTCGCCAGTGCGGGCGGCGGCCTCGGGCCTTACGGCCAGTTGGCGAACACTGCATTCGACGTGCTGTTCGACGGCGTGCTGTGGAGCGGCTTCGCGGCCGGCGCCGCCGTGGCTGCGAGCGCGGCCTTCGGGATGGCTGCCGCGATGCCGAACTTCCCACGCCCACGCCGCTTCCGGCGGGTCGTCTTGGCCGGAGCCTGCGCCTCGGCCGTGTTCCTGCCGCTGTTCCTGCCCGACGAGGTGGCCGACGTCCCGCAGCCGCCGCTGCGGGAGGCGACGTTCCTCCTGTCGGCGGCGCTGCCGGCCCTCATCCTCGTCAACTGGTGGTCGCTCACCCCTGCCCGGCCCGCCTGAACGGGCTGCCCGATCCTGCCTGCCTCAAGGCATCGCCATCAACCGAGCTGCGGATTGTCGAACGTTGGGCTGCGCCAGCGGTGCAGCGCGTCCTTCAACGCCGCCGCCAGGTCCAGCTTCTCCGGTTCGCCCAGCGCCGCGCCCACCTCCACCCGCGCGCCGTGCGAGGCGAGGTAAAGGCCCGGCACGCGGCCGGGACGCTCCTGCACGTCCACCCGCAGCCAAGCCGGCGGCACTTCCCGTTCCGTGCGGGTGCCGTCCACCGCGGTGCGGATGATGCGCAGGGTGGACTCGGTCAGCAGGATGACCTCGTTGGACCGCACGGCGCGGGCGTTGTGGCGCAGCAGCAGCAGGGCGGCGGTGATCTCCACCCCGTTGAACCCGGCGATCGGCCAGGCGCCCAGCCACCAGAACACGGCCGTGGTGGCCACGCTCAGCGCGCAGATGGCGCCGACCAGCAGCCGCAGCCCGCGGCGCGACAGGCTGCGGTGCGGCACGATCACGGCCTCGAAGAAGCATGGCTCGGCGTTCATTGCACATCCATCTGGCCCGCGGCGCTCGCTTGTCACCACCCTTTGCACCGGTCAAAACTCCGCCATGGCCATACCCGCCCGCAAGCCGCGGCCCACGCCCCAGAAAATACCCCGGATGCTGCTCGCCGACATCCGCCCGTTCCTGGAGGCCATCCGCGCCGCCGACGCGGACATGCAGACCGAACTGGCGTTCACCGACCCGTTCAGCCTGCTGGTGGCCGTGGTGCTGTCGGCGCAGGCCACGGACGCGTCCGTGAACCGGGCGACACCTGCGCTGTTCGCCGCCGCCCCCACCCCGGCGGCGATGGCGGACCTGGGGGCGGAGGGGATCGGGCCATACGTCCGCGCCGTGGGGCTGTGGCAGGGCAAGGCAAGGAACCTGGCCGCCCTGTCCCGCATGTTGGTGGAGCGGCACGGCGGCGTGGTGCCGGGGGAGCGCGAGGCGCTGGAAGCCCTGCCCGGCGTGGGCCGCAAGACGGCGAACGTGGTGCTGAACGTGGCGTTCGGCGAGGCCACCATGGGCGTGGACACCCACGTCTTCCGGCTGGCCAACCGCACTGGGCTGTCCCCGGGCAAGACGCCGCGGATGGTGGAGGACGGGCTGGTGCGCCGGGTGCCGCCCGACCTGCTGCGCCCCTCCCATCACTGGCTGGTGCTGCACGGGCGCTACGTGTGCAAGGCGCGCCTGCCGGAATGCTGGCGATGCACCGCCGCGCCCTGGTGCGGCTACCCGGCCAAGACGGCGGACCCTGGCGCCAAAATCCTGCCCTAGCCTACTCCCGCTCCAGCTCCGCGATGTCGGCATCGCTGAAGCCGAAATGATGCGCCAGCTCGTGCACCAGCACGTTGTTCACCAGCGCCGCCAGGTCCTCGCCCGTCTCGATCCATTCCAGCAGGATCGGCTCGCGGTAGAGCAGGATCATGTCCGGCTCCTGCGGGGTGGCGGACCCGCTGGCGAGCGTGAGCGGCGTGCCGCGGTACAGCCCCGTCAGGTCGTAGCCGCTCTCGATGCCCATGGCGTCCAGCGTCTCGTCGTCCGCCATCTCCTCCACCACGATGGCGATGCGCCGTGCGGCCTTGGTGAACCGGTCAGGAATGGAGGCAAGGGAGCGTTCCGCGAGGACGATGATGTCGTCCAGCGTCGGCGGGGTTTGAGCCATGCGGCCCTCGATGGATGTTGGAGGCGCAGCCTAGACCTTCCGCGCCGCAGTGCCCATCCTGCAGCCATGGAACCGCTGAGCGACTCCGAACTCGAAGCGCTCGCCACCACCCTGCCCGGCTGGACGGTCAGGGACAACAGGCTGCACCGCGGCTTCCGCTTCAAGGATTTCAGCGCGGCCTGGGGCTTCATGGCGCGGGTGGCGCTGCTGGTCGAGCAGCAGAACCACCATCCGTTCTTGCAGAACAGCTACGGCCGGGTCTGGATCTGCATCACCACGCATGACACCGGGGCCATCACGGCGCTGGACGTGCGGCTGGCGCGGGCGATCGACGCGCTAGGCTGAGCCGGCCCGGTAGCGCGCCCACCCATTGGCGCGCAGCTCGCAGGCGGGGCACGTGCCGCAGCCCCAGCCCCACTCGTGGCGATGGGTGCGATCACCGAGGTAGCAGCTATGGGTCCCGTCCAGGATCAGCTGCACCAGTTGCTGCCCGCCCAGCTGCTCCGCCAGCCGCCAGGTCGCCGCCTTGTCCAGCCACATCAACGGGGTGTGCAGCACGAAGCGCTGGTCCATGCCGAGGCTGATGGCCACCTGCAAGGCCTTCACCGTGTCGTCGCGGCAGTCCGGGTAGCCGGAATAGTCCGTCTCGCACATGCCGCCGACGATGTGGCGCAGCCCCCGGCGGTAGCCGAGCGCTGCCGCGTAGGTGAAGAACAGCAGGTTGCGCCCCGGCACGAAGGTGGACGGCAGGCCGCCGGCCGCGACGGTGATGGCCTGCTGCCGGGTCAGCGCGGTCTCGGACAGGGCGGCCAGGGTGGGCATCGCCAGCACGTGGTCCGCCCCCAGCCGCGCCGCCCAGGCTGGGTCGAGCGCCGCCAGCCCGCCGCGCACCGGGCCGCGCACGTCCAGTTCGACCCGGTGGCGCTGGCCGTAGTCGTAGCCCAGCGTCTCGACCCGGCCGAACCGGCTCAGGGCCCAGGCCAGGCAGGTGGCGCTGTCCTGCCCGCCGCTGAACAGCACCAATGCGCCGTCCGAGGCGCCCTCGTCGGATTGGCTCATCACGTCACCTCCCGCTGCGGCTTGCAAGCAACCAGCTTGATCTGACGCCTCGGGCAGCAAACAAGACCACGAGGCGGGCTGCGCGGTGTTTGCCGGCGCTGCGCGCGGCCGTGCCATTCAGCGCGGCGATGCTGCCGGGGGCAGGAGAGGCAGGCACAAGGTCGAACGAGCCACGAACATGCGGATATTTCCGAATATTCCGTGATGAACCCAGGCGCCTCCCCAGCCATCCTCTGCAACTGCTCCCAGCCGCGTCGAGCCTTGGGCGCCCTGTCCCGTCCCGCAAGCGAAAGCGCGCGGAGCAAGGTTCAAGCCGCCGGCACGAGCCAGCGCAGCGAACGCCGCAGCTCCGCCGTGGCGTCACCCTCGAATGGCAGGCCGTGGGCGAACAGCACCCGGTCCGGACGCAGCGCCAGCAACCGTTCCGCCGCTTTCTGCGCCCCGCCGTTCAGCCGCACCAACGCGCGCAGATGCGCCGGCGCCCGCCCGTCCGGCGCCGTGTTGCCCGCCAGCCGGGCGAGCGGGCGCAGCAGCGCCGGCAGACGCTGCCGCTCCAGGTTCTGCACCAGGTCCGCCAGCACCAGCGTGCGCGACGGGACATGGAACAGCGCCACCTCGCGGAAGCCGAGGCCGCCGGGCACCGTCACCAGCTCGATGGCGCCGCCCCACTCCGGAGGTGCGGCGTCCGTCAGGTCGTGATCAACCGCCACGCCTGCCTTGCGGACCTGCCGGCGCCGGCGCAGGCCAGGCGCCGCCCAGGTGACGACGCCGGGGCAGCCCTGCTGCCACTCGCGCAAGTGTGTCCAGTGGGCGAAGTTGGGCGCGAACAGGGCGCGGACGGGGCCGAGCGCCTCCAGCTGCTTCGCCAGCGCCGAGGTGTAACGCGTCGGCGAGTGCAGCAGCAGGCCGCCGCCGGGCAGCCGCACCACCGTCATGCGCAGCGGCAGGGCGCCGTACATGGGGCCGCTGTCCACGATCCATAAGTCATCCGCGATTGGTTTCAGGGTGTCGGTGGGCTGGTAGGTCGCGCCGCTCATCGGGCCTGCTCCGCCATGGGGTCGCGTTTCAAGCGCGGGCGGGGCCTTGCCGTTGCACTGCGATGCACTCAGGTGCGCAACCGGCAGGGCCGTTCGGGTAAAGGGACCATATGAAATTCGCCTTTGGCTGCCTGGCTCTGCTGGGCGTGGCGCTGGTGCTGCAGGATGCGTTCGAGGTCATGCTGCTGCCCCGCCGCGTCCGCCGCCGCCGCCGCATCACGCGGCTGTTCTTCCGCTCCACCTGGCGCGCCTGGTCGAGCGTCAGCGTCCGCATCTCGCGCGTGGCCCAGCGGGAGCACTGGCTCAGCCTGTTCGGCCCCCTGGCGATGCTGATGCTGTTCGCCACCTGGGCGGGCACGCTGATCGCCGGATTCGGCACGCTCGGCTGGTCGCTGGAGCCAGCGCACGGTCCCGGCGCCGACTCGCCGTACTTCGAGCAGGTTTACATGAGCGGCGTCACCTTCTTTACCCTGGGCTATGGCGATGTGGTGCCGCACAGCGCCGGCGGCCGCCTGGTTTCGGTGCTGGAGGCAGGCTTCGGCATCGGCTTCATCGCCGTCGTCATCGGCTACCTGCCGGTGCTGTACCAGCTGTTCACCCGGCGGGAGGCGCACGTCATCCAGCTGGACGGGCGCGCCGGGTCCCCGCCGACGGCGACGACGCTGCTGGTCCGCCACGCCGAGGGCGGCGGGCTGGAGCAGCTCAACAGCTTGTTCCGGGAATGGGAGGCGTGGGGGTCCGAGCTGCTGGAAAGCCACCTGTCCTACCCGATGCTGGCGTACTACCGGTCGCAGCACGACAACCAGTCCTGGCTGGCCGGCCTGGCCTGCATCATGGACGCCTGCGCCCTCGTCCTGGTCGGCGTGCCGGAGCTGGCGCCGCTGCAAGCCCGGATGACGTTCACCATGGGGCGGCAGATCCTGGTGGAAATGGCGCAGTCCTTCGCAACGAAACCAAGCCCCTTCGACGGCGGCAACCGGCTCGGCCATGAGGGGTACGCGCACATGGAGGCGGCCCTTGCCGAGGCTGGCGTGAAATGGGAGGGCGGCACGGAAACGGAGACAACGCTGGCCGCCTTGCGCGCCACCTACGAGCCGTTGCTGGACGGCTTGGCCAAGTACCTGCTGCTGCAAGTGCCCACCTGGATGCCGGCAGACGGCGCGGCGGACCACTGGGAACAGGGCCATCGCGGCCTGATCGCCAAACGCCTGCTGGACGACCTGGGAGATCGTGACAGCCGGGCAGCGCAGCCCGTCACCGAGGGGCCGCTGTGGCAGCGGTTCCGCTCACGCATCGAAACCATCACGCCCGCCCGGCGTCCACGGATGCCAGCGGATTCCTGAGCAGCTGGAGGTCGTTGATGACATGCGGCGCCTTTTCTGCCCGCCCAGCTTCCCCCGCCACGCCATCCAGGCGGCCATGCTGCCGCGGTCGGGCTGCCGAGCCGCGCCGCCGTGCACCAGCGGATTAGGCCCGGGATAGAGCGCGGCTGGCCGGCGGAGGCGCTCCAGCTGCAAGGAAGCCAGCGTCACCGCCGCAAGCGTGGCCTCGATGCCGGGTGCGGCGCAGGCAGCATGTTGGCCAGGCGCCCTGTGGAGAGCGGCGGCGGGCCAAGGCGGGCGCAGGCTGCCGGGGCAGCAGCGGTCGCCAGCCCGCGCGACCTGGTCGATGCCTTGAGCAGGGTGTTGCTCCTCCAGCCGCTTCCTTCACCGCGGCCGGCGGGCAGGCTGCTACCCGGCGTCGCTCGCCATCACGCCGCTTTCGCGCACCGGGGAGACAGCGCGGTCGATCACGCTGTCCTCCGGCACGGCGCGGCGCATCGCCCGCACCACGAGCGGGTCCGACCCGGCCGGGTCGTCATGCAGGCGGCCCTCCAGCAGGGACACCATCGCGGGCGTCCAGAACGCCACCAGATGCTGCTTGATGCCGGCGGTCGCCTGCTCGTCCGGGTAGGACCGGAAGAACGCGGCGATCTGGTTGGACATGGCAATCAACTTCTCGACCTTCATCGCGAGGCTCCTGGATCAATCGGCCGCGTCGAGCCGCGCCACGCGGGTCAGCGCCACGTCTTCCTCGAAGAAGCGCTCCTGCCAGCCGGACATGCGGTTCGTCTTGCGGACCTGCACGGCGGTGACCTTGTACTCCGGGCAGTTGGTGGCCCAGTCGGAGAAGTCGGTGGTGATGACGTTGGCGCCGGTGCTGGGGTGGTGGAAGGTGGTGTAGACCACGCCGGGCTGCATCCGCTCGCTGATGCGGGCGCGCAGCGCAGTGTCGCCGGAGCGGCTTTCCAGCCGCACCAGGTCGCCGTCCAGCACGCCGCGGCTCTCGGCGTCCATCGGGTGAATCTCCAGCACGTCCTCTTGGTGCCAGCGGCTGTTCTCGGTGCGCCGGGTCTGCGCGCCGACGTTGTACTGGGAGAGGATGCGCCCGGTGGTGAGGATCAGCGGGAACAGCGCGCCGGTGCGCTCCTCCGTGGGGATGAACTCGGTGATCATGAAGCGGCCCATGCCGCGGACGAACTTGCCCACGTGCATCATCGGCGTGCCCTCGGGAGCTGCCGCGTTGCAGGGCCACTGGATGGAGCCGACCTCGTCCAGCTTGCGGTACGAGACGCCCGCGAAGGTGGGGGTGGTGGCGGCGATCTCGTCCATGATCTGCTCGGGGTGGCCGTAGCTCATCGGGTAGCCAAGCGCGTTGGACAGGGCGACGGTCGCCTCCCAGTCGGCCAGCCCGCCCATCGGCGGCATCACCTTGCGCACGCGGCTGATGCGGCGCTCGGCGTTGGTGAAGGTGCCGTCCTTCTCCAGGAAGGAGGAGCCGGGCAGGAAGACGTGGGCGTACTTCGCCGTCTCGCACAGGAACAGGTCCTGGATCACCACGCACTCCATCGCCAGCAGCCCGGCGGTGACGTGGTGGGTGTCCGGGTCGGACTGGGCGATGTCCTCGCCCTGGATGTAGAGGCCCTTGAAGCTGCCCTCCACCGCGTCGTCCAGCATGTTGGGGATGCGGCGGCCGGGTTCGGCGTTCAGCGGGACGCCCCACATCTGCTGGTAGATCTCGCGCACCTCGTCCTGCGCCACGTGGCGGTAGCCGGGATACTCGTGCGGGAAGCTGCCCATATCGCAGGAGCCTTGCACGTTGTTCTGGCCGCGCAACGGGTTCACGCCGGCGCCGGGGCGGCCGATGTTGCCGGTCGCCATGGCCAGGTTGGCCATCGCCATCACAGTGGTGGAGCCTTGGCTGTGCTCGGTGACGCCGAGGCCGTAGTAGATCGCGGCCGCGCCGCCCGAGGCATACAGCCGGGCCGCGGCGCGCAGGTCGGCTGCCTTCACGCCGGTCAGGTGCGCGGTGGCCTCGGGGGAGTTGCGCGGCTCGGCGATGAAGCGCGCCCAGGTCTCGAAGGCGTCCCACTCGCAGCGCTCGCGGACGTAGTCGTTGGCGACCAGGCCCTCCGTCACCACGACGTGGGCCATGGCGTTGACCAGGGCCACGTTGGTGCCGGGCAGCAGCGGCAGGTGGTGGTCGGCCTTCACGTGCGGGGATTGCACCAGGTCGATGCGGCGGGGGTCGGCCACGATCAGCCGGGCGCCCTCGCGCAGCCGCTTCTTCATGCGCGACGCGAACACCGGGTGCCCGTCGGTCGGGTTGGCGCCGATGACGAAGATCACGTCGCTGTCCGCCACGGAGGCGAAGTCCTGCGTGCCGGCGGAGGTGCCCAGCGTCGCCATCAGGCCGTAGCCGGTGGGCGAGTGGCAGACCCGGGCGCAGGTGTCGACGTTGTTGTTGCCGAACGCGGCGCGCACCAGCTTCTGCACCAGGTAGGTGTCCTCGTTGGTGCAGCGCGAGGAGGTGATGCCGCCGATGCTGTCCCGGCCGTAGGTGGCCTGGATGCGCTTGAACTCGGCCGCGGCGTGGGCGATGGCCACCTCCCAGCTCACCTCGGTCCAGGCGTCGGTGATCTTGGCGCGGATCATCGGCTTGGTGATGCGGTCCTTGTGGGTGGCGTAGCCGAACGCGAAACGGCCCTTGACGCAGGAGTGGCCCTCGTTCGCCTTGCCGTCCTTGTAGGGCACCATGCGGACGACGGTGCTGCCCTGCATCTCGGCCTTGAAGGAGCAGCCGACGCCGCAATAGGCGCAGGTGGTGACCACCGAGTGCTCCGGCTGGCCCATGGCGATGACGCTCTTCTCCGTCAGCGTCGCGGTGGGGCAGGCCTGCACGCAGGCGCCGCAGGAGACGCACTCGGAGCCCATGAAGTCCATGCCGCCGGGCGAGACCTTGGAGTCGAAGCCGCGGCCCTCGATGGTCAGCGCGAAGGTGCCCTGCACCTCCTCGCACGCCCGCACGCAGCGCGAGCAGACGATGCACTTGGAGCCCTCGAAGGTGAAGTACGGGTTGCTCTCGTCCGTGGGCGCGGCGCCGTGGTTCTCGCCGTCGAAGCCGTAGCGCACGTCCCGCAAGCCCACCGCGCCGGCCATGTCCTGCAGCTCGCAATCGCCGTTGGCGGCGCAGGTCAGGCAGTTGAGCGGGTGGTCGGAGATGTACAGCTCCATCACTCCCCGGCGCAGCCCAGCGAGCTTGGGGGACTGGGTGGTGACCACCATGCCCTCCTCCGCAGGCGTGGTGCAGGAGGCAGGGGTGCCGCGCCGCCCGGCGATCTCGACCAGGCACATGCGGCAGGAGCCGAACGGCTCCAGGCTGTCGGTGGCGCACAGCTTGGGGATCGCGGTCCCCATGCTCATCGCCGCCGCCATCACGGAGGTGCCGGCCGGCACGCTCACCGATTGACCGTCGATGCTCAGCGTCACGGTGCGGTCGGACACGCGGATGGGCGTGCCGGTGTCGAGTTCCTTGATCAGGGCCATGCTCGCCGCTCCTTACTCAGCCGCCACGGGCACGCGGGCGCCGCGGTCGAAGTCCTCGGGGAAATGCGTCAGCGCCGACTGCACGGGCACGGGGGTCAGCCCGCCCATCGCGCACAGGGAGCCTTCCGCCATGGTGTCGCACAGGTCGTTCAGCAGGGCGTGGTGCTTGGCGGGCTGGTCACCGGCCACGATGCGGTCGATCACCTCCATGCCGCGCACGGAACCGATCCGGCACGGGGTGCACTTGCCGCAGCTCTCATGGGCGCAGAACTCGAACGCGAAGCGCGCCTGCTGCGAAAGGTCCACCGTGTCGTCGAACACCACCACGCCGCCGTGGCCGATCAGGCCCTTGGCAGCCGCGAACGCCTCGTAGTCCATCGGGGTGTCGAACAGGCTTTCCGGGAAATACGCGCCGAGCGGCCCGCCCACCTGCACCGCGCGCACCGGGCGACCGGTGGCGGTGCCGCCGCCGAATCTCTCCACGATCTCGCGCAGCGTCACGCCGAACGCCACCTCGATCAGCCCGCCATGCTTGACGTTGCCGGCGAGCTGCACGGCCAGCGTGCCGCGGGAGCGGCCGACGCCGTAATCGGCATAGGCCTTGGCGCCGTGCGCCATGATGAACGGCACGGCGGACAAGGACAGCACGTTGTTGACCACGGTCGGCTTGCCGAACAGCCCCTGGATCGCCGGCAGCGGCGGCTTGGAGCGCACCAGGCCGCGCTTGCCTTCCAAGCTGTTGAGCAGGGAAGTTTCCTCGCCGCAGATGTAGGCGCCGGCGCCGAGCCGCACCTCCAGGAAGAAGTCCTTGCCGGAGTTGCGGATGTTGCCCCCGAGCCAGCCCGCCTCCGTTGCCGCCGCAATCGCCTTTTGCAGCGTGGCGAAGGCGTGCGGGTATTCGGAGCGGCAATAGATGTAGCCGCGCTCGGCATCCACCGCCAAGGCGGCGATCGTCATGCCCTCGACCAGGCTGAGCGGGTCGCCCTCCATGGTCATGCGGTCGGCGAAGGTGCCGCTGTCGCCCTCGTCCGCGTTGCACACCACGTAGCGCTGCTCCGCCGGCGCCAGGCGGACGGTGTTCCACTTGATCCCGGTGGGAAAGCCTGCGCCGCCGCGGCCGCGCAGGCCGGACAGCTTGACCTCGTCCACGATCGCCTCGCCTGTCATGCCGAGCGCGCGCTCCAGGCCGGCGTAGCCGCCATGGGCGCGGTAGTCCTCGACGGACACCGGGTCGATCACGCCGCAGCGGGCGAAGGTCAGCCGCTGCTGCGCCGCCTGCCAGGGATGCTGCTCCGGCTTGCCGATCGACGATGCGTGCGCGCCGCCCGCCAGGAACCCGGCGTCGAACAGCCCAGCCACGTCCCCCGGCTTCACCGGGCCGTAGCCCACGCGGCCGTCTGCCGTCTCCACCTCCACCAGCGGCTCCAGCCACACCATGCCGCGGCTGCCGGTGCGGACCAGCTGCACCGCTTCGCCGCGGCGCTCCGCCTCCGCCAGCACCGCGCGGGCCACCCGCTCGGCGCCCAAGGACAGGGCGGCGGCGTCGCAGGGAACGAACACCCGGGTCATGCGCGCGCCTCCGTCACCACACGGTCCAGGTCTGCCGCGTCCACCCGGCCCATCGGCTCGCCGTCATACAGGGCGTTGGGGGCGCAGGCGCACAGGCCGAGGCAGAAGGTCGGCTCCACCGTCAGAGCGCCGTCGGCGGTCTTGCCGCCCCAGTCGAGGCCGAGCCGGCCCAGCAGGCCATCGGCCAGCTGCGTCATGCCCATCGCCTGGCACGCCTCGGCCCGGCACAGCTTGAGCACGTGACGCCCGGCCGGCTCGCGGCGGAAGTCGTGGTAGAACGAGATGACGCCGAACACCTCGGCGCGGGACAGGTTCAGCGCGGCAGCGATCAGCGGCTCGGCCTCCCGCGGCACGCAGCCGAACTCCGCCTGCAAGGCGTGCAGGATGGGCAGCATCGGCCCTTCCAGGCTCAGGTGGGCGTCGATGACGGCGCGGGCGCGCGCCGCGCCGTCCCACTCCGGGCGGTCGTCGCGCACGGCGACGAACAGATCGCTGCGACCTTTGGCCATCTTGCATGGTCCTCCGCTTTGACTCTCACATACGCTGCCGATCCGGCGCGGCAAGCGCCCTGGACGCGTCGCCTGATCCGAAACCCCGATCAAGCAGGCTTGATCTGATCCAAGATGCTGGCCGGCACGCCTGCCATGTTGTTGGACAGCAGGTAGCTCGGCGCAGTCTGCATCCAGTGCTTGAGGGTGATCTCCTCGAACTTGCCGGCATCCCAGGTTTGGACGATCTCCAGGTCCTCGGCGCCCGTGTTGCGGATGCCGTGGCCGTAGCCGGCCGGGATGTAGGCGGAGTCGCCGGCCTTGACGTCGGCCACCCGGCTGCGCCCGCCCGAGCCGAACATCGCGACCTGGCCTTGGCCCTTCAGGTAGTAATGGAACTCGCTGGCGTTCGGGTTCCAGTGCAGCTCCTTCATCTGGCCGGGGTGGATGACCATCAGGCCGCCCGACATGGTGGTGGAGATCGGCCACTCGTCCACGGTGGCGAGGCTGAAGCTGCCGCCATCGAAGTCGCGGCGCGCGCGCACGTCCTTGGCCAGGCTGAACTTGTGCGTCGATTCCTTCGGCCAGGGGGCATCGACGGCTTGCGGCGCGGGGAGCACCGGGCCAGCCTGGATATAGGTTTCGCCCTTCGGGAAGGCGTCGAACAATGCCGGGTCGATGCCGAAGTTGGCGGCCAGCATGGCGTGCGGCGTGAGGTCGATCCAGTCGGTGATGGAGAAGGTGCCGTGCTCGGAGAACGCGCCGTTGTCGAACGACAGGATGAAGTGGCACGGCTGGTCGCCGATGGTCTGGATCGCGTGGCCGTGGCCCTTGGGGAAGAACCACAGGTCGCCGGGACCGTAGTTGTTGATCTCCGTCTGGCCTGACGGATCGAGCACCACGGTTTGGCAGCGGCCGGCGATCACGTAGGCCCATTCGGCGGCGATGGCGTGCCAGTGCAGCTCGCGCGAGGCGCCAGGGTCGAGGAACATGTGGACGCCTGCCAGCTCCTTCATGATCGGCAGCTGGTGTTCCGTGGACTCCTTGGCCCAGCCGCCGGAGGTGACCTTGGGCGCCGACCCGTCGAGCGAACGGGTGAAGGCGGGCATTTCCCCCACGTCCTCCGGATCGTGGTAGGCGACGGCGGCGCCCGGCGGCAGCTGCGCCACCTCGCGTCCGAAGCCGCCCTCGCCGGGCTTGCCGTGGTCTGTGTGGGCCGTGTCCGCCGAGGCCGCCCCGCTCAGCGCCACCAGGCCGCCGACGCCGATCGCGGCCGTGCCGAGGAAGTTCCGCCTGCCGTTGTCCATGGTTCGCGCTCCTTTTCGCATCAAAACAATCCGGCGACTCCCGAAAGGGTCACGCAGAAACCCCAGGCGATCGGCAGCAGCACGGCCGCCCAGGCCACTGCCATTCCTGACGAAAGCCCGCCCAGGCCGATGCCCGCAACCGTCCCAGCCACCGGCAGCGGGCGGCCCTGGATGACCAACAGCTCGCCTTCAGCCATGAACCAACGGGGAGCCAGGGGCCGGACCAGCAAGTTGGCAGCCAGGCCAACCGCCAGCAACGCGCACATCACGTAGAAGGTCGTGTCGTACACGGCGTTCTTCGCAACGCCGCTCAGGGTGGCTTGCTCGCTGATCTTGCTGAACAGGATCGGCCCCAGCACCCCCGCCACGGACCAAGCCGTCAAGAGCCGGCCATGGATGGCGCCCACGAACTGGGTGCCGAACACGTCCGCCAGGTAAGCCGGCAGGGTTGCGAAGCCGCCGCCGTAGATCGACAGGGTCAAGCACAGGAACACGACGAAGAGCACCCGGCTGCCGCTGTGCGCAGCCCAGGGCGCGGCGGCGTAGAGGGCGATGCCGACGATGAAGAAAAGCGCGTAAGTCTGCTTGCGGCCCAGCCGATCGGAGAAGGACGCCCAGAAGAACCGTCCCGCGATGTTGAACAGCGACAGCAGCCCGACGAACCCGGCGCCTGCCGCGGGCATCACGGCGAACAGCTGCTGCAGCATGGGCGATGCCTTGCTCAGCACGCCGATCCCGGCGCTCACGTTCATCAGCAGCACGGTCCAGATCAGCCAGAACTGCGGCGTGCGCCAGGCCCATTCCAGGTGCACGTGGCCAGAAGCGGCGAACACCCTGGCGGGCGGGGCCACCCAGCCCTCGGGCTTCCAGTTCGCCGGCGGCACGCGGTAGCCGAAGCTGCCGGCGAGCATGAACACCGCGTAGATCGCGGCCAGCACCAGGAAGGTCTGCCACACGCCAGGTCCGGCAGCATCCTTGAAATGCGCCATGAGGAGGGTGGCCAGCGGCGCGCCGATCATGGCGCCGCCGCCGAAGCCCATGATGGCCATGCCCGTCGCCATGCCCCGGCGGTCCGGGAACCACTTCACCAGCGTGGACACCGGCGAGATGTAGCCGAGGCCCAGGCCGATGCCGCCCAGCACGCCCATGCCGAGCCACACGATCCAAAGCTGGTGCAGCTGGACGCCCAGCGCCGCCACCGCCAGGCCCGCGCACCAGCAAGCCGTGGCGGCGACCCCGGCGCGCCGGGGGCCGACCCGCTCCAGCCACCCGCCCCACAGCGCGGCGGAGGCGCCCAGGAACACGATGCCGAGCTCGAAGCCGACGACGAGGCTTGAGACCGTCCAATCGCAACGGGTGGCCACCAGGGACTGCAGCAAGCCCTGGCCTGGCGGGCAGGCCACGCCCACGGAATGGGTCAGCGGCAGCCAGAACACGGACATGCCGTAGATCATGCCGATGCAGAGATGGACCGCGAGGGCGGCCGGCGGCACCAGCCAGCGATTGAAGCCGGCCGAGGCGACCGTCCTGGAACGGTCAAGCAGGCCGGCCTGCCCTGCTGCGGTGAAACCAGCCGTTGCGCTCATGTCGGACGGTCCTTGGCTGCTTCCCGCTCCGGCTCACGCCGAGGGAACATCTTTTCTTGGTTGAGGCGCAGTGTTGGTCGATCGCGCCGATCACGGCAAGGCAAATTTCCCGTGCTGCGATAGCACAACCCTATCAGTCGGCCGATCGGACGCGAGCCGCTTGGCCATGCTCACCAAGGCCGCCACCAAGGGCGCCATGGGATGCCGGTCGGAGGCGACCAGGCCGACCTGGAAGGCCGCCTCCGGCTCGGCGAGCGGGATGATCCGGAACGGCGGGTGGCTGCCAAGCAGCTCGGCGACCTGTTCCGACACGATCGTCGCCTTCCCGCCATGCCTCACGTGCGACAGCAGCGAAACCGTGGAGTCCGCCTCCAGGCCGCATGGGCGGGCGTCGCTGGCGGAGGAACCCAGCAGGCGGTCAAGGATGCGGCGGTGCTGCATGTCCGGCGTCGGCAGGCACAGCGGCAAGCCGGCGGCTTCCGCCCAGGTCAGCCGGTCCCGCGCGCCCATCGGGCCGTCCACGGTTGTCAGCAGCCGGTAGCGTTCGACGAACAGCGGCACGGATTGCAGGCGCCCGACCGCCGCGTCGCCCAGGTAGGTGATTCCGGCGTCGATCTGCAAACCGTCGAGCAGTGCGAGGATCTCGGCCGAGCTGCGGGCCAGCACCTGGAAGCGCATCTCGGGGTGCTGGGCCTGGCAGTGCTTGGTCAGCAGGGAGGTGCAGGGCAAGGCGCTTGGGATCACGCCGATGCGGAGCAGTCCGGACAGGCCCTTCCGCGACGCGCAGAGCTCGTCGCGCATCGCCCGGGCGTCGCCCACCAGGCGCTTGGCCCATTCAAGCACCCGCTCGCCTTCGGGGGTGAGGCCCAGGAAGCGGGAGGTCCGCAGCACGAGCACGGCGCCCAGCGCCTCTTCCAGGGACTTGATGGCGGCCGACAGCGTGGGCTGGGCGACCCCGCACGCCTCGGCGGCACGGCGAAAGTTGCGTTCCCGCGCGACCGCGATGAGGAATTCGAGCTTGTCGATCAACAGGGCGGGTCCAGCAGGGTTGGGGTCGGATGGTAGCGGCGGACGGATTTGAACCGCCGACCAAGGGATTATGATTCCCCTGCTCTACCGCTGAGCTACGCCGCCAGCCGGACGGGGCTGTGTCGCGCCGGCAGGCCGGCGAGTCAATGCCGAGGATGGTGGGCCGCGCCGGGCGATCACGATCAGGCGATTACCGACATGAACATGGCAGCGAATACAGTGATGTAACCGGATATTGCTCCTGGACGGCGGGTTTGTGGGTTGTCCTGCGCGCCGTTTGGAGTACGGGAAGGACGACCTAACCTTCAGGACAGCTTCCCGCCATGAACTTGCGCTCCATCCTCCTCGCGACCGCGGCCGCGTCGCTTCCCTGCCTTGCCGCCGCGCAGCCGATCGAGGGGCTGTACATCGGCGCCGGCGCGCTGGCCAACGTCAAGCAGGCCGAGCACCTGCGGCCTGGGCTGAACTCCGGCATCACAGGCCCTTCCCCCCGCTTCCGGTTCGATGCCGGCGGCCTTGGCGGGCTTGGCAGCGTCGGCTACGGCTTGGGCAACGGCCTGCGCGTCGAGGTGGAGGGCAACTACCGCCAGGCCAGCCTTCTGGGGCTGTACGGCACGTCCCAGCCCTACCAGAGCGGCGGCACGACGCAGGAGGATTACGGCGCGCTCGTCAACGTGCTGTATGATGTGGACTTGCGCCCGTTCGGCGTGCCGTTCCTGCAGCCTTACGTCGGCGTCGGCGCCGGCTACGAGTGGAGCCACATCCAGGGATTGACCGCGACCAACGCGGTGACCGGCCAGGTGAATCATTTCGGCGGCACCAACGGCAACTTCGCCTATCAGGGCATCGTGGGCGTCGCCTTCCCGGTGGAGCCGATTCCCGGCCTGGCCTTCACGGTGGACTACCATTTCCTCGGCGTGCTGGGGGATCAGACGTTCAAGACGCAGACCTTCAACGGCGGGCTTGCCAGCGGCAACGCGAAGATTTCGGAGAACCTGAACCACAGCCTCGTCGTGGGCGTGCGTTACGCCTTCAACACGCCCACGCCGCCGCCACCCCCGCCAGCGGTCGCGCCCGCGCCCGTTGCCGCGCCGACGCGCACCTACCTGGTGTTCTTCGACTGGGACCGGGCCGACCTGACGGACCGGGCGCGCCAGATCGTGGCGGAAGCCGCGCAGGCCAGCACGCGGGTGCAGGCCACCCGCATCGAGGTGCAGGGCAACGCCGACCTGTCCGGCACCAAGCAGTACAACCAGAAGCTTTCCCTGCGCCGCGCCCAGACGGTGGCGGCCGAGCTGGTGCGCGACGGCGTGCCGGCCAAGGAAATCCAGATCCAGGCGTTCGGCGACACCCGCCCGCTGGTGCCCACCGCACCCGGCGTGCGCGAGCCGCAGAACCGCCGGGTCGCCATCATCCTGCAATGAAACTGCGGCGGGGCAGGCGCGAGCGGCCCCCCGCCTTGCCCTCCGGGCGCGGGAAGGCGCCAAGTGTCACGTCTAAGGCACTATGGCCGCCAAATCGTGGCCGGATCGGCCTTGCAGGCGTCCGCAGCAGGTGATCACGCTTGGGTTCGCCCGCTTTTGTGGCCAGACTGGCTATGACGCCACATTGATTGACAGGACACCGCTTCCCATGCAGCTCCGCTTTCTCGCCACCGCTGCCGC
Organism: uncultured Acetobacteraceae bacterium; assembly: GCA_964245495.1. GTDB lineage: Bacteria > Pseudomonadota > Alphaproteobacteria > Acetobacterales > Acetobacteraceae > LMUY01. The sequence continues at coordinate 17,917 of CAXTNC010000031.1, forward strand.
CGTGTGCCTGCCGGGCATGGCCCTGGCCCAGCCGATCAGCGGGCTCTACGTCGGAGCCGGCGCCCTGTTCAACTACAAGCAGGCCGAGCACGCGGAGGCCTCGCCAGGCGCGGTTTTGGGCAGCTCCCGACTGACGTTCAGCGCAGACGGGTATGGCGGTCTTGGCAGCGTCGGCTACGGGCTGGGCAACGGTCTGCGCGCCGAGGTGGAAGGCGACTACCGGAACACCAGCGTGCGCAAGTTCACGGCATTCGCGCCGAACTCCGTGCATTCCTCGCAGCAGGACTACGGCGTGCTGGGCAACGTCCTCTACGATATCGACCTGCGCCCGTTCGGCCTGGATTACGCCTTCACGCCCTATGTGGGAGTGGGCGCCGGCTGGGAGTGGAGCCACCTGAACGGCCTGAACGCCGTGCAGACGACCGGGTCCGTCACCCATCTCGGCGGCACCGCGAGCGGGAACTTCGCCTACCAGGGCATCGTGGGCTTCGCCTTCCCGATCGACGAAATCCCAGGCCTGGCCGTCACCGCCGATTACCGCTTCCTCGGCGTCCTCGGCCCGCAGTCGTTCCGCGCCACCTCGCTCTCGACGCCTGGCGCGAAGGGCAACTACAACATCACGGAGAACCTGAACCACAGCGGCGTCGTTGGCATCCGCTACGCCTTCAACACGCCGCAGCCGCCGCCCCCGCCGGCCCCGGTGCCCGCGCCCGTTGCCGCGCCGACGCGCACCTACCTGGTGTTCTTCGACTGGGACCGGGCCGACCTGACGGACCGGGCGCGCCAGATCGTGGCGGAAGCCGCGCAGGCCAGCACGCGGGTGCAGGCCACCCGCATCGAGGTGCAGGGCAACGCCGACCTGTCCGGCACCAAGCAGTACAACCAGAAGCTTTCCCTGCGCCGCGCCCAGACGGTGGCGGCCGAGCTGGTGCGCGACGGCGTGCCGGCCAAGGAAATCCAGATCCAGGCGTTCGGCGACACCCGCCCGCTGGTGCCCACGGCACCCGGCGTGCGCGAGCCGCAGAACCGTCGGGTCGCCATCATCCTGCAGTAAGGCTATCCCTGGGCGGCGGGCGCGATGAAGCCGCCGCCCAGGACGCGGCCGCCGTCGTAGAACACGCAGGCCTGCCCGGGTGCGGGAAGCGCTGGCTCATCCAGCAGAACAATGCCTTCGGGCGTGACGCTGGCGGGGTGCAAGCTGTCCCGTGCACGCAGCTTCACCATGCACCGCTGCACCGGGGCCGGGTCGACCAGCCAGTTCACCTCCCGCAACTGCAGCTCCCGGGTTCCGCTGCTGCGCGGCCCCACCATCACCCGGCGGGCAGGTGCGTCCAATCCCACGACGATTTGCTGCTCCCCTGCCACGCTTGCTGCCTTGCCCAGCCGCTTGGCCTGGCCCACCGTGTAGCGGCCCACCCCGCCGTGCAGCCCGAGCACCGTGCCGGAGGCGTCCACGATCTCGCCCGGCGCCGCCGCGTCCGGGCGCAGGCGCGCCACCAACGCGTCGTAGCGGCCGGACGGCACGAAGCAGATGTCCTGGCTGTCCGGCTTGGCAGCGACCTCCAGCCCGAGCCGCGACGCCTCCGCCCGCACGGCGTCCTTTCCCGGCATCGCGCCGAGCGGGAACAGCGAGCGGGCTAGCTGGGCGCGGGTGGTGGCGAACAGGAACCAGCTCTGGTCCCGCTGCAAGTCGGCGGCGCGGTGCAGTTCCGGCCCATCCGGCCCATCGACCCGGCGCACGTAGTGCCCCGTCGCCATGGCGCCGCAGCCGAGGTCCTCGGCCAGCTGCATGAGGTCGGTGAACTTGACGGTCTGGTTGCAGCGCACGCACGGCACCGGAGTCTGCCCGGCGGCGTAGCTGGCCGCGAAGTCGTCGATCACGGCCGAGCGGAACCGCGCCTCCGCGTCGATGACGTAGTGCGGGATGCCGAGGCGGTCGGCGACCCGGCGCGCGTCGTGGATGTCCTGCCCGGCGCAGCACGCGCCCTTGCGGGCCGAGGCGGCGCCATGGTCGTAAAGCTGCAACGTCGCGCCGATCACCTCGTGCCCGGCCTCGTGCAGCAACCCGGCGGCGACGCTGCTGTCCACCCCGCCGGACATCGCGGCGAGGATTCGCATGATCCCCGCCGTCAGCCCTGGGCGTTGCGCGTGCTGGCCGGCAAGCGCACCACCAGCCCGTCCAGCGTCTCGGTCATCACCAGTTGGCAACCGAGGCGGGAAGTTTTCTCCAGGCCGAACGCGAGGTCCAGCATGTCCTCCTCGTCCTCGGTGGGGGCTGGCAGCTTGCCGAACCACGCCGGGTCGATGACCACGTGGCAGGTGGAGCAGGCAAGCGAGCCTTCGCACGCGCCCTCGATGTCCACGCCGTGCTTGTGCGCCACTTCCAGCACGGAAAGGCCGAGCGGGGCGCTGACTTCGCGGCGGGTGCCGTCGCGCTCAACGAAGGTCATCTTGGGCATCGGGATCAGGCCTCGGCGAAGTGCGGGACGGCGGACAGCGCCGCGATGGCATAGTCTACGTCCGAGCGGGAGGTAAAGCGTCCCAACCCTATCCGCAAGGTCCGCGCCGCGGACGCCGGGTCCAGCCCCATGGCGGTGAGCACGTAAGAGGGCGCCACCGCGGCGGAAGAGCAGGCGGACCCGGTGGACACGCACAGGCCCGGGTTGGCGCGCATGACGTCCAGGGCGTCGCCGTGCGGCAGGGTGACGTTGAGGTTGCCCGGCAGCCGGTGCGCCATGCTGCCGTTGACGCGCAGGCCGGGCAACCGCCGGGCCAGCCCCGTCAGCAGGTGGTCCCGCAGGGCCGCGAGCCGCACGGCCTCGTCCGCCATCTCGGCCATCGCGATGCGGCACGCCTCGCCGAACCCGGCGACCAGCGGGGTGGGCAGCGTGCCTGACCGCAGCCCCCGCTCCTGCCCGCCGCCGGAGAACAGCGGCTGCACCCGCGCCCGCGGGCGGCGGCGCACGTAGAGCGCGCCCACGCCCTTGGGGCCATACAGCTTGTGGGCGCTGAAGGAGGCAAGGTCGATGCCGGCCACGTCGAACGCCACCTTGCCCAGCGCCTGCGCCGCGTCCGTGTGGAACAGCGCGCCCGCCGCGTGGGCGAGCCTGGCCAGGCGGGGCAGGTCTTGCAGCACGCCGGTTTCGTTGTTGGCGGCCATCACGCTGACCAGCGCCGTCGGCTCGGCCAAGGCCTGCTCCAGGAAGGCCGGGTCCAGCAGGCCATCGGGCCGGACCGGCAGCACCACCGGGTCGAACCCTTCGGCGCGCAGGTCGGCCACGCTTTCCAGCACGCACTTATGCTCGGTGGCGACCGTGACGACCCGGCGGCGGCCGTTTGCAGCGGCGAAGCGCGCCGCGCCCTTGACCGCGATGTTGTTGGCTTCGGTGGCGCCGGAGGTGAACACGATCTCCCGCGGTTCGGCGCCGATGGCGGCTGCCACCTGGGCGCGCGCCGTTTCCACGGCCTGCTCGGCGTCCTGGCCCATGGCGTGCTCGGCGCTGTGGGCGTTGCCGAACCGCTCGGTCCAGAACGGCAGCATGGCGGCCACCACCCGGGGATCGCACGGCGTGGTGGCCTGGTTGTCCAGGTAGACCATCAGGCCGCCTTGCGGCTCAGCCGGCGCGCCATCGCGGCGTAGGCGGCGGCGAACGCCGCCACGTCGGCCGCCGTGACGTTCCAGGGCAGCGACGCGCGGATCGCCTCGCCCGCCAGGGCGCCCAGCCCCATGGCCAGCAGCACGTGGCTGCGCGCCACCTTGCCGGACGAGCAGGCGGCTCCGGCGGACACCTGCACCCCGGCCAGGTCGAGGGCCATCAGCTGGGTCTGCGCCGAAACGCCGGGCAGCGCCACGCACACGGTGTTGGGCAGGCGGGCTGGCCCGCCGAGCACGATGCCGCCCGCGGCGGACGCCGCGTCCTCGACCGCCTGGCGCAGCGGCAGCAGGTAGCGCGCCACGTCGTCCACCACCAGATGC
>CAXTNC010000032.1:0-21547 GCA_964245495.1 uncultured Acetobacteraceae bacterium
CGGCACGGCCGCGGCGTTCCGAGAAGTAGTCGGCCGTGCGCAAAGCGGCCACTTTCTCTGCCACCGCGCTCGCAATGAACTGGTTGAGGCTGGTGCCTTCCGCAGCTGCCAGTCGCTCCGCCTCGCTTTTGATCGAGACGGGAAGGCGAAGCGGGTAGGTCGAGGTCCTGGTCGTCATGCCACTCTCCGGGTGGTCCTGCTGTTCATGAGGTCCGTCAAAGTCACCAAACAGCTACCGATTCGCCCCCGGCACCCACTTCACGTCCGCCGTCCCGCCCTCGTTCAGCACCCGTCCCAGCACGAACAGGTGGTCCGACAGCCGGTTCAGGAAGCGGATCACCGCCGGGTTCACCGCCTCTTCCCGCGCCAGCGCCACCACCAGCCGCTCGGCCCGGCGCACCACCGTGCGGGCCAGGTGGGCGTGGGCGGCAGCGGGGGTGCCGCCGGGCAGGACGAAGCTGTCCAGGGGGGGCAGCGTCGCCGTCATCGCCTTCACCTCCGCTTCCAGCCGGGCGGAGGGCGCGTCCGTCAGGCGCAGGCGGTCGCCGGCCTCGCCGGGCACGCACAGGTCGGATCCCACGTCGAACAGGTCGTTCTGCGCCCGGGCCAGCATGGCGTCCGGCTCACCCTGGGTGTGCTGGCGCAGCAGGCCGAGCGTGGCGTTGGCCTCGTCCACGGTGCCGTAGGCCTCCACCCGCAGCGCGTCCTTGGCGACCCGGGTGCCGTCGCCCAAGGAGGTTTGGCCGCCGTCGCCGCCGCGGGTGACGACTCGGTCGATGCGGATCGTCATAGCACGAGGACTCCGTGGTGCTTCGCCTTGCCTTCCGGCTCGACGTGGATGGTGATGGTGAGGTGCTGCATGTCCTGCCGCAGGGCGGCTTCGATACGGTCGCATATGCCGTGCGCCTGCGATACCCGCATGTCGCCGGGCACCACCAGGTGGAACTCCAGGTAGGTCAGCCGGCCGGCGTGGCGGGTGCGCAGGTCGTGCACCTCCAGCGCGCCCTCCGCGTGCTCGGCCACCAGGCGGCGGATGCGGTCCACCACGTCCGGCGGCGGGGCTGCGTCCATCAGGCCGCCCACGGACTCGCCGATCAGGCTGGTGCCGGACCAGAGCACGTAGATCGCGATGCCGGCGGCCAGCACCGGGTCCAGCATTGGCAGCCCCGTCCACAGCGCCAGGCTGAGGCCGGCGAGCAGGGCGATGGAGGTCACCACGTCCGCCCACAGGTGCCGCCCGTCGGCCCGCAGCGTCATGGACCGGCTGCGCCGCCCAGCGCGCAGCAGAACCGTGCCCCAGGCAGCGTTCAGCACCGCCGCCAGCGCATTCAGCGCCAGGCCCTGCCAAGGCGCGTCGAGCGGGGCAGGGTCCTGCCAAGCGGCCCAGGCATGTTGCAGGATGGCGATGCTGGCCACGATGATCAGCACGCCCTCCACCACGGCGGCGAAGAACTCGGCTTTCTGATGGCCATATGGGTGGTTCGCGTCCGCCGGGCGCTCGGCGAAGCGCAGCGCCACGAGGGCGATGACGGCGGCGGCGACGTTGACCGTGCTTTCCAGCGCGTCCGAGAACAGGGCGGCGCTGTTGGTCAGCCACCAAGCGCCAGTTTTCAGCGCCAGCACGCCTGCGCCCAGCACGATGCTGAAGCTCGCGATCTGCTGCGTCCGTCCCAACCGCGCGCTCCCTCACTCGTGCGGGTGGTAGCAAGAAGGCCATGCTTCGTCACCCGCGGGGCTTTGCCCCGGACCCCACCAGAGGACGGTCGTCCTCTGGACACCTGATCATGAAGGGGTCAAGGGGATGACCATCCCCTTGCGGGTGCAGGGCGGAGTGGGCCAAAGGTTCCGATCGCCTCCCTCAGGCGATTGGAAGGCCCACGGAGGGAGCGCCCTGCTACCTCGTCACGAAGTCGATCATGGTCATGCCGAGCAGGATGGTGAGCCAGCAGAAGCCCACCACCGCCCAAAGCCGCAGCACCGGCTGGTCCTCGCGGACCTCCATGGTGAACAGCAGCACGGTCACCATCATGCAGAGCGTCAGCCCGGCTTCGAGGTAGGATGCCACGCTGGACGGCACCAAGGCGCCGAGCAGGATGATGCCGGCGAGGAAGCCGAGCAGCGCCACGGCGGCGAACACCGGCACCCGCATGTGATGCCAAATCTCGCGCTGTTGCTCCGCATCGGGCAGGTCGAGGTTCAGCCTCATCGCCCCACCACGTAGAGCACGGGGAACGCGATGATCCAGACCAGGTCGATGAAGTGCCAGTAGAGGCCGTACACCTCGATCCAGTTCTGGTGCCGCTGCAGGAAGTTCGGCTTGCTCGCCTGCCACGTCATCCACAGCAGGATGGCGACGCCCGTGGTGAGGTGGAAGAAGTGCAGCCCGGTCACGGCGAAGTAGAGGTTGACGAACAGGGCGGAGGCCGGGTCGTGCTCCAGGGCGAACGGGTGGGTGATGAACGGGATCATGTGCTCGTCGTAGTCTTCGTAGTACTCGAAGCTCTTGAGCAGCAGGAACAGCGTGCCCAGCGCCGCGGTCGCCAACATGCAGCGCACCATCCAGCGCTGGCCGCCGAGCCGGGACATGACGATGGCGCCGGACATGGTGAGGCTGGAGGTGATCAGCACCACGCTGTTGACCGAGCCGATCCAGAACTTGAGGTGCGAGACGGCCGCCTTGACCGAGTCCGGGTGCTGGTAGTGCAGCACCAAGGCCACGCAGAAGCCGCCGCCGAACAGCAGCAGCTCCGTCACCAGCCAGGCCCACATCCCCAGCTGGCCAGCCTCGCGCTGCTGGGCCGCGTTGGTGAAGTGGCCCTCGACCTCGATGCCGACCGGCAGCCCGATCGCCTGGGAAGCCATCAAGGACGTCCCTGCGCCGGCGCGGAGCCGACCGGCTGGATTTGATAGTCATACGGCTCGAAATCGACGATCGGCGGCGTGAGGAAGTTGTGGGTCGGCGGCGGCGAGGAGGTGGTCCACTCCAGGCCTTTCGCGTCCCACGGATTGGACGGCGCCTTGCGGCCGAACCACAGCGACCAGACCAGGTACACCATCGGGAAGATGTAGCCCACGGCCAGGATGGTGGCCCCGGCTGAGGACATGACGTTCAGCAGCTGGAACTCCGGCGGGTAGTCATGGTAGCGCCGCGGCATGCCGAGGTAGCCCAGCAGGAATTGCGGGAAGAAGGTGACGTTGAAGCCGATGAACATCAGGAAGGCGCCGACCAGGCCCCAGCCCTCCGGGTACATGCGCCCGGTGAACTTGGGCCACCAGAAGTGCAGCCCGCCCAGGAACGCCAGCACCGTGCCGCCCACCATGATGTAGTGGAAGTGCGCCACCACGAAGTAGGTGCCGTGCATGTGCTCATCCAGCGGCAGGGTGGCCAGGAACAGCCCGGTCAGCCCGCCCAGCACGAACAGGCCGATGTAGCCCATGGCGTACAGCATGGGCGTCTTCAGCCGGATGTTGCCCTTGTAGATCGTGGCGGTCCAGTTGTACGCCTTCACCGCCGACGGCACCGCCACCGTGAAGCTCAGGATGGAGAACACCAGCGCCGCCGTGTCGCTCTCGCCGTTGAAGAACATGTGGTGGCCCCACACGAAGAACGTGAGCGAGGCGAGCGCGATGCTGGCGTAGGCGACGAAGCGGTAGCCGAACAGCTTCTTCTGCGCGAAGCACGGGATGATCTCGCTGATCACCCCCATGCCCGGCAGCAGCATGATGTACACCGCCGGGTGGGAGTAGAACCAGAACAGGTGCTCGAACAGCACCGGGTCCCCGCCCAGCGTGGGGTCGAAGATGCCGATGCCGAACGCCCGCTCCAGCAGCAGCAGCACCAGGGTCAGCGTGATGACGGGGGTGGCGAGCAGGAAGATCAGGCTGACGGCGTAGTGCGCCCACACGAAGATCGGCATGCGGAACCAGGTCATCCCCGGCGCGCGCATGGTGTGGATAGTGACGACGAAGTTCAGCCCGGTCAGGATGGAGGAGAAGCCCACGATGATGACGCCGAACAGCGCCGGGATGACGTAGGTGTTGCTGAACGTGCTGCTGTACGGCGCATAGAACGTCCAGCCGGTGTCCACGCCGCCGATCAGCAGGTCCGCCAGGGTGAACAGCGAGCCGCCCACGAACACGTAAAGGCTGGTGAGGTTGAGCTTGGGGAAGGCAAGGTCCTTGGCGCCGATCATGATCGGGATCAGGAAATTGCCGAAGGTGGTGGGGATGGACGGGATCAGGAAGAACCAGATCATCACCACGCCGTGGACGGTGAACAGCTTGTTGTAGGTGTCGCTGGTGAAGACGCTGCCGTCCGGCACCAGCAGGGACAGCCGCACCAGCCCGGCGGCAATGGCGCCGATGACGAAGAACCCGGTGATGGAGGCGAGGTACATCAGACCGATCCGCTTGTGGTCCGTGGTGAAGAACCAGGACCGCAGCGTGTGCCGCTCATGCAGGTAGTCGGGCGGCCGTCCGATGGTGGCGTGCGGGGTGGCCGCGTCGCGCAGCGAGGTATCGAGGGGACTCATGGCGCCTGCTCCGTCCGGCTGTCGGCGATGTTGTCCATCCGGCTGCCCGCATCCTTGATGTAGTCGATCAGCCGGACGACGTCGTCCTCCGGGATCTGGCCCTTGAACGCCGGCATGATCTGCCTGTAGCCGGCGATCTTGTTGTGGTCCGGGTTCAGGATTTTGTCGCGGATGTAGGTGGTGTCCGCCGCCACGGTGCCGCCGTCCTGCAATGGCACCTCCTTGCCGTACAACCCGACCAGGGAGGGCGCGCGGGCCGTGTCGTTGGACTGGTGGCAGCCGCTGCATCCGTAGCTGGCGTAGATCTTCTCGCCGGCCTGGACCATGTTGGGCCGGGTGCCCTGCTGGCTCAGCCAGTCGCCATAGTCCGCCGGCGTCATGACATAGAGCAGCCCGCCCATCACCGAATGGTCCGTGCCGCAGAACTCGCTGCATAGTATATGGTACACGCCGGGCCGGTCGGCCTGGAACCAGAGCTGGGTGTAGCGGCCCGGCAAGGTTTCCATCTGGGCGCGCAGGGCGGGGATGTACAACGAATGGATCACGTCCTGGCTGATCATGTTGATCAGGATCGGCTCGCCCGTCGGCACGTGCAGGTCGTTGATCTCAGCCTGCCCGCCCGGATGCTGGAACTTCCACATCCACTGCCGGCCGATCGCCTCGATCTGCGTCGCGTTGGCGGGTGGGGTCTTGTGGCCCACGAACATGGTGGCGCCCCAGGCGAAGAAGATCAGCGTCAGGGTGAACGGGATGAACATCCAGCTCAGCTCCAGCATCCGGTCCCGGGTCTCGGTGTAGGCGCGGTTCACCGGCCGGCCTTCGCGGTAGCGGACCGCGAACAGCGTGATGGCGACGAAGATCGGCACCACCAGCACCAAGGTCAGCGCCGTGAAGCACCAGATGAGGTGGTCCATCTCAGCCGCGCTTGCGGAAGCCGAAGGCGGCCAAAGGCCGAGCGGGTTGGGACTCGAGTTCATGGTGCGGTGTCCAGCGGATGGCCCAGGATCAGCGTCATGGCGCGTTCGATCGGGATGCGTCCGTGCGTGTGGTTGGGGTCGTTCCAGGCGTAGTTGTCGAGCAGGACGTTCTCCCTGCCGTGCAGCGCAGCCAGCTCTTCGGGCGGGTTGGCCTGCAACGTCGGCGCGGCTGGCTTGACGTGGACCAGCTGCTCGGCCGTCAGCCGCGGCCGGGCGTTGTGGTAGTCGTGGGTCAGGAACACGCGCAACGCGATCATCCCGCCAAAGGCGACCGCAGCGCCCACGCCAAGGCCGGCGATGAGCTTGCCGACCGTCCCGGCGCTGACATCCTCCGTCTCGTGCCCGGACTGCGCGGCTGATTGGCTCGGGGCTTCGGCTGGCTCGCCGCGGCCGAGTTGGCCGTTGTCCAGCGGCTCGTCCGGGCTGTAGGCCTGCTCGACAGGGGAAAGGAAGGATATCTCCTTCGGCGCGGGCGCCTGATCGGGCGAGGACGCCGGCGCGGCGGCCCTTGGGCGCAGCCCGACCCGCATGGCCACGGTGACGCCGCCCACCAGCAGCGCCAGGCGCGCCGCAAGCCCGGCGGCAGCACCGGTCAGGCTGGATGCGCCGCGTGGTTCAGGCTGTCTCATGGCGCAGGCTCCCTCCCTGGCGTGGCAAGGCCAGCAGCAGCAGGCCCACCAGCAGCCCGCCAAGCCCGAGCACGGCGAGCGCATCCGGCAACGTCACGATGAAGCTGCCCCGGAAGGCCGGCGTCACCAGCCACAAGGTTTCAGCGAGGTGCAGAGCCAGCAGCATGGCTGTCAAGGTGGCCAGCACCGCCGGCGCCTTGGACAGGCGGGTGGGCAGCACGCCCAGGGCCACGACGCAGGCGGCCACTCCGAACCAAACGGTGAAGCTGCCCAGGCCCGGCGTGCGCGCCGTGTACCAGGTGACCTCGTGCGGCAAGTTGGCCGACCAGATGACAAGGAACTGCATGAAGTGCAGGAACGCCCAAGTGGCCAGCAGCACCGCCAGCAGCACCCCAAGCCCGTTCAGCGGCGCAGCACCGCGCGTGTTCACCGCCAGCAGGAAGGTGGCGAGGCAGGCGGCGACGCCGAGCTGGGACGCCATCAGCAGCACGCCGAACGCCGAGGAGCCGATGCCCGGCTGCAAGGCCAGCACCCAGTCCACCGCCGCCAGGCTCACCAGGCAGACGTGCAGGGCCAGCCCCAGCATCGCCAGCCTCCGGCGCGGCGCCGCCGGCGTGCGGCTGAACAGCACCGCCAGCACGGACAGCACGAGGAGGATCACCACGGCGCGCACGATGAAGAAGCCCGGCGCCATCCAGGCCGCCGGCAGCGGTGAATCGATGCCCGGCCGCCGGAACAGCGCCGCGGTGCTGAACAGCACGGGCAACGCCAGCACGGAACCCAAGGGCAGCAGCAAGCACGCCCGGCGCAGCGTGAGCAGGGCCGGCCACGCTGCCAGGCCCAAGGCTTCCAGCGCCATCACCAGCGGCAGCGCGCCCAGCGGCACCGCCATCCAGAACAGCCAGGCGGCGAGGTAGGACGCCATGACGTCAGCATCGGCCAACGCCATCGCGATCCAGCCCGCGGCGCCCAGCACGCCCACTGCGATCACCAGCAGCGGCGCCAGCTTCACTTGGCCGCTTCCAGGGAGCGCTGGTCCATCTCAGGCAAGCTGTCCGGCGCGCTGTTCTGGCTCAGCTGCAAGGCGCGGATGTAGGAGATGACGGCCCAGCGATCCTCCGGCGAGAGCCGGTCCTTGTAGCTGTACATCGCGCCGTAGCCGTTGGTGATCGCCTCGTAGAACAGCTGCGCCTTGGCTTGGCGCAGCTTGCCCTCCACGAAAGAGGGCGGGTGCGGGAAGCCGCGCTGCACGATCATGCCCTCGCCGTTGCCGGCCCGGCCGTGGCACGGCGTGCAGAAGATGTCGTACCGCTGCTGGCCGCGCTCCAGCAGCGCCTCCGTGATGATGCCGGGTTCGGCCGCGGGGGCATACGGCGCATCCCGCGCGACGGTGTTGACGACGGGCGGACGCATGGAGCTTTGATTCTTGAAGAACGAGGTCTTGTCCCAGGTCCGGGCGGAGTCCTGCGTGTACATGTCCTCCCGCTTGCAGGCGGCGAGCAGCGGCAGCAGGCACAGCATGGCGGCAGTTGCTCGCCTCATCGGGGCACCCGGCTGATGCGGCGGGGCTGCATGGTCAGCGCGGTCAGCGCGTCCTCCACTTGCTCGGCGTCGAAGGTTTCGTCGCGCGCTTCGACAGCCACGAAGAAACGGCTCTCGGTCACGCGCGTGAAGTATGGTATGTTGAACGCCGGATGGTTGAGCCGGGGCAGGCGGCTCAGGACCAGCATGACGCCGAACACCGTCAAGGCGCCCAGCAGGGCGCCGAACGACACGCTCGGCACGATGAAAGCCGGCCAGCTGAACAGCGGTCGCCCGCCGATGTTGAACCGGTATCCCACGATGGTCGCCCAGGTGCACATGCCGAACATCGCGCCCGCTCCCAGGAAGGCTGCCGCCACGCCGAACGGGAACACCGGCTGCCGAGCGATACGCAGCACCTCGGCCGCAGCTGGGATCGGCACCGGCGAGAAAGCATCCAACCGGCCCAGATTGCGCTCCCGCAGCGCCACCAGGGCGGCCACCATGGCCTCTGACGTGTCAAACTCCGCGCTGACGCCCCAAAGCGGCGAGCCGGAGCTGTGCTGGGCCTCAGCCACGGCGCGCCGCCACGCCGGGGGCCGAAGCGGGTGCGGGTGCAGGGATCAAGGTCCGCATCCCTACGATCGACAGCACCGGGAGGTAGCGCAGGAACAGCAGCAGCAGGAACATGAACAACCCGACTGTGCCGAGGAAGGTCGTCACCTCGACCAGGTCGATGGAGTAGGAATGCGCCGCCGAGGGCAGGAAGTCGTGCTGCAAGGTGATGACGATCAGCATGAAATGGTCCGCCCACGTGCCGAACGCCACGAGCAGCCCGATCAGGAACAGCGCCACCGCCGAGCGGCGCACGGCGCGGAACCAGAACAGGTGCACCGGCAGCAGCGAGCACAGGATGACGGCCCAGGTGGACCAGGCGTTCGGCCCCGTGAAGCGGTGCCTCATGACGGCGGAGTCGAACCCGGTGCCGCCCAGCGCGGCTGTCGCGTAATCTGCCGCGTAGCAATACAGGTTGGCCAGCCCAAGCCCCAGCAGCATCATGCTCAGCACGTCGAAATGCCTCGGGGTGATGAACGGGCGCAACGGGAACACCGCCCGCATGGTCACCAGGATGGTGGACACGACGCCGACGCCGGCGAACACGGCGGCAAACACGAACGACACCGGGGACAGCACGTCGTGCCAGCCCGGCTCCACCGTGCCCGCGAACATCACGGCCGCGCCTGTTTGCAGCGATACCACCAGGATCACGCCGAACACCGCCAGCATGTGGTAGGCGTGGCTCCAACGCTGCCAGTGAGTAACCGACCCACGCCAGCCCAGGGCGATGATGCCGTAGAGCTGCGCCTTCAGCACCCGGGTCCAGTTGCCGGGCCGGTTGGCATGGAGCGCGACACGGTCCACCGCCCGGTCCCGCATGGCGGCCAGGTCCGGCAACATGCCGACATACCAGAAGGCGAGCGCGATGCCCAGGAAGCTGATGATGTCCACCGCGTCCCAGTAAAGCGGGCTGCGGAACTGCGGCCACAGCAGGAATGTGTTGGGATACGGCAGGTTCCAGTAGAAGAACCACGACCGGCCCAGGTGGATGATGGGATACAGCCCTGCCGCCGCGGCAGCGATGACGGCCATGGCTTCCGCGATGCGGTTGACCGCGCCGCGCCATTCCACCCCCAGCAGCAGCAGCAACGCCGAGGTCATCAGCCCGCCGCACGCCACGCCGATCCACCAGTCATAGCCCACGATGTCCAGCGCCCAGGTGACGGGGACGTTGTTGCCCCAAACGCCGGTGCCCTCGTACAGCACCCAAAACACGCTGGCGGCCAGCATCCCCACCAGCGCCAGCGAGACGGCGAAGGCATACCACCAGCGCAACCCACCCTCGTGGCCGAACGCCACGTCCGTGACCTCGTGGCCGACGGAGGCCCAGTTCTCGCCGGGAGCGATCAGCGGGTCGCGCGGGCGCTGCCCAGGGCCTCGCATCGTGACGCTCATCTTATCCCTCTCCGGTCTCGGTCGGGCGGCGCGGCGCGCGCTCGGCCAGATAGGTGGTGCGCGGGCGCACGTTCAGCTCGCCCAGCAGCGCGTAGTTGCGCGGGTCGGCCCGCGCCGCCGCGACGGCGGTGCCCTCGCCGGCCAGGTCGCCAAAGGTGATGGCGCGGGTGGGGCAGGCAGTTTGGCACGCCGTCTGCACCTCACCGTCCAGGATCGGCTGGTTCAGCCGCCCCGTGCTGATGCGGGCGCTCTCGATGCGCTGGACGCAGTAGGTGCACTTCTCCATCACGCCGCGGGCGCGCACGCTCACCTGCGGGTTGCGCTGCAATTGCAGACTGGGCGCAGCGCCGGCCGTATAGTCCAGCCAGTTGAAGTGGCGCACCTTGTAGGGGCAGTAGCCGGAGCAGGCGCGGGTGCCGATGCAGCGGTTGTAGACCATCACGTTGAGGCCCTCGCTGTCGTGCAGCGTCGCCTCCACCGGGCAGCCCACCTCGCAGGGCGCGTCCTCGCAGTGCATGCACGGCACCGGCTGGAAATGCGTCTTCGGCGCTTCCACCGGCCCCTCGTAGTAGCGGTCCACCCGCAGCCAATGCATCTCGCGCCCGAGCGCCACCTGCTCCTTGCCCACCACGGCGATGTTGTTCTCCGACTGGCAGGCGATCACGCAGGCGTTGCAACCGGTGCAGGCATCCAGGTCGATCACCATGCCCCAGGCGATGCCGTCCCCGCCGTGCTTGGGCGGGCCGTAGATGGTCGGCTGCGTCCAGCTCTCCGTCTCGCCCGCTGGCGCGTCGCCCTCGTGCTGCACCCGCACGAAGTCGTGGCCCTCCATCGTGCTGTGGTCCTGCGTCGTGGCGAACGAAACCCGGCGCTCCGCCTTGCGCAGGCTGACGCCTTGCACCTGCCATGGGTCGCCGACGCCGCGCAGCGCGTAGGCTTCATAGCCCCAGCCGGTCGAAACCATCTCCGGCACGGTGCGGCCATAGCCGAACGTGGCGCTCACCACGCGGTCCGCCATGCCCGGCAGCACCCAAACCGGACCTTCGATCTCGCGTCCTGACGCGGCCAGCGTCACGATGTCCCCGGTGACGAGTTTCTCGCGCGCGGCCAGGGCCGGGCTGACGTAGAGCGCGTTCTCCCAAACCAGCTTGGTCAGCGGCTTGGGCAGCTCCTGCAGCCAGCCGTTGTTGGACTGCCTGCCATCCCACACGGTGGCGTCCGGCCGGAACACCACCGTCAACCCGTCCGGCACCGCCCCGGCAGCGGCGGCCTGCGCTTGCGGCGCCAGCTTGACGCTCTGCGGCGGGAACGTCGACCCGGCGATGAAGCCGCTCAGCAGCGCGTCGCGCCATTTGTCGGCGAACACGTCGTCATCGCCCTGCGTGCTCCGCCAGTAGGCCTTTGTCAGCGCTTCGGCGCTCTTCGGCTCCGCGTCCGCCAGCACTGACAGGATTTCCGCCGCCGACTTGCCATCGAACAGCGGCTCGATCATCGGCTGGATCAGCCCGGCCGTGCCGTCGACCGAGCGCGCGTCGCCCCAGGTTTCCAGCGGATGGGCGAGCGGCAGCTGCCAGTCCGACCGCAGGCCGGTTTCGTCCTCGAACAGCCCGGCATGGATCTTGAGCGGAACCTGGCGCAGCGCCTCGATGAAGTTCAGCTCGCCCGGCGCGTCATAGGCCGGGTTGGCGTCCAGCATCACCAGCGTCTCGACTTGCCCGGCCTTCATGGCCGCCACCAGGTCGGCCAGCGACTCGGCCGGCTGCACCACGGGGGCGGTGTAGAACACGCTGCGCCCCGTGTTGCCGAGCGCGTCGTTCAGCCGGTGCACCGCTTCCTGCACCACCGCCGGCGCCGTGCTGCCGGCGACCACCAGGCTCGCGCCGCGGTTCGCGTGCAGGGCGGCGGCGGCGCGGGCGCGCCACTGCTCCAGCGGCGGCGCGTCGGGCGCCGCTTCCGCGGGCGCTGCCGGGTTCGCCGCATCCTGCAACAAGCCCTGCGCCAGGGCGGCCACCTCCGCCGGGGTGGCGACCAAGCTGTGATCAGCCTTGGATGAGGTCAGGTTCGGCACCGACCCAGCGTGGTGCAAGGCAAGCAGCGAACCTGCCTTGGCCGAGGCCTGCCGCGCCTGCACCCAGTCGAGCGACGTGCCGACTTGAGACGGGCCGGGGTCGAGGAAGTCGCCGTCCAGCGACACCAGCACCTTGGCCTGGCCGAATCGGAACCGCGTCTCGAGCGGCTGGCCGAAGGCGCGCCGGGTCGCCTCGTAGGTGGCCGTGCGGTCCACCGGCGTGTGGGTGTGCCAGTGCATGGCGGGGAAGTCCCGCTGCCAGGAGGCGATCTGCGCCAGCAGCGACGGCGAGGTGACTGGGCCGGTGAGCAAGCGCAGCCGATGGCCGCCCGTGCTCCTCAGCGCCGCGAAATGGTTGAACGTGCTGACCCGCAGGCCCTGCCAGTTGTTGGCCTCCCCAGCGTGGCGCGGCGTTTGCAGCCGCTCCGGGTTGTACAGGTCCAAGATGGAGGCTTGGCCGAACACGTCCGTGCCGCCCCGGGTCCAGGGATGCTCGCCATTGCCCTCGATCTTGAGCGGGCGGCCGTCCCGCACGGTGACGAGGACGCCGTTGGCCAGCCCGTCCGTCAGCGCCAGCGACGCGTAGTGCATCGTCTGGCCCGGCTCGGCCCGCTCCGGCTTGATGACGAACGGCACCTCCTGGTTGCGCCCGTCCGGCGGGTCGTCGCAGCCCGCCAGGCCCGCCAGCGCCAGGGAGGCGGCCATCAGCTTGAGGAAGCTGCGGCGCTCCGGCCCCGACGACAGGTCCGTCACGGCGGGGAACTCGGCCTGCACGAACTGCTGGAACGCCGGCGTGTCCGCCAGCTGGTCCAGGCTGCGCCACTGCGCCAGGTTGCGCGGACCGCGCCGGGGAGGGATCAGGCGGGTCATCGGTGGCATACCGAGCAGTCGGACAGGGCGTTCGGCCCCAGGATGTGGTTCTCCTTGACCAGCTGCGCGCCGAGCTCCTTTTGGTTGGCCGGCGGCGTCCATTCCATGTTCCAGATCTGGTCGGAGGTCCGGATGTAGTTTTCCGGATTGCGGTGGCAGTTCAGGCAGAACTCCATCCGGAACGAGTTGGCGCGGTAGGTGAGCTGCATCGTGTCCATGGCGCCGTGGCAGCTGGAGCAGCCGATGCCTTTCGTGATGTGGATCGAGTGATTGTAGTACACGTAGCTCGGCAGCTTGTTCACCCGCGCCCACTCCAAAGGCTCGTCGTTCGCCAGGCTGGCCCGCACCGGCTCCAGCATGGGAGAGCTGGTCCAGATCTGCGAATGGCAGGTCATGCAGGTGTGGGTCGGCGGCAGCCCCGCGGTGGCCAGGTATTCCACCTGCTGATGGCAGTTGCGGCAGTCGATGCCCAGTTCGCCGGAATGGTGCTTGTGGCTGAACGGCACCGGCTGCTCCGGCGCCACGCCCACGTCGCCGATGAAGTTGCCGTGCGACCAGGCATAAAGCCCGATGCTCGCCGCCACGATGGCTCCCACCAGCCCGAGCGCCACCAGGCGCAGGATGGCGTCCGCGCCCGGCGCGAACAGCTGCCGCATGGGCGAAGGGCCGGCTGGCATCGCTTGGCCCGACATCAGGGACAACCCTCCAGCCAGGATGTCCCGGGCGCGCCGGCCATGCGACCAGCGCGCACGTCGCAAGCCGCTGAAAGCCGTTGCATAAATGATAACAAGCAATTCATGTGCCTATACTTCCCCGGATTTGGCTGCCTGCGCAAGGGACCAAGGCGTCATCCAAGGTCCCATTCACGCCCTTGCGAACAGCGCAAATCAGCTCCACCGCGCAACGTGGGATCGGCAATTGCAAATCGCTCAAGCGGCGCCAACTGCTTCAATTATCCTTTGCTTCGACCAGCGAAACAGCGCGGTCCGCAACCCGCCTCCTTGGTCGCAGCCCAAGTTCCGAACCGCAGCCGTGCGATCTGCTTGAAAGCAAGGCTCCGATGGGTTGGCAGAACAATTCAGCCTGTCCCCACATGATGCAGCGCGCGCATGGCGATCTGGGTGCAGCCTTCAAGCTTCGCGGCGGCCTCACCGTCCTGCGGGACCTCCGCCAGTCCGGCTGCCTCAAGGCCCGCCTGCCCCGCCCGGAGAACGGCGCCTGGACCACGCTGGTCACGCTCAACAGCTCCGGCGGGGTGGCGCAAGGGGACTGGCTGGATGCCCGGGTCGAGGCCGGCCCCGGCTGCCGGCTGACCGTCGCCAGCCAGGCGGCCGAGCGTTTCTACCGCGCGGGCGATGGCCTGCCTCCCGCCCGGCTGCGGACGGCGCTGCACGTGGCGGACGGCGCGGCGCTGGAATGGCTGCCGCAGGAGACGATCCTGTTCGACGGCTGCGCCCTGGACCGTCGGCTGGACGTGGCGCTGGCCTCGGATGCCTGGTTCCTCGGCGTCGAGACGCTGGTGTTCGGCCGCACCCTGATGGGCGAGACGGTCCGCGCCGCCCGGCTGCGTGACACGGTGCGGCTGCACCGGGACGGCGCGCTGCTGTGGCATGACGCAATCCGCCTGGAAGGCCCGGTGCAGGCGGTGCTGGACCGCCCGGCTTCCGCAGCCGGCGGCCGGGCGGTGGCCACCCTGCTGCTGGCGGCGCCGGACGCCGCCCGGTGGCAGGACCCGCTGCGCGCCGCCCTGGCGCCGTGGGACGCGGGCGCGTCGGTCCTGGACGGCCTGCTGGTCGCCCGGGTGGTGGCGCGCGATGGGGCGTGCGCGCGGGCGGCGGTTGTGGCAGCCTTGGCGGCGGTGCGCAGCGGCCGGCCGCTGCCCCGGGTATGGAGCTGCTGAATGAACCTGACGCCGCGCGAGAAGGACAAGCTGCTGGTCGCCATGGCCGCCGAGGTCGCGCGCCGCCGCCTGGCCCGCGGCGTCAAGCTGAACCACCCGGAAGCTGTGGCGCTGATCAGCGACTTCGTGGTGGAGGGCGCGCGCGACGGCCGCTCCGTTGCCGACCTCATGCAGCACGGCGCCCATGTGCTGACCCGGGACCAGGTGATGGAGGGCATCGCCGAGATGATCGCCGACGTGCAGGTGGAGGCGACCTTCCCCGACGGCACCAAGCTCGTCACCGTGCACGAGCCGATACGGTGATCCCCGGCGAAGTCGTCACCCTGGACGGCGCCATCGACATCAACGCCGGCCAGCCCCGCACCACGCTCGCCGTGGCCAACACCGGGGACCGTCCGATCCAGGTCGGCAGCCATTACCACTTCGCCGAGGCGAACCCAGCGCTGCAGTTCGACCGCGCCGCCGCCCGCGGCCAGCGGCTGGACATCGCCGCCGGGTCAGCCGTGCGGTTCGAGCCGGGCCAGGCGCGCGAGGTGACGCTGGTGCCGTTCCGCGGCGCGCGCGAGGTTTACGGCTTCCGCGGCGGCGTGATGGGCAAGCTATGAGCATCACCCGGCGCGCCTACGCCGACATGTACGGCCCCACCACCGGGGACCGCGTGCGCCTGGCCGACACGGAGCTGCTCATCGAGGTCGAGCGGGACCTGACCACCTACGGCGAGGAGGTGAAGTTCGGCGGCGGCAAGGTGGTCCGCGACGGCATGGGCCAATCCCAGCGCAGCCAGGCGGAAGGTGCGGCAGACACCGTCATCACCAACGCGCTGATCCTGGATCACTGGGGCATTGTCAAGGCGGACGTGGCGCTGATCAACGGCCGCATCGCCGCCATCGGCAAGGCTGGCAACCCGGACGTGCAGCCGGGCGTGACCATCGTCATCGGCCCGGGCACGGAGATCATCGCCGGCGAGGGCAAGATCCTCACTGCCGGCGGGGTGGACTCGCACATCCACTTCATCTGCCCGCAGCAGGTGGAGGACGCGCTGGCCTCCGGCGTCACCACCATGGTCGGCGGCGGCACCGGGCCGGCCTCCGGCACCGCCGCCACCACCTGCACGCCAGGCCCCTGGCACCTCGCCCGCATGTTGCAAGCCGCGGAAGGCTTGCCGGTGAACCTCGCCTTCGCCGGCAAGGGCAACGCCTCCCGCCCGGCGGCGCTGGAGGAGATGCTGCGGGCGGGCGCGTCCTGCCTGAAGCTGCACGAGGATTGGGGCACCACGCCGGCCGCCATCGACTGCTGCCTGTCGGTCGCGGACCGGTTCGACGTGCCGGTGATGATCCACACCGACACGCTGAACGAGAGCGGCTTCGTGGAGGACACCATCGCCGCCTTCCAGGGCCGCACCATCCACGCCTTCCACACGGAGGGCGCCGGCGGCGGCCACGCCCCGGACATCCTGCGGGTGGCTGGCCTGCCCAACGTGCTGCCCTCCAGCACCAACCCGACCCGGCCCTACACCGCCAACACGCTGGACGAGCACTTGGACATGCTCATGGTGTGCCATCACCTGGACCCGAACATCCCGGAGGACGTGGCCTTCGCCGAAAGCCGCATCCGCCGCGAAACCATCGCGGCGGAGGACATCCTGCACGACCTGGGCGCGATCAGCATGATGAGTTCCGACAGCCAGGCGATGGGCCGGGTGGGCGAGGTGGTCATCCGCACCTGGCAGACCGCGCACAAGATGAAGCAGCAGCGCGGCCCCTTGCCCGGCGACGGCCCGGCCGACAATGCCCGGGCGAAGCGCTACGTCGCCAAGTACACGGTCAACCCGGCCATCGCCGCCGGCATCAGCCACGAGGTCGGCAGCGTGGAGCCGGGCAAGCTGGCCGACCTGGCGCTGTGGTCGCCCGCGTTCTTCGGCGTGAAGCCGGATTTGGTCATCAAGGGCGGCATGATCGTCTATGCCCCGATGGGCGACCCGAACGCCTCCATCCCCACGCCGCAGCCGGTGCACTACCGCCCGATGTTCGGCGCGGGTGGCGGCGCGCTGGCCGCCACCTGCATCACCTTCCTGTCCGCCGCCGCGATGGAAACGGATGTGGGCCGCACGCTGGGGCTGCGCCGGATGCTGTCCGCCGTGCGGGACACCCGGGGCGGCATCGGCAAGCGCTCCATGATCCACAACGACGCGATGCCGGTGATCGAGGTGGACCCGGAAACCTACGAGGTGCGGGCGGACGGGGCGCTGCTGACCTGCGCGCCGGCGGAGGTGCTGCCGATGGCGCAGCGGTATTTCCTGTTTTAGGGTGAGTCGATGACCTTCAACAAAGCCAAGTTCATCGAGGAACTGGACAAGGCGGACGTCTTCACGCCTGCCCAGGTCCGCGCGCTGGCAGACGCGCTCGATGCGTCGATCTATGAAGCGCCGAAGCCGGGCTACTGGGCTGCCAGGCTCGGCATCCCGCCCTTCGAGACCCGGCGCTGATGCTGCGCGCCGCCAAAATCCTTCCTGCCGGCGCCTGGAACGACGCCCTGGAGGACGACCGGGTGCTGATCGACTTCGACCGCCGCCACCGCCGCCGGGTCGTGCTGCCGACGGAAGCGGGCGAGGACATCCTGCTCGACCTGCCGCAGGCGGTGCGGCTGCGCGACGGGGACGCGTTGCAGGCCGATGACGGCCGCATCATCCGCGTGGTGGCCCGGCCGGAGCCGGTGCTGGACATCCACGCCCACGGCGCCGCGGAACTGGTGCGCATCGCCTGGCACCTCGGCAACCGGCATCTGCCGGTGCAACTGCTGGGCGAGCGCATCCGCATCCGGGCGGACCACGTGATCGCCGACATGGTGCGCGGGCTGGGCGGGCATGCGGAAGCGCTGGATGCGCCGTTTGACCCGGAAGGCGGGGCATATGCCGGGGGGCATGGCCATGACGGCGAGTAAGGTGCCAGCGCGCCCGCTCTCATTTTGGGAAGGCTGGGCGCTTACCTTATTTGTAGGCGTTCTGGTAAGCGGCTACTTAGGGGCAATTGCTTTTTTCTTACCCTCTGCCATCCGTTCTCCTCTGCAATCATCATTAATCTTGTTTCCTATTGAGGTTACTACACAAATGATTTTCGCTGTTCCCCTCGCTTTCCTCATGGGAGCTGCGCCTATATCTCTAACTTATGTGTTGTTAAGAAAGTTTGGCAGGAGACTAAGTTCTTCTATTTACAGTCGTGTCGTCTTAGGAGTTATCTTTGGTCTACCATGGGTAGCTATATATCAAATTGTGTTATCTGGCGCTAGCTCCAATCTTCGGCAGATAAATCTATCAGCATTCGTTCCAGACTATGATCCTGCTGCAAGTATAATGGCAGCATCTATAGGCGTCTCTCTTGTTACTCGCCGAAACTGGTTGGGATTTGCGTGACATCTGATTTATCACTTCTGCTTACCTGGCTTTCCCCAGCATTCCCAACTGGAGGCTACGCCTATAGTCATGGGCTGGAATGGGCCGTCGATGTGGGGGACGTGCGCGACGAGGCGAGCGCGGCCGGTTGGCTGGCGGACTTGCTGAACCACGGGCCGGGCTGGACAGACCCGATTCTGCTGCGCCATGCCCACCGTTGCCGCACCTCCGCGGATTTGGCGGCAGTGGCAAGCATCACAGCTGCGTCCCAGCCCAGCGCCGAACGCCGCTTGGAGTCGCTGGCCCAAGGCACCGCCTTCGCCCTCGCGTCCAAAGTCTGGGGCGCACCCTTGCTGGCCGCGCAACCGGGCCAAGTCGCCTACCCCGTCGCCCTCGGCGCGCTCGCCGCCGCCCACGCCGTGCCGGAGGACGACGCCGCCCTCGGCCTGCTGCACGCCTTCACGGCCAACCTCGTCTCCGCCGCCGTGCGCCTCGTGCCCCTCGGCCAGACCGCCGGGCTGCGCATCCTGGCCGGCCTGGCGCCCACCATCGCCGCCGTGGCGGCCAGCACGGCGCACGCCACGCTGGACGACATCGGCGGCGCGTGCTTCCGCTCCGACATCGCCTCCATGCGCCACGAAACCCAGTACACGAGGCTGTTCCGCACATGACCAGCGAACATGGCCCGCTCCGCGTAGGCGTCGGCGGCCCGGTCGGCTCCGGCAAGACGGCGCTGATGGACGCGCTGTGCCGGGCGCTGTCGCCGCGCTACGACATCGCCGCCATCACCAACGACATCTACACCAAGGAGGATGCCGAGTTCCTCACCCGCGCCGGGTCGCTGGCGCCGGAGCGCATCCTCGGCATCGAGACCGGCGGCTGCCCGCACACCGCCATCCGCGAGGACGCCAGCATCAACCTCGCCGGCGTGGCCGAACTGCGGCGGCGCTTCCCCGCGCTGGACCTGATCCTGATCGAGAGCGGCGGCGACAACCTGGCCGCCACCTTCAGCCCGGAACTGGCCGACCTCACCCTTTACGTCATCGACGTGTCCGCCGGCGACAAGATCCCCCGCAAGGGCGGACCCGGCATCACCCGCTCCGACCTGCTGGTCATCAACAAGACCGACCTCGCCCCCCACGTCGGCGCCAGCCTGGAGGTGATGGATCGCGACAGCCGGCGGATGCGCGGCGAGCGGCCGTTCGTGTTCACCAATATCCGGGCGGGGGAGGGCGTGGCTGCCGTTGCCGGGTTCGTGGAACGCGCGGGCGGGCTGGCGCGCTAACTCCTTCAAGAAGGGACGGCCATGAGGACGCACGGCATGAGGGTGCACGAGTACGGTGGCCCGGAGGCGATGCGCTGGGAGGAGTACGACCTGCCCGCGCCCAGCCCCGACCAGGTGCTGCTGCGCCATACGGCGGTGGGGCTGAACTACATCGACGTGTACCAGCGCACCGGGCTGTACCCGCAAACCATGCCGTTCGTGCCCGGCTCGGAGGGCGCCGGCGTGGTGGAGACGCTGGGCGAAGGCGTCACCGGCGTCGCGGTTGGAAACCGGGCGGCGTATGCCGGGCCGATCGGCGCCTACGCCGAGCGCCGGCTGATCGCGGCCGACCGGTTGGTGCTGCTGCCCAACGCCATAGACGACCGCATGGCGGCGGCGATGATGCTGCAAGGCATGACGGTGCAGTACCTGCTCCGCCGCAGCTACAAGGTGCAGCGCGGCGACACCATCCTGGCCCACGCCGCGGCCGGCGGGGTGGGGCTGATCCTGTGCCAATGGGCGCATTCGCTCGGCGCAACGGTGATCGGCACCGTGTCCACGCCGGCCAAGGCCGAACTGGCCCGGGCGCATGGCTGCGATCATCCTCTCGTGCTGGGCGAAACGGATTTCGTGGCGCGCACCATGGAACTGACCGGCGGCGAGGGCGTGCCGGCCGTGTACGACAGCATCGGCCGCGACACGTTCCACCGTTCGCTGGCCTGCCTGCGCACGAACGGCACCCTGGTTCTGTTCGGCCAGGCTTCCGGCGCGGTGGAGCCGATCGACCCCAATATCCTGGTGAAAGGCTCTTTTTACCTGACCCGGCCCACGCTGGCCACCTTCGCGGCCAAGCGCGCCGACTTGGAAGCGATGGCGGCCGACCTGTTCGCGGTCGTGGCTTCCGGCGCCGTGCGCATCGTGGTCAACCAGAGCTATTCGCTGGCGGATGCCGCCCGCGCGCACGGGGACCTGGAAGCCCGGCGCACCACCGGCTCCACCGTGCTGACAGTATGAAGGCGCGCTGAGTGTCCGAGGCGCGGGTCAAGGCCAAGCTGTGGGTGCAGATGGCGCTGCGCCTGGGGCAGGGGGCTGCGCGCGCCGGCGTGGTGGTGCGCAGCGGCGACCCGGATGCGGGCGGCGTGCTGGTGGTGCTGCGGGGACGGGAGGGGCTGGTCGTGCTGTCCCAGGTGCGTGCGGGAGAAGGCGAGGCTGCCTGGCTGCGCGGTACCGGAGAAGCGCCTGTGACGGAAGCGGCAGCAGACGCGTACGTGGCGCGGCAGTGCGGCTTCGACCCGGATCTTTGGGTGCTGGAGTTCGAGGCGCCCGACTACCTGCCGCCGTTCAGCGGCAAGATCGTCTGAGCCGGTTTTCAATCAGTCGTTCACTGTTGCTTGATCTCGTCGACACTTGTTGCCGCTTTGCCACAATATTGCAGAATTAGCCACAGTACCCTCCCGGCAGCGAGTTGCAGTGGTAATGTGCCTTCACCGAGAGCCGGTGGGGCGAGTCCTCGACCATCGTGCGGGTGGCTGCGCGCGAGCGCAGGTAATGTCTTGAGGAGAGAAAGAATGAAGCTCCGCAACGCGCTGCTGGCCGCGACCGTCCTGGCCGTGCCTGCAGCCATCCTGGCCGCGCCGGTGGCCCAGGCCCAGCCGGCCGATGGCCTCTACATCGGCGCCGGCGCCGGCGGCAACATCCTCCAGACGGAGGCGGTGCGCCGCATCAGCAACGGCCCGGCCAACTTCGGCCGCGGCACGGACTACCGCTTCGACGCCGGCCCGGTCGTGGTCGGCAGCGTCGGATACGGCCTCGGCCGGTTGGTGGAGCAGGTGGGCCTCCCGGACCTCGCGTTCCTGACCGGCTTCCGCATCGAGTTGCAGGGCGCGTACTACTCCAACCGGATCAACCGGCTGAAGAACGGCGGCGCCGGCTTCCTGCAGCCCACGTCCACCGGCGGCGAAGAGAACAAGTACGGGGCCTTCGTCAACGTCCTGTATGACGTGCCGCTCAGGTCGTACGGCATCGACTCTCCCGTGAACCCGTACATCGGAGTTGGCGGCGGGTACATCCACAACCAGTACAACAACCTGCACGTCACCACGGTCAACCCCAACGGCACCACAGCGCAGTTCCTGCGCAGCACTGGCCAAAACGACAACGCTGCCGTGCAAGGGATCGCCGGCGTGGCGTTCCCGCTCGACGGCTTGACGCCCGGCCTGTCGCTCACCGCCGAGTACCGCTTCATGGGCGAGATCGGCGGCCGTTCCATCAAGGAGCAGTATTTCGCCCCTCGCGTCGCCATTGGGACGAAGCAGAAGTTCGCCACGGACGATTTCAACCACAGCATCCTGGCCGGCGTGCGGTACTCCTTCGGCACGCCCACCC
>CAXTNC010000033.1:0-21441 GCA_964245495.1 uncultured Acetobacteraceae bacterium
GAAGGGGGGCGTGTCCATGGTGCGGGCGGAAGCTAGGAACGTGGGGGTGCCGGGTCAAACGGCGGGCTTGAGGCGGCAGCTACGAATCCAGCTCGGGGTAACGCCGGAACACGCCCTGTTGGTTGAACGGGATGCGTCGGTCCGAGGCCAGGTAGGCCGCGACGGCCGGAACAGCCGCCACCTGCCTGCGGATGGCGTGCAGGAGCGGGCAGCTGGCCTTGAACGCCCCTGCGGCCTTCGGGAAGGCGTGATGCAAGCCTTCCAGCACCTGGAACACGGACAAGTCCGCAGCGCTCAGCCTGTCGCCGACGAGCCAGCCTGGTCCTGCCGGGTTGCGGGCTGCGACGGTTTCCAGCCAGCCCAGGTACTTGGGCATCCGCTCCGCCGTGAACTGCCTGGCCCGGCGCAGCGCCTCGGGCTTCTGGTCCTCGTAGTGCAGCATCGGACCGATCGGGTGATGCGTGTCGTGCGCCTCGGCCACCAGGTCGGTAATGGTGAGCTGGACTTGGTGGCACCACAGCCGCCCGCGCTCGTCCTGCGGCCCCAGCCCGAGCGCCGGACCTAGATGGTGCAGGATGGCCGCTGCCTGCGCCACGACCAGCGGGCCGTCGACCAGGAACGGCGGCGCGAAAGGCGGGAAGGGGCCTTGCGCCATGCGCCGGGTCACGGCGGCTGCCCCGTCCTCGCGCGCCACGTCCCGGTAGGGCGTGCCGGTTGCTTCCAGGGCCAGGCGGACGAACTCGCCACGGCCCTGGATATGGGGCCAGTAGTAGAGTTCGTAGCGCGCCATCGCCTTAGATGTAGTGCTCCGCCAGCGGCGCGAAGCCGTTGAAGCGCTGGCTGGCGTAGGTCGTCACGTAGGCGCCGGCAGACATCAGGTCGACCGTCTCGCCATGGGTGAGCGAGAGCGGCAGGCGGTAGTTGCTGCGCTCATAGAGGATGTCGGCGCCGTCGCAGGTGGGGCCAGCGATGCACACCGGGCCGGTTGGCTCGCCGTCATGCGCCGTCTGGATGCGATACTTGATCGACTCGCCTTCCGTCTCGGCCAGCCCGCCGAAGCGGCCGATGTCGAGGTACACCCAACGGGTCGGGTCGCCGGGAATGCGGCGGCTGACCAGCACCACCTCTGAATGCACGACGCCCGCGTCGCCGACCATGCTGCGCCCAGGCTCGACCAGGATTTCCGGCAGGTCGTTGCCGAAATGCTCGGTCATGGCATGCATGATCGCCTGGGCGAACCGGTCCACCGTCGGCACCTCGTCGCGGTAACGCACCGGGAAGCCGCCGCCCAGGTTGACCATGCGCAAGTTCACCCCGGCATCCGCCAGGTCGGTGAACAGCATCGCCACCCGACCGATCGCGACCTCGTAGGCGGCCGTATCCATCTGCTGGCTGCCGACATGGAACGAGAGGCCGTATGGGTCGAGGCCCATCTGGCCCGCGCGGACCATCAGCTCCCGCGCGCACTCAACCGTGGTGCCGAACTTGCGGGACAGCGGCCAGTCGGCCCCCTTGTTCTCCACCAGCAAGCGGCAATACACCCGGCTGCCGGGCGCGTGCTCAGCCAGCTTTTCCAGCTCCTCGATCGAGTCGAAGGCGAACATGCTGATCCCCGCGGCATGGGCGCGCTGGATGGCGGAAACCTTCTTGATCGTGTTGCCGAAGGAGATCGCGGCGGGAGCGGCGCCTGCGCCGATGCACATGGCGATCTCCTCGTAGGAGGCGGCGTCGAACGCGCTGCCCAAGCCCACCAGCCGCTCCAGGATGGGGGCGGCCGGGTTCGCCTTCACGGCGTAGTAGATGCGGGCCAGCGGCAGGGCGTGGCTGATCGCACGGTAGTTCTCCTCCACCCGGTCCACGTCGAGGACGAGGCAAGGAGTGGCCGGACGCGAGTCGGCCAGGAACTGCGCGATCTTGGGGGTCATCGCACTGAGCCTTCTGATTGCCGCCCACCTGTCACGGCGGTGGAGCGGGAGTTGACGAAACGGTCGAACGAACCAGCGGTAGGAAGTCGATTGCCAGAACGCTTGACGTCGTTGCGTAACCCGAAGGCCAGAGGCACGTGCGTTGCTGCGTGGGATGCGCAGATAGGACCCTGAGGGGGTGGGCGCAAGCGGAAATATCGGCTTGGCCCAAGAAAAGCGAAGGTTGGTTAAGAGGTTGTAAGGACAGGCTGTTCGAGGGCAGGCGTGTCTCAGGCCTGGTGGCGCGCCGCGTGCATCTGCGCTGTGCGGACCTGCGCTGCATGCATCTGCCCAGCGCGGCGGGTGAGGGCCAATGCGCCCCCGTGGCAGCAGGAAGCCAGCCGGACCCTCGCTCGGCGCGATCTGCGGCGGCGCGGCGCGGTTTCCGGCACATCGGACGCATCGTCCTCTGCTTCCGCGATCTCGACCGGCTCGCTGTCCGCCAAGTCGATCGACACCGTTCCACGCCCACGTCCGAGCAGGCCGATCTCGCGCGCAGCTCCTTTGGCCAAGTCAATGATGGCGCTGCGCCCGCCCATCCGGTCGTTGACCAGCACAACGACGGAGCGGCCCGTCTCGTGCATCGTCACCCGCACCCGGCTGCCGAGCGGGATGCTGCGGCTCGCGGCCGTCATGCCGTCCTGGTCGAACAGAGCGCCGCTGCTGGTCCGCAGCCCGTCATGGCGCGCTCCGTACCATGACGCGATCCCCACGCTTTGCGCTCCAACCGCGGCAGGCCCGAACACGGCCAGGGCAAAGGCTGGCAGCAACAAAGTTTTGAAAGACATGCAGCAAAGCTCCTTCACCACCGGGGACAGATGGCAGGGCCAGTCAGCCTGCCGATAGTGACTGGCGCAAGCGGCAACTTGTTCGAAGCCGTTGCGGATCGTCTGCCGCTTGCCTCAAACTGTGCTGTGCAGACAACAAAGCTGGCCCAGAGCGCAGACGTTTATAGGTTTTTTACCAGGCAAGCTCAGCAGGTGGTTGCCTGTGAATTTCAGTTTCCACCGGCGCTTGAACTTGCGCGGCGGCCCGCTGGCCTGACCCAGCCGAATATTCGCCAAGACATCGCGCATCGCGCGCCGGAGTTACTGAACGGCAACACAGGGCGTGGCCGGACCACCACGCTCACGAAAATCGTGATTGCATTCGCCGCTCGAAGGCTGGCCGCAGCCTAACGAATCAGCCCGGTCAGCGGGCTTGACGGATCGGCTGCCATCCGACGTGGCATGCGTCCTGCCAGGTGGGCCAGGCGTCCGGCTTCCACCCCGGCCTTCATGGCCCGCGCCATCAGCACCGGGTCGCCGGCATGGGCGATGGCGGAGTTCAGCAGCACGGCGTCGCAGCCCAATTCCATGGCAGCCGCCGCATCCGACGCGGTGCCGACGCCGGCATCCACCAGCACCGGCACGCCCGCCTGCTCGATCAGCATGGCCAGCATCGCCGGGTTCTGCAGCCCGAGGCCGGAGCCGATCGGCGCGCCGAGCGGCATGATGGCGACGCAGCCCATGTCCTCCAGCCGCTTGGCCGCGACCGGGTCGTCGGCGCAGTACACCATCACCTCGAACCCATCCTTGATCAGCGCCGCCGCCGCCTCGAAGGTCCCCGCCATGTCTGGATACAGGTGCGGCGGCGGCCCGAGCACTTCCAGCTTGACCAGGTTCCAGCCCCCGGCCTCCCGCGCCAGGCGCAAGGTGCGCACGGCGTCGTTGGCGGTGTGGCAGCCGGCGGTGTTCGGCAAGTAGGTGATGCGCTTGGGGTCCACATGGTCTTGCAGCATCGGCGCGCCCGGGTCCGACAGGTTCACCCGGCGCACCGCGACCGTCACCATCTCGGCGCCGGACGCCTCGATGGCCGCCGCCGTCTCCTCCAGGCTGCGGTACTTGCCGGTGCCGACCACCAGGCGGGAGCGGAAGCTCCGGCCTGCGACCGTCCAGTTGTCAGGCTGCGCCGTCACGATGGTGTCCACGGTCACCCACCTCCGATAAAATGCACGATCTCCAGCGCGTCCCCGCTGGCAAGCTCGGTGGCCCCGTACAGCGAGCGGGACACGATGGCCTCGTTCCGCTCGACTGCCACCTTCCGCACGTCAATCCCTAGCTGCGCCAGCAGCCCGGCCACCGTCACGGGCGCCGCGAACTGCCGCGGCTCGCCGTTCAATGTCAGCGTCAGGGTTCCAGGCATGGTCCCTTAATGGGCCTGCCGCGCTTCTGGCTCAACCCGGCGCTGTGCGCATTGGACGGAAGCAGGGCTTGCATGGTAGGCGCGGGGGATGGCTGCATCAGTTCTTCCGGGTCCACTGCCCCTGGTCGCCGTGCTAAATGGGCCGAACATGAACATGCTCGGGCTGCGCCAGCCTGAGCTGTACGGCAGCGAAACGCTGGACGACGTGGAAGCATTGTGCGCTGAGACAGCGGAAGGCCTCGGCTTGGCCATCGACTTCCGGCAGTCCAACCACGAGGGCGAACTGGTGTCTTGGGTACAGGAATTCCGTGGGCGCGCCGCTGGGGTTGTCATCAACCCGGCCGGCTACACCACCACGTCCATCGCCCTGATGGATGCATTGCTGGCCAGCGAACTGCCGGTGATCGAGGTGCATCTGACCAATATCCACCGCCGGGAGGAGTTCAGGCAGCGCTCCTGCATCTCGCGCGTGGCAGTGGGCGTGATCTGCGGCCTGGGCATCATCGGCTACGGCCTCGCGCTGACCGCCATGGCAAACCTTCTGCAAACGGACGCGGGATGAGCCGGTCGCCCATCGACACGGTGGAAATCCGCGCGCTCGCCGAGATACTGGCCGAGACCGGGCTGACGGAGATCGAGGTTTCGGACGGTGACAGCCGCATCCGCGTCGTGCGTGCGCCTGCGATGGCCGTGGCGGCAACGGTGGCGGCGCCCGCCCCGGTGGCGGCCGTCGCTGCCCCGCCCGCAGCGCTCGACCCGGCGGAGCACCCCGGCGCCGTCACCAGCCCCATGGTCGGCGTCGCCTACCTGTCTGCCGAACCCGGCATGGCGCCGTTCGTGACGCCGGGCCAGGCGGTGGCGGCGGGGCAAACGCTGCTGCTGATCGAGGCCATGAAGACGTTCAACCAGATCAAGGCCGTCCGCGCCGGCACCGTCACCCGCATCCTCGTCACCTCCGGCCAGCCGGTGGAGTACGGCGAGGCGCTGGTCGTGGTGGAGTAGTGTTCGGCAAGGTTCTGATCGCCAACCGCGGCGAGATCGCGCTGCGCATCCAACGCGCCTGCCGCGAGCAGGGCATCCCCACCGTTGCCGTGCATTCCACGGCGGACGCGCAGGCCATGCACGTGCGCCTGGCTGACGAGAGCGTGTGCATCGGCCCGGCGGCGGCGAAGGACAGCTACCTCAACATCCCCGCCATCCTGACGGCGGCCAGCATCACCGGGGCGGACGCGATCCATCCGGGCTACGGTTTCCTGTCGGAGAACGCCGGGTTCGCGGAGATGGTGGAGGACCACGGGATCACCTTCATCGGCCCCTCCGCCGCGCACATCCGCATGATGGGGGACAAGATCACCGCCAAGGCCGCCATGGCCTCGCTCGGCGTGCCGCTGGTGCCCGGCAGCGACGGCGCCGTGGCGGACCTGGTGGAGGCGGCGTCCGTCGCGGACCGCATCGGCTATCCCGTGCTGATCAAGGCGGCGGCCGGCGGCGGCGGGCGCGGCATGAAGGTGGCGCACGCGGCGGACGAGCTGGCTGAGGCCTGGCGGGTGGCGCGGGCGGAGGCGCGGGCGGCGTTCGGCAACGACGCGGTCTACATCGAGAAGTACCTGGACCGTCCCCGCCACATAGAATTGCAGGTGCTGGCCGACTCGCACGGCGCCGTGGTGCACCTGGGCGAGCGGGACTGCTCCCTTCAGCGCCGCCACCAGAAGCTGCTGGAGGAGGCCGGCTCCCCCGCGCTGACGGCCGCGGCGCGGGACGCGCTGGGCGCCACCGTCACGGCTGGGCTGGCCAAGCTGGGCTACCGCAACGCCGGCACGCTGGAGTTCCTTTA
This sequence comes from uncultured Acetobacteraceae bacterium, assembly GCA_964245495.1. Classification (GTDB taxonomy): domain Bacteria; phylum Pseudomonadota; class Alphaproteobacteria; order Acetobacterales; family Acetobacteraceae; genus LMUY01. Next base: position 5,983 of record CAXTNC010000033.1, read on the forward strand.
CCAGGACGGGCAGTTCGCCTTCATCGAGATGAACACCCGCCTGCAAGTCGAGCACCCGGTGACGGAGATGGTCACCGGCATCGACCTGGTGCGGGAGCAGCTGCGCGTGGCATCGGGCGAACCGCTCGGCTACGGGCAGGCTGACATCCAGTTCAGTGGCCATGCCATCGAGGTGCGGGTGACGGCGGAGGACCCGGAAACGTTCATGCCGACGCCGGGCCGGGTGGACGTGTTCCACGCGCCGGGCGGCCTGGGGGTGCGGGTGGACTCGGCGCTGTACGCCGGCTGCGTGGTGCCGCCGCATTACGACAGCATGGTCGCCAAGCTGATCGTTCACGCGCCGGACCGCGTCGGCGCATTGGCCCGCCTGCGCCGTGCGTTGGAGGAGTTTGCGGTGTCTGGGATCAAAACCACGATCCCGCTGCATCAGCGCATCGCCGCTGACCCGGCGTTCAACGCCGGGGAGTACGACATCCACTGGCTGGAACGGTTCGTCACCAGTGGCTGAGCTGCCTTCTGCCTTTCTGCCCTTGCCGAGGAGCGCCGGGGCGAGAAGGGCAGCGCATCCGTGCTTTCCTGCGCGGCATCCCTCACCCCAGCTCCCGCCAGCGGAGAAGGGGCTTTCACGACATCGGCGGCACGCCTTGCGGGTCCAGCCGATAGCCGCCCCCCTCCGTCACCAGCAGCCGCGCGTTGCCGGGATCCGGCTCGATCTTCTGGCGCAGCCGGTAGATGTGCGTTTCCAGCGTGTGGGTCGTGACGGCGGCGTTGTAGCCCCAGACCTCGTTCAGGAGCACCTGCCGCGCCACCGGCTTGGTGCCGGCCCGGTACAGGAACTTCAGGATCGCCGCTTCTTTCTCCGTCAACCGGATGCGCCGATTTCTCACCGGCTCTTGCAGCAGCTTGGCGGACGGGCGGAAGGTGTACGGCCCGATGGTGAAAACGGCATCCTCGCTGTTCTCAAAAATGCGGAGCTGCGCGCGCAGCCGGGCCAGCAGCTCAGCCAGCCGGAATGGCTTGGAGATGTAGTCGTTGGCGCCGGAATCGAGGCCGCGCACCACGTCCGCCTCGTCGTCCGAGCCGGTCAGCATGATGATCGGCATGCGCATGCCTTGGCGGCGCAGGCTGGCGCACAGGTCGCGCCCATCCCCGTCCGGCAAGCCGACATCCAGGATCACCGCATCGAAGCGCGAGTCCTTGGCCGTCACCTTGCCTTCCGCCTCGCCAATGGAGCCAGCCTCCTCCGCCAAGAACTCCCCGTCGAACTGCAGTTGTTCCACCAGGGTTTCGCGGAGCGACAAGTCATCGTCCACGATCAGGATTGGGCGCTCGCCCGCCATCAGCGAATTCCTTTGCTCGTTGCCGTCAATGCCGCGGGCAGCAATCGCCGCTCCACCCAGGGACAAGCTCACTGGCCTAACCAACATCTCGTGACACTGTTCGGTTCGGCATCACAACGCGATTACCTGCCCGGCAAACGGCAGGGGACTCGCCATGGTTCCACACATTTTCGTGATCAGCTAGGCTGCGCCAGGGTCCTTCCGCCCATATGCCAACTTGATGCTCGCTTTCGGGCGACTTACTACAAGACCAGTTTCGGTTGAGCATGCCCGATCATCCTGCCCCCATCCTCACGTCCACGCAGCGGCTTCACGCTGTCGAGTCTGCCGTTTCGGCCTTGCGCCGAGGCATGCCGGCCCTGCTGGGCGCTGCGGTTCCGCTGGCCATGGTCGCTGTCGAGACCTTGGACGAGGCAGGGCGCGCAGCCTTGACGCGGATGGCGCGCGGGCGAACCACCTTGCTGCTGTCTCCGTCACGGGCGGCGGCGCTGCTGACAGGGCTTTCGCCGTCTGCCGCTGCCGCAGCGTTCAGGGGGGATGGGCTGAGCCTCCATGCGCTGCGCGCGCTGGCGGACCCAACATTCGGCCTGGCAGGCCAGCTTCCGCCGTTGGCAGCCTTGCCGGAGGGAGCGGCGGCGGCGCTCGAGCTGGCCATCCTCGCCCGGCTGCTGCCTGCCGTCCTGGTCGCCGCCGCTCCGGGCCGGGTCGGCGTCGCACCTGGGGACGTTCTGGGCCACGCGGCCCTCAGCGCCGCTGCCGTGGTGAAGGTGAGCGAGGCAGCCGTTCCGCTGGAGGACGTGGCCGACGCCCGCGTGGTCGCCTTCCGCGCACCAGGGACGGGCACGGATCAGTATGCCATCCTGGTCGGCCGGCCGGAGGCAGCGGCGGCCCCCCTGGTCCGCATCCACTCCGAATGCTTCACCGGCGACCTGCTGGGCAGCCTGCGTTGCGATTGCGGGCCGCAGCTGCGCGGCGCCATCCGGCGCATGGCAGCGGAAGGCGCGGGCGCGCTGCTCTACCTGGCACAGGAAGGGCGCGGCATCGGCCTGCCCAACAAGCTGCGCGCCTACGCCTTGCAGGACCGCGGCCTGGACACGCTGGATGCCAACCGCGCGCTCGGCTTCGCGGCCGACGAGCGGGACTTCTTGGTCGCCGCCGCCATGCTGCGTCAACTGGGACTGGCCCGCGTCCGGCTGCTGACCAACAACCCGGAGAAGCTGGCGGCCCTGTCCGCCCACGGCATCGACGTGGCTGGGCGGGAAAGCCTGCTGTTCGCGGCCAACGGCGTGAACGACCGGTACCTGCAAACCAAGGCGACCCGGCTCGGCCACCTGCCGGGATGAGGGACAGGCCAGCCTGATGGAAGCGGCGGTCTCGGGCGGCCTCATCCAGCTCGGCGGCGCGCAGTGGCGCTGCTGCCTGGGGCGCGGCGGCGTGCGGCTCCACAAGCAGGAGGGCGACGGCGCCACCCCCGCCGGCCTGATGCCGCTCCGCCGCGTGCTGTTCCGCGCTGACCGCGGCCCAGCTCCGCGCACCACCGTGGCTATCGAGCCCATCGGTCCCGCCGACGGCTGGTGCGACGACCCGGCTGACCCAGCCTACAACCGCCCGGTGCGAACTCCTTACCCGGGCCGGCACGAGGCGCTCTGGCGACCTGATGGCCTTTACGACGTGGTGGGCGTGCTTGGCTGGAACGATGCGCCAGTGAAGCGCGGCGCTGGCTCAGCCATCTTCCTTCACGTGGCCCGGCCAGACTACGCCGCCACGGAGGGGTGCATCGCGCTGGCATTGACCGATTTGTGCGCTCTCCTGGCTGCCGGCCTCACCGCCGTGCGGGTGCCGGGTCCCGGCTGAACCCCTTGACCTGCAGTTCGGCCAGGTAGGCTTCCCAGCGCGCCTCCTGCTGCTCGCCGAGTTCCAACAGGTAAGGCCAGGTGAAGATTCCCGTGTCGTGGCCGTCGTCGAAGCTGATCCGGATGGCGTAATGCCCGATCGGCTCGACCATGCGGATGCTCACGTTCCGCTTGCCCGGCACCATCACCCGCTCGGCAGGCGAGTGGCCCTGCACCTCGGCGCTGGGGCTGAGGACCCGCAGGTACTCCGCCGGGTAGCTGAAACGCTGGCCGTCAGCGAAATCCACTTCGAGCCGGCGCGTCGCGCGGCGGACCCTGATCTCCGTGGGGGCCGCCACACCTGTCGCTCCAGCGTTTGTCAATCCAGGACCCGGGCTTCGTCCGGCAGCATGATAGGGATGCCGTCGCGCACCGGGTAGGCCAAGCCAGCGGCGCTGCTGAGCAACTCGCCTGCTGCCCGATCATACTGCAAGGGACCTTTTGTGACTGGGCACACCAGGATTTCAAGCAAACGCGGATCGACCTCAACCGGAATGGCGCCCGTGCCGCTCAACTCAGCGGCCTCCCGTCACCCTGCTGGCCCGGGTGCGCGCCCATCTGCAGCAGCGTGGTGAGCGTCGTCGCCCGGGCGAACGCATCATCCGCTTCCAGCAACGCTTGCCGCTCCACCGGGTCGAACGGGCAGATCATGCTGAGGGTGGTGACCAGCTCGTCGTCCATCATCTCGTCGATCGCGTCCCACTTCGCCTCGAACCCGTTGGCGGTGAAATACGCGCGCAAGGCCGTCAGCAAGGCCCCGCGCTGCGGCAAATGGTCCGGCGGCGGGTCCAGATCGGCCGTGAATCGGGAATAGTCGGCTGTGACCCGGCGATAACCCCGGCGCATCTCCAGTTCCGCCTTCACGTCGAACCGGGTGATCCCGGACAAGGCTATGAGATAGCGGCCGTCGTCCGTCTCGCTGAACGAGGACAGCCGTCCGGCACAGCCAATGCCGAACAGGGCAGGAGCGCCGTCCGCGCCCGGCATGCTGCCGTCGGGCTGGATCATCCCGATCATGCGATGATCGGCCAAGGCGTCCTCGACCATGGCTTTGTAGCGCGGCTCGAAGATGTTGAGCGGCAGCTTGCCATGGGGCAACAGCAAGGCGCCGGCGAGCGGGAACACCGGCAGCAGCCTTGGCATCCCACCTGGTTCAGGGTGCAGCCCGTCCATGATCAGCTGAACAGCATGGCAGACAGCTTGCGCCGCGCGGCCAGCGTCGCCGGATCAGCGTGGCCCCAGGCCTCAAAGAACTTGAGCAGTTGCAGGCGGGCGGCGTCCTCGCCCCAGCTGCGGTCCCGCCGCACGATGTCCAGCAACGTGGCCGCTGCCTGGTCCCGCTCGCCTACCGCGTTCAGTGCCGTCGCAAGTTCATACTGCGCCTCGTTGTCCGCCGGGTTGGCCGCGACCCGGCGCTGCAGCGCCGTCAGTCCGGCCGCGGCCTCCCGTCCCTCCTCGAACAACGCCAGCGCGCTGCGGGCGCCGGCCACGTCGGCGTGGTCGGCAATCTTGGGCGGCACGCGCGCCAGGGCCTCGTGCGCCTGCTCCGGTTGATCGAGGGCGGTCAAGGCACGGACCAGCCCTCCCCAAGCCGCCGGGCTTTCCGGCTCACTGTCCAGCACGGCGCTGAACAGCTCGCCTGCCTCCTGCGGCTGCCCGTCCTCCAGCGCGGCTTGCGCCTCCGCCAGCAGCTCCGCCGCCGGCATGGCGCCGCCGGCCAGCTTGAGCAGCTGCTCAACGAAGCGCTTGACCTCGCTTTCCGGCAGCGCGCCCTGGAAGACATCGGCGATCTGGCCTTGCCAAAACGCGGCCACCGTCGGAATCGACTGCATGGGCAGGCCGATGCGGGCCAGCTGCTCAACCAGGGCGCGGTTCTTGTCCACATCGACCTTGACCAGGCGCACGCGCCCGGCTGCGGCTGTCACCACACGCTCCAGCGTGGGCGTCAGCTGCTTGCACGGGCCGCACCAGGTGGCCCAGAAATCAACCAGCACAGGAACGGTGCGGGACGCCTCGATGACATCCCGCACAAAGGTCGTTTGGTCGGCGTCCATGATGCTTGCCACGGCTTGCGGCCCCAGCGCTTGAGTGCCTTGGGCTGGTTGGCCGATGATCGAGTCCATGCCTGGTTCCCTCTACGGCGGTCAGCAGCCGCCGTCATTTGGTTAGATGTAGCCGCCACGATGGCCCGCAAGCGCGCCTGGCTGCCTGCACCGGGACCATGCCGCCCCACCGCACGAGCGTCCAGCCTTTCGCGCGCTTGCAATAGCGCGCGAACCCGCTTACCACCCTGCGCCGGAGCGCGGGCGTAGCTCAGGGGTAGAGCACAACCTTGCCAAGGTTGGGGTCGAGGGTTCGAATCCCTTCGCCCGCTCCAAGTCTTCACAGCCCGAACGAGCAACCATGAACCGTGCTCTGAATGCTGCTTCGGTTGAAGCTCATCCCTTCAAATTCGTCTGACACAAAGTCAGAACCTCGGATTTGCAGGGCTGGGTGCCGTAGCGCACATTTGGCTGTCCTTCCAGTCGTTCAGTCTGGGCAGGTTCAAAGCCAGGCAGGGTGCCAATCCGGGGCAATCCCGATCAGATCAAGCGGCCCGCGCACAGGTTTCACTGGACCTCTCCAGAAGCGGTTCTCGTTGGGTTCACCGGCACCAGCTGAGGCGTTCCTGGACTGGGCAAATGCGGCGGTTGCAGGAAATTGTTGGATGTGGTCGGACCCACGCACAGGCCGCAACCATGCTTGCCTGGGCGATATCGAGGGCAAGATGGCAAACGTCTCGGAGCAGGTGGACCTGGACGACCTGATCGCGGCATGCCGGCATTTGGAAGACCTGGAGGTGTTCGTCGGCCAGCGTTCCCGCGTTCATCCTGGACCGGGCTGGACAGCGGTGCTCCATATCCTTGCGAGGAATTTGGATGAGGTCCGGTCGGAGTTGCTGCTGCGCAACATCCCATGGCCGACAGCTTGCAGGCATCAACCCCCAGGCTGCTGATCGCCAACCCCAAGGCGTGCTTCAAATGCGGCAAGCCAAGGCCGCCTGCCCTGCCTGTTGCATGTCATGATTTCAGCGTTAAAGTAGGGCATGGTCGACCAAGGCGGTCAACATGCTTGCATTGGCTCAGAAACACTCACAATCCCTAAGCACTCCAAGCAATATTCCGTCAGGCACCGTGCTGCCATATGTTGTCTTGGTCCTGGCCCTTCTTGCGCTTGTCTTCATCTTGTTTGGCTGGGATGCCGTCTTTACGACTGCTTGATCAGGGACTAAGGCTTGCTTTGCCGGTTCGTCTGTTGTGCGATCGCTGAGGCGCGGCGGCCAGTGCGGCAAGCATCTGAGCAGTAACGCACCTCATCCCAACTCCGCGCCCATTTGCGCCGCCATTGGAAAGGACGGCCGCAAGCGGCGCAAATCTTCTCTGGCAGTTCGGACTTCTTCATTGCGGCAACCCAATCTGGCCAACCACTCGACCTGAGTGCGGGTCGAGCAGGATGATCCGGTCTGGGCCGCCGCCCTGCAGCAGCACGGCCAAACGGTCTCCTGCGGTCGAAATGGCCTGCATGCGTGTCCCAGGCGACCCTTCTATGACCTGAGTTGCGAAGGAAGGCGGCGCCGTCAGCCGGCGCGCTATCACAGTGGCAAGCGTGACGACCATGGCCACGATCAATATGCCCATCGCGATCACCGCCGTCAGCAAAGCTCGCATCCGTCTCTCCTTGGCGGCAGAAGCGCACTATCTATGGCGCATGAATGACCTGGAGGACGGCCCCTGGCGCGTTGTCGCCAGGGTGGAAAACGCGGGTCTCCGCCTCGACCGCTTCCTTGCGACCCGGATCGGGACGATTTCAAGGTCCAGAGTCAAGAGCCTTATCGAAGCAGGCCACGTTGCTGTCAGCGGCAACGTCGCCACTGATCCAGCGCTCAGCGTGCGCCCCGGCTTGGAATATGTCCTGTGCGAGCCGCCGTCCGTGGCGGCCAAGCCTGTTCCCCAATCCATGGCGCTGCCGATCCTGTTCGAGGACTCGGACCTCCTGGTGCTGGACAAGCCTGCGGGCCTGGTCGTGCACCCGGCGCCTGGCAATCTGGACGGCACGTTGGTGAACGCCCTGCTCGCCCACTGCGGGGACGCTTTGCCAGGCATCGGCGGTGAACGGCGGCCCGGCATCGTGCATCGCCTGGACAAAGACACATCCGGCGTCATGGTCGTCGCCAAGTCAGAGATGGCGATGACGGCGCTCGCCGCAGCGTTCGCGTCACGGACGCTGGAACGGTCCTACCTGGCGCTGTGCTGGGGCGTGCCTTCGCCCTCAAAGGGTGAGATCACCGGAGCGATCGGGCGTGACCCGCGCGAACGCAAGCGGATGGCCGTGGTGGCTCGCGGCGGGAAAGCAGCGCTGACGCGCTACCGGGTGCAGAAGACATGGGAAGCGGTGGCGCTGGTGGAGTGTCGCCTTGCCACCGGCCGCACGCATCAGATCCGTGTTCATCTCGCCACCATGGGGCATCCGCTCGTGGGCGATCCGGTCTATCTCCGCCGAATCCCAGCCGCCGCCCGGCTCCTGCCGCCAAGCCGGCGCAGCCCGTTGCTGGATTTCCCGCGTCAGGCCTTGCACGCCGCGGTGCTGGGGTTCACCCATCCGCGCACGCATGAAGCGCTGCGGTTCGAGACGCCGCTGCCCGCCGATTTCCAGTCCCTTCTCAGCGCTTTGAGCGATGTGGAAACGGCGCAATTGCCTTGACCGGACCAACGCGGTCCGGTATAGGTTTGCTCACAGACCAACCGGCCGGCGCAACGGGAAGACGCCATCCGAGCGGCAAGCTGCCTAACGAGGGGCGGTCGCTAGGACGTGAGGTGTCGCAATCGCGTCAACGCTTGTCCGGAATTGAAACTGGGATCAGCCTTCGCCGTATTGGGTGGGCGTCCGTCATCCGGACACAAGGAGCCAAACTGATGGCCTCTGCTATGATCAACGTCGCGCCTGAGGGCAACCTCTCACGCTATCTGCAAGAGATACGCAAGTTCCCCATGCTGGCGCCGGAGGAAGAACTGGCGCTGTCCAAGGCTTGGCGGGACAACGAGGACATGGATGCAGCGCACAAGCTTGTGACGTCGCACCTGCGCTTGGTTGCCAAGATCGCCATGGGTTATCGCGGTTATGGCTTGCCGGTTGGCGAGCTGATCAGCGAAGGCAACGTCGGCATGATGCAGGCAGTCAAGCGGTTCGACCCTGACCGGGGCTTCCGCCTGGCGACCTATGCCATGTGGTGGATTCGCGCAGCTATCCAGGAATACATCCTGCATAGTTGGTCGCTGGTGAAAATGGGCACGACAGCCGCGCAAAAGAAGCTGTTCTTCAACCTTCGTCGGCTCAAGGGCCAGATGCAGGCCATTGAGGATGGCGACCTCAAGCCCGACCAAGTGGCGAAGATTTCGCGCGTGCTCCAGGTGCCGGAGCAGGATGTGGTCAGCATGAACCGGCGCCTGGCCGCGCCGGATCATAGCCTCAACGCTCCCGTTCGCGCTGACAGCGAAGGCGAGTGGCAGGATTGGCTCGTGGACGAAGGGCAGAGCCAGGAAGCTGAGCTTGCAGACCGCGAGGAGCTGACCGGCCGCAAGACGTTGCTGTCGAACGCGCTCAAGACCCTGAACGAGCGCGAGCGGCACATCCTGATCGAGCGTCGTTTGAAGGATAATCCGACGACGCTGGAAGAGCTTTCGCAGCAATACTCGATCTCGCGTGAGCGGGTGCGCCAGATCGAGGTCCGTGCATTCGAGAAGTTGCAGAAGTCGATGAAGCAGCAGGTTGTCGAGCAGCGCTTGGCTATACCTCTGGCGGCATAAGATTGCTGCCTTCCTGCCATCTGGCAGGCTGCTTCATCAGGGCGGCAGAGGCTTGGCATCCAGCCATTCCTCTGCCAGTTCTGCCCGTTCCTGTTGCAGGTCCCTGACCAGTTTCGCGTCCTTGGCCGTCATGCCTAGACGTGCAGCCAGTTGCGCGAGCTCCGTCAGCATCCATCCAGCTCCGCAGCATGACCACGAGAGCAGCAAGCGGAAAGGATCGCTGAGCAGGTCCAGGGCAGCCTCGATCGACCCGCCTTGCTCCCACAACAGCCGCAACGGCGTGAAGCTGCAACTCGCTCCAAGCAGCGTGATTGCGGGAAGGTGCGGTTTGCCGGGAGCAGCATCCATGACATAGGCGACGGCAACCGGCGCCAACAGTATTGATGCCATCAGGGCGGTTCCAGGTGCGGTCGCCATCACGCAGCCGCAAACTAGGCCCTGCAGCCAAAACCAAGACCGGGGTGCCCGCACTGCCCCCATCCTGGCCATCAAGCAAAAGCCGCCAGCGCAAGGGCAGCCACGCAGGCCAGCAATCCCAGCCCGGTTGCCACATCCTGTCCCACCCGTCGCGTCCTCAGCGTCCTGGCTGCGAGGGAGTTGGTCATGTCAGCGATCATTGCGTCAATCTCGGCAATCCGCTCGCGCGCTGATGTCAGGCCGTCCCGGTCATGAGTGATTTCCAGCCGATTCTCCATCAGCTCCACGATTGGAATGAGCTGCCCGGCTTGGCCCAAGGTTGCCAGCCGCTCGCTCAGCCGAGTGCGGCGCGAGCGGCTGTTGAACTGCTGGATGATCGGCTGCATGGCGTCTGCCGCCCAAGCGCACAGTGCTGGCAGCTTCGCCGGGTGCGTCTTGGCCTGGAGCAACGCGAGCAGTTGGAGCTGAGAAAGAAGGTTTGCCGGCGATAGTACTCCAGCCAAGTGTGCGATGTCTGTGTCCAGACGGGCGTCCCTTCGAGCGGCGACGAAGGCTGTCACGTGCGGGTCCACCAGGGCGTGGCTCCCCCGCGGCTGACCGGACGCAGCAGCTTCCAGCGCTGGCAGCAGTTCAGCCACCTTGGTGACCCAGGTGCGCGTCATGGCTGGGGAGTCGCATGGAGCGAGGGGATTCAGGGCGTAGCACACCCGGAGCAGCCCGGTGCCGTTCCGCCCTGCCATCAGCCAGCCGCGCATCTCCTGCGCAGCGTGCCTCGCCGTGGCGGCATCATGTCCGGTCCGCCGCTCGGCCCAGAGGCCTGCGATGCTTTGCGCCACGAACTCGGCCAGGACTTCCGCTGTTTCCGGAGCATAGTGCAATGCGTGATCCAACGCCGCCCCAAGTCCTGAAGGCCAAAGCATGATGGATCGCCAAAGCAGCGGCCCCGCCGGGTCGAGCGCTGCCGCGACGCGCATGACAAGGATGGCGTCGGCTCGTGCGTTGCCCATGGCCTGCATCGGCTCTGCATGCAGCGCCTCGTCCACCTGCGTTGCCGTGGCCATGTCTCCCAGGCTGCGGCGCAACCAATGGCCGATAGCCCCATTGCGCAAGAGCACGACGCCAGCGGCGGCCTCATGCTGCAAGGCATAGGCCAAAGTGCGGGCCGTCCAAACTTGCTGGCTGCCCAGCTCGATTGCCCGCTGGGCCCGGCGGGAAGGCCGCGCCGCGATCCGTCGCGCCCGCGCAGCGCCTGGGCTGGCCAGCAGCTCCAAGGATGGGCGGTGGTCCGGATCGTCAGCCAACATGCCGCGCACCAACTCGGCGAGAGCGGACGGCAGCCGATGGGTGCCGACGATGGCGGCGTAGCTGCCGAGTTCCAGCTTGCGGTGCTGCACCGCCTGCTCTGGCACGCCGGCTACCGGGCAAACTCCCAGCGACAGCATCACCAGCAGCGCGCCCAAGGCGTAGACGTCATCTGCCGCCGTTCCATCCCCACGGCCAGCCGGCAAGCATGCGGACACGTAGGGCGGTTCCACCCAGTCCGGCTGGTGGCAGGCTGGCGGAGCCGACCAAGCCGCTCCCAGCGTCACGGCGACGCCTGGGGCTGCCTGGAACACGTTGGCCGCTCGGATCGCCCGATGCGTTACGCCGCGCGTCTGCATGGCAGCTAGAACCGCCGTCACGGGCTTGAGCACGTGTTCCATCAGCTCCAGCTCGGACCATGGGCGCAGCGTGGTCGCCAGGGACGGCCCTGCTGGGGCGGGGCAGAACACGAAATAGCCCGTGTCACCGCCGGGCATCATGACCGGCCCATGGCCGAGGGGCGTTAACAGGTTTCGCGCTTCCAAGCCCGCCATCGCGGCTATGGCCCGGGCCCGGGCCGGCCAGCCCCGCAACACTGGGACGGCGATGAAACCAGCCGCCCCGTCCCGCGCCGCCGCAAAGCCCGGCTGCGGTCCGCCGCAATCGGTCAGGAGCTGGCCGTGATCAACTGAGAAGACGCTGCCGGACGACCCGGCGGTGAATGAGGGTGCAGCAGCCATCCTGGCGAACCTGAGCGTTGCGCGTCCATCTTGACCCGTTCGTGGTTAATCAAACCTTTCCGATACGGCTCAGCCCTCGAAAGGGTCCCGCATCAGGATGGTGTCATCCCGCTCCGGGCTGGTGGACAGCAGCGTCACGGGCGCTTCCACCAGCTCCTCGACCCGGCGGACATACTTGATCGCCTGCGCTGGCAAGTCTGCCCAGGACCGCGCGCCCTTGGTCGAGCCGGACCAGCCCTCGACCGACTCGTACACGGGCCGGGCTGCTGCCTGCGCACCCGGCGCGGCCGGCAAGTGGCGCACCGCCTCGCCGCCGATCTCGTATCCGATGCAAATCCTCAGCTCCGCCATGCCGTCCAGCACGTCGAGCTTGGTCAAGGCAAGGCCGGTGATGCCGCCGACTTTCACCGCTTGGCGCACCATCGCCGCATCGAACCAGCCGCAGCGCCGAGGCCGCCCGGTGACGGTGCCGAACTCCCGCCCGCGTTCCCCCAGCATCCGGCCGGTCGCGTCCGTCAGCTCGGTCGGGAACGGGCCGCTGCCGACGCGGGTGCAGTAGGCCTTGGCGATTCCGAGGACGAACCCCACCGCACCCGGCGCCACGCCGGAGCCGCTGGCGGCCGTGGCGGCGATGGTGTTGCTGCTGGTCACGAACGGGTAGGTGCCGTGGTCCACATCCAGCATCACCGCCTGCGCGCCCTCGAACAGGATGCGCTGCCCCGCTCGGCGCGCGTCGTCCAGCCGCAGCCAGACCGGCTCCAGGTGCGGCAGGATGCGGGGAGCCAGCGCCAGCAGCTCGTCCAACAGATGCTGCTTGCCGAACGTCTCGGCGCCGAGGCCGCGCAGCAGCGTGTTGTGGTGCAGCAGCAGCTCATCCAGCTTGTCGGACAGGGTCTGCGGCTCGGCCAGGTCGCAGGCGCGGATGGCGCGGCGGGCGACCTTGTCCTCGTAGGCCGGGCCGATGCCGCGCCCGGTGGTGCCGATGCGTCGGTCGCCCCGTGCCGCCTCCCGCGCGCGGTCAAGGGCGGCGTGCAGCGGCAGGATCAATGGCGCGTTGTCGGCGATGCGGAGGTTGGCCGGGGACACGTCCAGCCCTTGCGCCCGCACCCGGTCCATCTCCGCCAGCAGCGCCACCGGGTCGATCACCACGCCGTTGCCGATCACCCCCAGCTTGCCCCGCACCAGGCCAGACGGCAGCAGGCTGAGCTTGTAGGTCTGGTTGCCGACCACCAGCGTGTGCCCGGCGTTGTGCCCGCCCTGGAAACGCACGACGATGTCCGCCCGGCTGGCGAGCCAGTCCACCACTTTGCCCTTGCCCTCGTCGCCCCACTGGGCGCCTATCACCGTCACGTTCGCCATGCTTCAGACTTTCAGAGTGCGACGGCTGCCCCGCCGCGGAGGACGTGGGTGCAGCGCAGGCGAGCGGCCTCCACCGCGGGATCGTCCACCGGGTCCAGCGCGGCCACGGTGGCATAGCCTTCAGCGCGCAGCCGGGCCGCGGCGGCATGGTCAGGGCCCACCGGGACGAACAGCCGGGGCCGGGGACCGGGCAGGGCGCAGGCGCGCAGGATCGCGTCCGGGTACAGCGTCAGCCCCGTCGCCGGCTCGTCGCCGCAGAGGTAGCGCCCGCCGCGGCCCAGCATCTCATGACGCCCCGGCGCGTACACGCCGGTGCAGACGCCGGTGTGATAGGGCAGGTCGCGGAACTCCAGCGGGTCGATGGTCAGGCGGATGGCGGGCGCGCGGGCCTCGATCGCCCGCACTGTGTCCGCCAGGCGCCGGCACAGCTCGGCCGAGCGTGGCGGCAACGCCAGGCTTTCCAGCTGTCGCAGCGCCGGGCCGGCCAGCCCTGCCGTGAGCAGCAACGCGCCCAGCGTGTCCGCAGCATGGCCGCCATGCTGCCGGACGGAGGCCACGTCCTTGCGGTCCAGCGCGCGCAGCAGCGCCTGCCGGGCCGGGCCGCCGATCCCCGCCTCATCCAGCAGCATCGGCGCCAAGCGGGGCAGGGTGAGGTCGAAGCTCACCCCCGTCAGCCCGAGCGCCGCCAGCGCTTCCGCGCCGACCAGCACCATTTCCGCATCCGCGGCCAGGCTGTCGCAGCCGATCAGCTCGATCCCGGCCTGCGCCACCTGGCGGTCCGGCGCAATTTGGCTGCCGCGCACCCGCAGGCATTGCCCGGCATAGCTCAGCCGCAGCGGGCGCGGCGCGCCGGACAGCCGGGTGGTGGCGATGCGCGCCACCTGCGGCGTCATGTCGGCGCGCACGCCCATCATCCGATGGGACTCCGGGTCCATCAGCCGGAAGATCTGGTCCGCCGTCGCTGCCCCTGACCCTGCGAGCAGCCCATCCTCGAACTCGATCAACGGCGGCTTGATGCGCTCGTAGCCGTGGGCGGCGAAGGCGGCCATCACGCCCTCGACCGCCGCGGCCTCCGTTTCCGCATCCGGCGGCAGCAGGTCGCGCAGCCCAGCAGGTAGCAAGGCGGGGTGGGCCAGCACGTCCGGGATGATGTCGGGCATCGCGAAGCGTTATGCCATCACGGGCGGCTGCACAGAAGCGTGCGCCCAATCGAGCCAGGGCAGCAGCGCTTCCAGGTCCGCCGTCTCGACGGTGGCGCCGCCCCAGAGGCGCAGGCCCGGCGGCGCGTCACGGTAGCTGGCGATGTCGAACGCGACACCCTCCGCGTCCAGCAGGGCAGCAACCGGCCGGCCGGCCGCGGCGCGCAGGCAGATGGAGGTGGGCGAGCGATGCGCGGGATCGGTTGCCAGGAACGACGCCCAGGGCGAGCGCGCTTCCCACGCCGCCACTGCGGCCAGGTTGGCTTCCGCCCGGCGCACCAGCCCGGGCAGGCCGCCCTGCCGCTCCGCCCAGCGCAGCCCGTCCAGCGCGTCCGCCACGCAGAGCATGGAGGGCGTGTTGATCGTCTCGCCGCGGAACAGGCCCGGCGTCACGCGGAAAATCTTGGGCATCGGCCAGGCCGGCGCATGCTGCTCCAGCCGAGCCAGCGCGCGGGGGGAGAGCGCCAACATGCCGTGCGCCGCCTCGCCGCCCAGCGCCTTCTGCCAGGACCAGGTGACGGCATCGAGCCGATCCCACGGCAGCTCCATGGCGAAGGCGGCGGAGGTGGCGTCGCAGATCACGAGGCCTTCGCCGCGGCGCAGCCACGGCCCGTCCTGGAGACGGACGCCGGAGGTGGTGCCGTTCCAGGCGAGCACGAGGTCATGCGCCGGGTCGATGGCCGCCAGGTCCGGCAGGGCGCCGTACTCGGCCGGCAGGATGCGGGTGTCCGGCAGCTTGAGCTGTTCCGTGATGTCGGCGGCCCACAGGGCTGAGAAGCTTTCGAAAGCCAGCACATCGACCGGGCGGGAGCCGAGCAGCGACCACATCGCCATTTCCACCGCGCCGGTGTCGGAAGCGGGGACGATGCCGAGCCGCCACTCCGCGGGCATCCCGAGCAGCGCGGCAGAGCGGTCGATCACCTCGGCCAGCAGCGCCTTCGCCGCAGGGGCGCGATGGCTGCGGCCCAGGGCGGCGGTACCGAGGGCAGTTGCGCTCCAGCCCGGGCGCTTGGCGCAGGGACCGGAGGAGAAGCATGGGTTGGCGGGGCGGAGAGTGGGCTTGGGCATTCGGTGGCTTGCTCGGGAAGGGCAAGGCAGATTAGCTGGACAGGCTGGATTTTTGAAGCGCTGGACGGTCAGCCAGCGGCGGAGCAAGGCTTGTCAAGGAAAGGCGGACAGCAACAGTGCCTCGGTTTGAAATCGGGACCTGATCCGCAACCGTCGGCAGACTGTTTGAACCCGGGGTGCCAAGACTGTCGTCCGAGTTTGGTGAAAAGCGGCCGTATCGGCTGGCAGCTTAGCCGGCCATGCGTCCTCAGCGCCGCGTGTAGAGGGCCAGCTTGAGCGCCGGGTCGTCGTTGGCCTGG
>CAXTNC010000034.1:0-21208 GCA_964245495.1 uncultured Acetobacteraceae bacterium
GCGCCGGGGGCGGCCAGCACGCGCCAGGCGGGGCGGTGGCGCAGCGCCTCGCCCCATTCGGCCAACCCGCCCTCGCCGTCGTGGATTTCCTGCCCGGTGCCGATCAGGCAAAGGATCACCGGGCCGTCCGCGCGGCGGGCCATGATGTCCAGCAGCAGCGCCGGCTCGCTGCGGTCGAGCGGGTGGGTGCGGGCCATGGTTTTGGCGACGGCGTGGGCCGCGGACCAGCAGCGCTGCGCCTCGTCGATCACCACGACGCGCTCCGATGGGATGCCTTCGCGGGCATAGCAGTCGCGGAAGGCGGGCAGGGCCTGGATCACCCCCTCCATGCGCTGCCGCGCCGCCCGCAGGGAGCCGCCGGCGTCCCGCGCCAGGGCTTCGCGCAGCACGTGCACCAGCGTCGGGTTGCCGGTGAGGAACGCGGCCTCCCCGGCGAAGGCGGTGTCCAGCCCGCACAGCGTCTTGCCGGCGCCGGGGATGCCGGTGATGAACAGCACGGTCGGCTGCCGGTCGGCCGCCGCCTGCGCCACGGCGCGGGTGATCGCGTCCCGGGTCGCGCCGAGGTTGTGCGCGTCCGCATGGGACGTGCGGATGTCCGCCACGCCGTGGCGGGCGTACAGCATCCGCGCCGCCTCGATTAGCGACGGAATGGGGCGGTAGGGCGCCTGCGCCCAGGCAGCCGGGTCCAGCGCCGGGCCGAACGGGGTGGCGCTGGCGATCTCGCGCAGCCGCGCTTCCAGGGTGGCGTCGCTGGCTTCCATCACCGGGGTCACGCCCGGGAGCATCAGGGGGCGGGCGGCGCTGTCCCGGGCGGCGTCCATCGTGATGAGCAGGGGGATGACCGGGTGGGCGCGGCTGGCGGCGTGGAAGTCGTGCAGGTCGAGCGCGGCGTCCTCCGCCGCTTCGCGGTCCCGGGCGGCATGGCGGCGGCCGGGGCGCACGGTGCAGGCGACGATGGCGCCGCGGGTGAGCACCACGGCGTCCAGGCGGCGGCGCAGGCGGGGCAGGCGCCAGTCGAGATGGATGGTCCAGGGGCCGGCAGGGAACATGGGGCGCAGGGTAGGAAGGCAAGGGTTAATTGCTTGCTTGCCTTGTGGCATGGGCCTTGCTCAAACGCCCATGACCCTTGCCGCGCACATGTCCCCGGAGCGCCCCGTATGCCGCTGCCTCCCCATCCGCCTGGCTGCCGGTGCGGGGGCGCAGACCTCGCCTGCGACGCGGCCTCGGCCGAGAGCATCGGGACCGCCGCCATCCGCGCGGCAGCCGAGCGGGCGGCGTTCGGCGGCGAGGCCGGCCGCCGCCGGGTGCTGCGGGCGCTGGGCGCCGCCACCGTGGCGGCCGTCATGGACCGGGCGTTCCCCATCCTGCGCGCGCAGGAGGCCTGGGCCGAGGGGGCAGGCGGCGCGCCGGAGAAGAAGGACCTCAAGCTCGGCTTCATCGCCATCACCTGCGCCACGCCGATCATCCTGGCGTCCCCCATGGGGTTCTACGCCAAGCAGGGCCTGAACGTGGACGTGGTGCGCACCGCCGGGTGGGCCGTGGTGCGGGACAAGGCGCTGAACGGCGAGTACGACGCCGCCCACATGCTCAGCCCGATGCCGCTGGCGCTCACCCTGGGCGTCGGCGCGCAGGCGACGCCGTTCGCGGTGCCGGCGATCGAGAACATCAACGGCCAGGCGATCACCCTGGCGCTGAAGCACAAGGACAACCGCGACCCGACCAAGTGGAAGGGCATGAAGTTCGGCATCCCGTTCGACTACTCCATGCACAACTACCTGCTGCGCTACTACCTGGCGGAGGCCGGGCTGGACCCGGACCGGGACGTGCAGCTGCGCATCATCCCGCCGCCCGAGATGGTGGCCAACCTGCGGGCGGAGAACATCGACGGCTTCCTCGGCCCCGACCCGTTCAACCAGCGCGCCGTGTACGACGGCGTGGGCTTCATCCACCTGCTGACCCGCGAGCTGTGGGACGGCCATCCGTGCTGCGCCCTCGGCATCAGCCAAGCCAGCATCAAGGCGATGCCCAACACCTTCCGCGCCCTGCTGCAGGCGGTGGTGGACAGCACCGCCTACGCCAACAAGGCCGAGAACCGCAAGGAGATCGCGGGCGTCGTTTGCGCGCAGAACTACCTGAACCAGCCGCAAACGGTGGTGGAGCAGGCGCTGACCGGCACCTACGCCGACGGCCTGGGCGGCATCAGGCGCGTGCCGGACCGGGTGAGCTTCGACCCGTTCCCCTACCAGTCCATGGCGGTCTGGATCATGACGCAGATGAAGCGCTGGGGGCAGGTGAAAGGCGATGTCGCCTGGGCCGACGTGGCCCGGCAGGTGTACCTCACCGCCGATGCCGCCCCGCGCATGAGGGAGGCCGGCTTGCTGGTGCCCGATTCCCCCAGCAAAACTTACGTCATCATGGGCAAGGCGTTCGACCCGGCGAAGCCAGACGAGTACGTGGCCTCCTTCCCGATCAAGCGGGCATGAGGCGGCAGCGCGCCCAGTCCTTCGCGCTGACCCTGCTGATCCTGGCCGTGCTGCTCGGCGCGTGGCAGTGGGCGGCCACCCCGGCGCCGGGCACTGTCACGGTGGACCCGGACTATGCCGCCCTGGTCGGCACAGCCGCCAGCCAAGGCCAGAAGTCGCCCATGCCGCGCCCCTCGGACGTGGCGGAGCGCGCTTGGACGCTGCTGCGCGACCCGTTTTACGTCCACGGCACCAACGACCAGGGCATCGGCATCCAGATGGGCTGGTCGCTGCTGCGGGTCGCGGTCGGCTTCGGCCTGGCCGTGGCCGTGGCGGTGCCGCTCGGCTTCCTGATCGGCGTGAGCCCGCTGCTGAACGGTGCGCTGGACCCGATGATCCAGGTGCTGCGCCCGATCAGCCCGCTCGCCTGGATGCCGCTGGCGCTGTACACCATCAAGGACAGCAGCGTCTCGGCCATCTTCGTCATCTTCATCTGCGCGGTCTGGCCCATGCTGCTGAACACCGCCCATGGCGTGGGCTCCGTGCGGCGGGAATGGCTGGACGTGGCCCGCACGCTGGAGGCGGGCGCCTGGCGCACCGCGTGCCACGTGATCCTGCCGGCCGCCGCGCCCACCATCATGACGGGGATGCGCATCTCCATCGGCATCGCCTGGCTGGTGATCATCGCCGCCGAGATGCTCGTGGGCGGCACGGGGATCGGCTACTTCGTCTGGAACCAGTGGAACAACCTGTCCATCGCCGACATCATCGTGGCCATCCTGCTGATCGGCCTGGTCGGCATGGCGCTGGACAAGGGGCTGGGCCGGCTGGCGCAGGCCGTGGCATGGCGGGAATGACGCCCTTGGCTGTCATGAGACCCTGGCTGTCGGTCGAGGGCATCGCCCGGCGCCATGGCGGGCGGGCGGTGTTCCAGGATGTCTGGTTCGGCGTCGAACGCGGCGAGTTCGTCTCGCTGATCGGCCATTCCGGCTGCGGCAAGACCACCATCCTCAACATCCTGGCCGGGCTGGACGCGCCGGACAGCGGCGGCGTGCTGATGGATGGCAAGCCGGTCACCGGCCCGGCGCTGGACCGCGCCGTCATCTTCCAGTCCCATGCCCTGCTGCCCTGGCTGACGGCGCTCGGCAACGTCGCCTTCGCCGTGCGCTCCCGCCATCGCGGCTGGACGCGCGCGCAGGTGGAGGGCCGCGCGGCGGAGGTGCTGGAGCTGGTGGGCCTGGCGGAGGCGGCGCGACGCAAGCCGGCGGAGCTGTCCGGCGGCATGAAGCAGCGCGTCGGCATCGCGCGCGCGTTGGCCATCGCGCCGCAGCTGCTGCTGATGGACGAGCCGTTCTCGGCGCTCGATGCCTTGACCCGCGGCGCCTTGCAGGACGAGGTGCTGCGCCTGGTGTCCGACGCCGGGCAGACCGCGTTCATGATCACCCACGACGTGGACGAGTCGATCCTGCTGGCGGACCGCATCCTGCTGATGACCAACGGGCCGGACGCGCGGCTGGCGGAGGTGGTGGTGAACACCCTGCCCCGGCCGCGCATCCGCACGGACATCCACCACGCGCCGGGCTACTACGAGCTGCGCAACCACGTCGTGGATTTCCTGGTCACCCGCTCGCGCACCCTGGCGGCCAGCCGGCCGGATGGCTGGACTGGCCGGCTGGTGCCGGAGGTGCGGCCTGCCGTCGCGTCCTGAACCCCTGAATGGAGACCGTTGCCGTGAACGAAGCCAAGACCGCGCTGGGCGCCAAGATCATCGCCGCCAAGAAGGCCAAGGGCTGGACCTGGCCGCAGGTGGCCGAGAAGCTGGGCCACGCCCCCGTCTGGACCTGCGCCGCCTGCCTGGGCCAGATGTCCATGACGCCGGAGACGGCGGAGAAGGCGGCGGTGCTGTTCGACCTGTCACCCGCCGAGGCGGACTTGCTGGCGCAGGCGCCGTACCGCGGCTCCCTGCCCAGCGTGCCGCCGACCGACCCGCTGATCTACCGCTTCCACGAGCTGGTCAGCGTGTATGGCACGACGTGGAAGGAGATGATCCACGAGGAGTTCGGCGACGGCATCATGTCCGCCATCGACTTCGACATGACCATGGAGCGGCAGCCCGACCAGAAGGGCGACCGGGTGAAGCTGACGATGAGCGGCAAGTTCCTGCCTTACAAGCGGTACTGACCCGGCGGGCTGTTGCGGGAACAGCCATGCTGAGCGCACGTTTTCGAGGCAGCGGACACCTTGTGCATTGCTGTCCGGACAGTTCGGCGTAGGCCAAGACATCACGCGCCGTGCGTCACTCCCGGACCAGCACGCGGTCCACCAGGAAAGAGGACAGCCCGCCGGCCACGAAGTCCCGCCGCAGCGCCGCTTCGTCGTACTCGTGCTCGACCCAGTGCAGGAACGGCGCCCGGCCCTCCGCCTCGGCGGCGTAGCGGACGAAGAAGGCGTCCAGGATGCCGGTGCGGGAGCGGCTCCAATGGCCGAAGCGCCAGGACAGCTGGGCCAAGGCGTCCTGGCTGCTGCCGCCTTCCAGCAGCAGCGCCAGCCCGGAGGCCAGCCCGGCGCGGTCGGCCCCGGACTTGCAGTGCATCAGCGCCGGGGCGTCCAGGGTGCGGTAGATTTCGGCGAAACGGAGGATGCGGTCCCGGTGCGGCGCGCCGCGGCTCTCGAACGCCATGTCTATGTGCTGGAGGCCAAGGTCGGCGGCAGCCTGACGGGACAGGGCGTCGGAGCCGCAGCGGCGGTGGCCGCGCAGGTTGATGAGGGTGCGCAAGCCATGGCGCCGCTTGGCGGCAGCCAGGCGGGACGGGGTGGGGTGGTTGGAGCGGTACAGCTTGCCCGGCACCACCTCCGCCATGTTGTCCCATGTCATGCGGAACACGGCGTGGTCCGTCAGCAGGGAGTCGCGCCAGGCCGCTGCCCGCTGCCAGCCAGCCGTCATGTCTCCGGAGAATGCCATGACGGCCAGCCTAGCAGGAAAACGCCGCGAGGAGTTAGCCGGCGCGCTCCAGCAGCAGCTGCTTGATCTCGCCGATCGCCTTGGCCGGGTTCAGGCCCTTGGGGCAGGACTTGGTGCAATTCATGATGGTGCGGCAGGCATACAGCTTGAATGGGTCCTGCAACGCGTCCAGCCGCTGGCCGGTGTACTCGTCCCGGCTGTCGGCAATCCAGCGATAGGCGGCGAGCAGCGTCGCCGGGCCAAGATAGCGGTCGCCATTCCACCAGTAGGACGGGCAGGAGGTGGTGCAGCAGAAGCACAGGATGCACTCCCACATGCCGTCCAGCTTGTGGCGCTCCTGCACGCTCTGGCGGCGCTCGCCGTCGGGCGGGGGCGGGGTGTCGGACTTCAGCCACGGCTCCACGGAGCGGAGCTGGGCGTAGGCCATGGTCAGGTCCGGCACCAGGTCCTTCACGACCGCCATGTGGGGCAGCGGATAAATCTTGACCGCACCCTTCACGTCTTCGGTCGGCTTGAGGCAGGCCAGGGTGTTGCTGCCGTCGATGTTCATCGAGCAGGAACCGCAGATGCCCTCACGGCATGAACGGCGAAAGGTGAGGGTGGGGTCGATGTCGTTCTTGATGTGGATCAGCGCGTCCAGCACCATGGGGCCAATCCGGTCGAGATCGACTTGGTAGGTGTCCAGGCGCGGGTTCTCGCCGTCGTCGGGGTTCCAGCGGTAAATCTTGAACTCACGCACACGCTTGGCGCCGGGTGCGGCGGCCCAGGTGCGGCCGGCGGTGATCTTGCTGTTCTTGGGAAGGGCAAACTCAACCATGGTAAACCTCTGGCTTCACCCGGCCGCCTGAGGGCCGGCGTGAGATCGTAGTGGCCGGTCATGTCCGGCCACGACGGTGAAACTCCTAGTAAACGCGCTTCTTCGGCGGGAACACGCTCACCTCGTTGGTCAGCGTCTGCATCCGCACCGGACGGTAGCTCAGCGCCACGTCGCCAGCCTCATCCAAGTGCGCCACCGTGTGCTTCATCCATTCTTCGTCGTGGCGGTCCGGATAGTCGTCATGCGCGTGGGCGCCGCGGCTCTCGTGCCGGGCCTCGGCGCTGACCATGGTGGTCATCGCGTTGGCGACCAGGTTGTCCAGCTCCAGCGCCTCGGCCAGCTCGCTGTTCCAGATCATGGAGCGGTCGGTGACGCCGACATGCTCCTGGCCGTCCCAGATCGCCTTCATCTTGGACACGCCCTGCTTCAGGCTCTCGTCCGTGCGGAACACGGCGGCGTGGGCCTGCATGGCGCGCTGCATCTGCTCGCGCAACTGGCCGACGCGGGCGTCGCCCCGGCTGTGGCGCTTGCGGTCCAGCCGGTCGAGGCCGGCTTCCCCGGCGCGGGCCGGCAACGGCGCCTGCGAGCCGCCGGGCTTGAGGATCTCCGCAGCGCGATGGGCGGCGGCGCGGCCGAACACCACCAGGTCCAGCAGCGAGTTGGTGCCCAAGCGGTTCGCGCCATGGACGGACACGCAGGCCGCTTCGCCCACCGCCATCAGGCCGGGCACCACGGCGTCCGGATCAGATGCGGTGGGGCGCAGCACCTCCGTGCGGTAGTTCGTGGGAATGCCGCCCATGTTGTAGTGCACGGTCGGCAGCACGGGAATCGGGTCCTTGGTCACATCCACGCCGGCGAACACCTTGGCGGTCTCGGAGATGCCCGGCAGCCGCTCGTTCAGCAGCTCGGCGCCCAGGTGCTCGATGTGCAGGTGGATGTGGTCCTTGTTCGGCCCCACGCCGCGGCCCTCGTTGATCTCGATGGTCATGGAGCGGCTCACCACGTCACGGCTGGCCAGGTCCTTGGCGGTGGGAGCGTAGCGCTCCATGAAGCGCTCGCCGTTGCCGTTGGTCAGGTAGCCGCCCTCGCCGCGCACGCCCTCGGTGATGAGGCAGCCGGCGGGGAAGATGCCGGTCGGGTGGAACTGCACGAACTCCATGTCCTGCACCGGCAGCCCGGCGCGGATCACCATGCCGCCGCCATCGCCGGTGCAGGTGTGGGCGGAGGTGCAGGACAGGTAGGCGCGGCCGTAGCCGCCGGTGGCCAGCACGGTGGTCTGGGCGCGGAAGCGGTGGATGCTGCCATCCTCCAGGCACCAGGCGGTGACGCCGCGGCACGCACCCTCCTCGTCCATGATGAGGTCCAGCGCGAAGTACTCGACGAAGAACTCGACCTCGTGCTTCAGCGACTGCTGGTACAGCGTGTGCAGGATAGCGTGGCCGGTGCGGTCAGCGGCGGCGCAGGCGCGGTTGGCCGGGGTCTTGCCGTATTCCTGCATGTGGCCGCCGAACGGGCGCTGGTAGATGCGGCCGTCCTCCGTGCGGGAGAACGGCACGCCGAAGTGCTCCAGCTCGTAGATAGCCGGCACTGCCTCGCGGCACATGTACTCGATGCTGTCCTGATCGCCAAGCCAGTCCGACCCCTTCACGGTGTCGTACATGTGCCAGCGCCAATCGTCCTCGCCCATGTTGCCCAGCGCGGCGCCGATGCCGCCCTGCGCGGCTACGGTGTGCGAGCGGGTCGGGAACACCTTGCTGATGCAAGCAGTTTTCAGCCCGGCGGCGCCCATGCCGAGCGTGGCGCGCAGCCCTGCGCCGCCCGCGCCGATCACCACCACGTCGTAGGTGTGGTCCACCACCTGGTAGGCGCCGCTGGAAGGCTTGGAGATCGCGTTCATGTTGGTGACACGTCCGGGTGAGAGGTCAGGCCGTAAAGGCCATGCGGAGGATGGAGACGACGCACAGCAGGCCGAGAACCAGCGCCGCCGCCTTGTTCAGCAGCAAGGCGATGCGCCGGGTCCGCACTTCGTGGATGTAGTCGTCCATCACAACCTGCAGCCCTAGTTGGGTATGGTGGAAGGTCATCGCCACCGTCGCGAGCAGCAAAACCGTGTTGATCGGGTTTGCCACGAAGCGGTGAACGGACTGCTGCGGCGCGCCCAGCAGGTGCAGCACGGCGTAGATGAACCAGACCGTCAGCGGCACCAGGGCGATGGCGGTCAGCCGCTCGACCCACCAGTGGTGCAGCCATGACCCGGCGGCGCCCAGGCCGCGCGCGCGGCCCAGCTCGGAGCGCATGATCTCGACCTTGGGGCCGGCGGCACCCTGCATCCGGCCGCCGCCGCTGCTCTTGGCGTCCAGCATCAGCGCCACACCAGCAGGGCGACGATCCAGATGCCCACGGTGCTGATGCCCGTCGCCGCCACCGTCGCCCAGCCGCTGGCATAGACCTGCGGCAGGTCGAAGCCGTAGCCGGCGTCCCACGCCAGGTGGCGCAGGCCGGCGAAGAAGTGGTACATCAGCGCCGCCGTCCAGCAGAACAGCAGGAACAGCCCGACCGGCGACCCCATGACGGCCTGCATGACGCCATACGCGCCCGTCGACCCGGCGGACGCCACGAACCACCACACCATCAGCAGCACGCCGATGGAGGTGCCCACGCCGGTGATGCGGTTCAGCGCCGACAGCACGGAGGTGAGCTGCGGGCGGTATACCTGCAAATGCGGGGACATCGGACGGCGGACCGTGTTGCCATCCGTCCGGTGGCCGACCATGAGGGCGTCGCGCGCGTCGTTCATCCGTCACCTCGAAGCCGCACCCTGTTTCCATGCGGCGATGCACAAGACCTATAGGCGGAGGTGGGGAGGGTCAACGCGAGCGCAATACGGAACCCTACCCGGTGAGGCGCAGCCCCGCCACGCCCGCCAGGATCAGCCCGGCGCAGGCGATGCGCAGCGCACCCGCCGGCTCGCCCTCCACTGCGATGCCCCAGGCCAGCCCGCCGGCCGCGCCGATCCCGGTCCAGACGGCATACACCGTGCCCATGGGCAGCACCCGCAGCGCCTGGGACATCGCGCCCAGGCTGCACGCCATGGCGGCCAGCGTGGCGGCGCTCCAGCCCGGCCGGGTGAACCCGTCAGCCTGCTTGAGCAGCACGACCCAGACGACCTCGAACACCCCGGCCATGGCGAGCCACAGCCAGGGCACCGTCAGGCGGCCTTGGCGAGCAGCCCCCGCGCCACCAGCGCCTCGGCGATCTGCACCGCGTTCAGCGCCGCGCCCTTGCGCAGGTTGTCCGACACGCACCAGAACGACAGGCCGTGCTGCACCGTCGGGTCGCGCCGGATGCGGCTGACGTACACGTCGTCGTCCCCGGCGCAGTCGATCGGGGTCGCGTAGCCGCCGTCGTCGCGGGTGTCCATGACGATGACGCCGGGTGCGTTGCGCAGCGCGGCGCGGGCCTCGGCGGGCGTCACCGGCAGCTCGAACTCGACGTTCACCGCCTCCGCGTGGCCGACGAACACCGGCACCCGCACGCAGGTGGCGTGCAGCTTGATGTCGGGGTCAAGGATCTTGCGGGTCTCGACGGTCATCTTCCACTCCTCCTTGGTCGAGCCGTCGTCCAGGAAGCGGTCGATGTGGGGGATGACGTTGAAGGCGATCGGCTTGGTGAACTCCTGCGCGGTCGGCGCATCGTTGACGAAGGCGCCGCGGCTTTGCGTCCACAGCTCGTCCATGCCGTTCTTGCCGGCGCCGGACACGGACTGGTAGGTGGCCACGATCACCCGGCGGACGCGGAACTTGTCGTGCAGCGGCTTCAGCGCCACCACGAGCTGGATGGTGGAGCAGTTCGGGTTGGCGATGATGCCGCGGCGGATGCGGCCCAACGCCTCCGGGTTCACCTCCGGCACCACCAGCGGCACGTCCGGCTCCATGCGGAACTGGCTGGTGTTGTCGATCACGATGCACCCGGCCTCCGCGGCGCGCGGCGCGTGGATGGCGGACACGGCGGCGCCGGGGCTGAACAGGCCGATGTCCCAGCCGGCGAAGTCGAACCGGTCAAGCGCCTGCACCTTGAGCACGCGCTTGGTCCCGAACGAGACCTCCTGGCCGACCGACTTGCCGGAGGCGAGGGCGGCGATGTCCGACACCGGGAAGTCCCGCTCGGCCAGCGTCTTGAGGATTTCGCGCCCGACCGCCCCGGTGGCGCCGGCGATTGCAACCTTGTAGCCCATCATGCCCTGCCTTTCTGAGGCTTTGGACCTAGCGCCGGCTGCGCGGGGTTACAAGCAATCCTCCTTGCAGCAGGGTCGCTGGGACTTTTGGCATCGACCCCGTCGCGACCGGTCGAGACGCGTTTTCCGCTGCCTGAAGGCTGCTGATCGTTCGGTCTTACCCCTAGGATCGTTCTCGCAGTCCCGCCATCAGCAAGTCGAGCAATCGCCGTGCCTGGTCCAGGTCCGTCGATGCCGTGGCGGCCAGCACCATGCCAGCAAGGCTGAGCGCAACATCGTTTGCTTGCACATCCCTTCTTAGCGTTCCGTCTTGTGATCCAGCCTCGATGAATTTCGCGATCGTCTTGTTGATCCTGGTCCGCGTTTCAGAGGCGGCCCAAGTTCGCGGTGCCAACGCGACATGCAACGCATCATGCATTGCATGTTTTGTGGCGACGAACTGGACATAGCGGTCCATCCACCGACGCATCGCCTCGGAAGCTGGCTGGCCTTTGAGCAAACCATCGGCCTCCGCCTCAAGCGCCTCAAGTTCCAGCCGATAAACGGCCTCGATAAGAGCCTCTCGCGTCGGAAAGTGACGGTAGAGAGTGCCGATCCCGACACCGGACGCCTTGGCGATCGCCTCCAGCGTAACCGTGCTGTCACCGGCAGAAAACAGGGTGAGGGCTTCTGCGATGAGGCGCTCGCGATTCTTCGTTGCATCGGCACGCCGCGGACCAGGCATTGACAACCGGAGGAGCCTCCGTCCATGACGGCGTATCCGGAGAACCCTCCGGTCAAAGGCGTCTATCACGGGGGAAACCCGATGTCCCGACAGAAGTCACCAACGGCCGCATGCGCGGGCACCTACCGGCTTGGCGCCGATCAGGTCGTACGGATGGGGTACGGGGCGATGCAACTGCGCCGGCTGGTGGACGAATCGACCCAGGCGGTCGCTCTGCTGGAACACGCCGTCGACCTCGGCGTCGATCATATCGACACGGCACAGTTTTACGGAGACGGCTTCGTCAATCAGATGATCGCAAACGTGCTTCGATCACGCGACGGCATCATCGTGGCGAGCAAGGTCGGCGCCGATCCCAATCCTGGCGGGAAGATACCACTCAGGCTTGCGCAGCGGCCCGAGCAGCTCCGGGCGAGCGTTGAGGACAACCTCAGGAGCCTCGGCGTCGATCAGATCTCAGTGGTGAACTTGCGTCGCCTGGATGTTGGACCCGGGC
The DNA here is from genome assembly GCA_964245495.1 of uncultured Acetobacteraceae bacterium. Taxonomy (GTDB): domain Bacteria; phylum Pseudomonadota; class Alphaproteobacteria; order Acetobacterales; family Acetobacteraceae; genus LMUY01. The sequence continues at coordinate 11,696 of CAXTNC010000034.1, forward strand.
TGACGCCCGAAGGAGATCAAGTCGTCAGTCTCGACGACCAGTTGGCGGCGATGATCGCAATGCGTGATGCAGGAAAGATTGGTGCCATCGGCTTGAGCGCAGTCGATCTGCAAGGCCTCAAACGAGCGTTGCCTGCCGGCATCGCCTGCGTTCAGAACGCCTACAGTCTCGTGAGCCGACAGTTCGAGGACATGCTCACGCTGTGCCATGAGCATCATATCGCCTGGGTGCCTTTCTTTCCTCTTGGCGGCGCTTATCCGGGCTGGCCGAAGGTCACGGAGCAGCCAAGAGCGATCGAGATCGCAACGAGGCTGGAGATCAAGCCATCGCAGCTCGGGCTGGCGTGGCTGCTGGCGCACGCGCCCAACGTCCTGCTGATACCAGGAACCGCTGACCGCGCGCATCTGGAGGAGAACGTCACTGCAGCCTCAATCCAGCTGAGCCGCGATACCCTTGCGGAACTCGACGCTCTCGACTCGCCTGCGCCAACCGAAATGAAATGGTGAACGTGCTCGCGTCAGTGGCAGCCTTTCTTATTTCTCGCCCGAAAGCCGCCTGAGCGCTTTCCACCAAACGCTGACTTCCAGCCAACTTGCCACCGCCTACTCTTCCTCCTAGGAAAATCCCCTTCAGGAAGTTGGCGGCCCTGCCGAGTGCGTCGCCAGCACAGCCTCCGTCTCCGAGTCCACCTCCTGCAGCTTTACCTCGTACCCCCACAGCGCCGCCACGTAGCGCAGCGTCAACTCCGCATCGCGCTGCGCCAGCAGCTGCCCCGGCCGGGTACGGTGCTGCAGCATCAGGCGGCGGTCGCCGGCCAGGTCCACGTCCACCACTTGCACGTCCGGGTCGCCCTCCGCCGGGTCGTAGCTGCGGGCCAGGGTGCGGCGGATGGCGCGGTAGCCGGCGTCGTCGTGGATGGCATCGACCAGCAGGGTGGGGTCGGAGGTGTCGTCCAGCAGGCGGAACATGCGGAACTGGCGGATCACCGCGGGCGAGAGGAATTGCAGCACGAAGCTCTCGTCGCGGAAGTTGGCCCAGGCGTGGCGCAGGGTGCCGAGCGGGTCGCCGTTGCCGGCCACGTCCGGGAACCAGGCGCGGTCCTCCGCCGTGGGGGCGGTGCACATGCGCTCGATGTCGGTCATCATGGCGTAGCCGAGCGCGTAGGGGTTGAAGCCGGGGCCGTACTCGAAGCCGGGCTGCATGATGACGCTGCTGGTGGAGTGCAGCACCTCCAGGAACGCCGCGTCGTCGATCTGCCCCGTCTCGTGCAGGCGGCGCATGATGCGCTGGTGCACCCAGGTGGCGCAGCCCTCGTTCATCAGCTTGGCCTGCGGCTGCGGGTAGAAGTACTGCGCGATCAGCCGCACGATGCGGATGATCTCGCGCTCCCAGAACTGCAGCTTGGGCGAGGTCTTCTCGATGAAGTAGAGCAGGTTCTCCTCGGGCAGCCCGAGCTTGCGGCGGCGCTCGCCCACCGGGTCGGCTTCCGTCACCGCCTTGCCGACCGGCACGGTGCGCCAAAGGTCGTCAAAGATCTTTTCGTCGTACTCGCGCCGCTCGCGCTCGCGCTTCTGGTCGGTCTTGAGGTTCAGCGGGCGGGCGCCGCCGTGCTTGTGCACGCCGTGGCGGGAGAGAGTGTGGGCGGCGTCCAGCACCCGCTCCACCGCCGCCACGCCGTAGCGGTCCTCGCAGCCGGAGACGTAGCTGCGGGCGAACTCCAGGTAGTCCAGGATGGCGGAGGCTTCCGTCCATTGCCGGAACAGGTGGTTGTTGCGGAAGAAATGATTGTGGCCGAACGCCGCATGGGCGATCACCAGCGCCTGCATGGTGGCCGAGTTGGCCTCCATCAGGTAGCTGATGCACGGGCTGGAGTTGATCACCACCTCGTAGGCCAGGTTGCTGTAGCCGCGGCGGTAGCTGCTCTCGTGCTGCAGGAAGCGCTTGCCGTAGGACCAGTGGCGGTAGGTCAGCGGCATGCCGTGCGCGGTGTAGACGTCCAGCATCTGCTCGGAGGTGATGACCTCGATGCGGTTGGGATACACCTCAAGGCCCAGCTCCTCGCAGCCGATGCGCTCGATGGCGTCGTAGGTGCGGCGCAGGATGGGGAAGTTCCAGTCGGTGCCGGTGTAGAGCAACTCGCTCATGCGGTGGCCGCCTTGCGCCCGAACAGGTCGCGGAACACGGGGAAGATGTCCTTCGCTTCCGAGACCCGGCGCATCGCCAGCTTCGGCTCCCGCCCGGACAGCGGGGCGTAGCCGCGCCACAAATCGGTTTCGCCGCGGATGCGCGCGCCGGACTGCGAGACCTCGATGTAGGCGAAGTGCTGCACCAGCGGCAGCAGGTCGTTCTCCAGCATGGCCACCGCGCGGGCAGTGTCGCCGCCCGAGTTGTCGCCATCCGAGGCTTGCGCGGCGTAGATGTTCCAGCTGTCGTGCGGGTAGCGCTCGCGCTGGATGCGGCTGAACTCGGCCAGCGCGGTGGAGACGACGGTGCCGCCGGTGCGGGGGTCGGTGAAGAAGGTCTGCTCGTCCACCTCCTCCGCGGTCTCGGTGTGGCGGATGAACACCAGCTCGACCCGCTTGTAGCGCCGCTCCAGGAACACGTGCAGCAGCAGGAAGAACCGCTTGGCCAGGTCCTTCATCGGCTCGGACATGGAGCCGGACACGTCCATCAGGCAGAACATGACGGCGCGGGCGGAGGGCTTGGGCGCCTGGGTGAAGCGGCGGTAGCGCATGTCCACCGGGTCCATCCACGGCACCCGCGCCAGGCGGCGGAGTGCCAGCTCCAGCTCGGCGCGCAAGCCGGGCAACCGGTCCGCCGCGTCCCCGCTGCGCTCCAGCGCCGCGATCTCGGCTTCCAGCGCCGTGACCTCGTCTGTTTTGGGCCGGCGCAGGCCGATGCGCCGGGCCATGGACTGGCGCATGGAGCGGGACATGTCGATCTGCGAGGGCGAGCCGTCCAGGCTGATGCCGGCCCGCATCGGCGACGTGGTCTCGGTGGCGACGATCTGGCTCTTCACCAGGTCCGGCAGCTCCAGGTCCTCGAAAAACAGGTCCAGGAACTCGTTTCGAGTCAGCACGAAGCGGAAGCCGTCCTCGCCCTGGCCGTCGCCGCCCTGGCCGTCCCCGGCGCCGCTGCCCCGGCCGCCGCCGCGGGGCCGCTCCAGCCGGTCGCCAGTGGAGAACTCCTTGTTGCCGCTCAGCACCACCTGGCGCTGGCCGCTGGTGAACACGGTGTGGAAGCTCGGCTCGTGCAGCGAGTCGGCGGGGATCGTGACCGCCTGCTCACGCCCCACCTCGCGCAACGTGCCGCTGTCGATGGCGGAGCGGGTGGCCCGCGCCACCGCGCCGCGCGCCCGAACCAGCACGCGCTGGCGGTTCTCCAGGTTCTTGCCGCTCGGGTTGGGCCGCCGGTCCAGGATGTCCAACGCGGCGCTCAGGCCGACTGCTTGACGCGCATGTACCACTCCACCAAACGCCGCACCTGGCGCTCGGTGTAGCCGCGCGAGACCATGCGGTTCACGAACTCGTCGTGCTTCTTTTCCGTCTCGTTGTCCTTCTTGGAGCCGAAGGAGATCACCGGCAGCAGGTCCTCCACCTGGCTGAACATCCGCTTCTCGATCACCTCGCGGATCTTCTCGTAGCTGGTCCAGGACGGGTTGCGTCCGCTGTTGGTGGCGCGGGTGCGCAGGGCGAACTTCACCACCTCGTTGCGGAAGTCCTTGGGGTTGGCGATGCCCGCCGGCTTCTCGATCTTGGTCAGCTCGGCGTTCAGCAGCTCGCGGTTCAGCATCTGGCCGGTGTCCGGGTCCTTGAAGTCCTGGTCCTCGATCCAGGCGTCGGCGTAGTCCAGGTAGCGGTCGAACAGGTTTTGGCCGTAGTCGCCGTAGCTTTCGAGGTACGCCTTCTGGATCTCGTTGCCGATGAACTCGGCGTAGCGGGACGCCAGCTCGCTCTTGATGGTGGCAAGGTACGCCTGCTCCGTCTCCGGCGGGAACTGCTCGCGGCGGATCGCCTGCTCCAGCACGTACATCAGGTGCACCGGGTCGGCCGCGACCTCGTTGGAGGAGTGGTTGAACGTGGCGGACAGCACCTTGTAGGCGAAGCGGGTGGAGATGCCGTCCATCCCTTCGTCCACCCCGGCGGTGTCGCGGTACTCCTGCATCGTCTTCACCTTGGGGTCCGTCTCGCGGATGTTCTCCCCGTCGTACACCCGCATCTTGGCGAACGGCCGCGAGTTGGCGTGCGGCTTGAGCCGGGACAGCACGGCGAAGCGGGCCAGCATCTCCAGCGTGTGCGGCGCGCAGGCCGCCTCGGCCAGGGCGGAGCCGCTGATCAGCTTCTCGTAGATGCGGCCCTCCTCCGTCACTCGCAGGCAGTACGGCACCTTGACCACGCTCACGCGGTCCAGGAAGGCCTCGTTGGTGCGGTTGTTGCGGAAGGTCTGCCACTCCGCCTCGTTGGAATGGGCGAGCAGGATGCCCTGGAACGGGATGGCGCCGATGTTCTCGGTGCCCAGGTAGTTGCCCTCCTGCGTCGCGGTCAGCAGCGGGTGCAGCATCTTGATCGGCGCCTTGAACATCTCGACGAACTCGAGCAAGCCCTGGTTGGCGCGGTTCAGCCCGCCGGAGAAGCCGTAGGCGTCCGGGTCGTTCTGGCTGTACATCTCCAGCTTGCGGATATCGACCTTGCCGACCAGGGCGGAGATGTCCTGGTTGTTGTCGTCGCCGGGTTCGGTCTTGGCGATGGCGACCTGCTTGCGGCGGGAGGGATACAGCTTCACCACGCGGAAGCGCTCGATGTCGCCGCCCCACTCGTCCAGCCGCTTCAGCGCCCAGGGGCTGGCGATGCCGGTGAGCACCCGGCGCGGGATGCCGTACCTGTCCTTGAGCGCGTCCGCCATGGTGTCCGGGTCGAACAGCCCCAACGGGCTTTCGAACACGGGGCTGAGCTGGTCGCCGGCCTTGAGCACGTAGATCGGCTCGCGCTCCATCAGCGCCTTGAGCCGCTCGCCGAGCGAGGACTTGCCGCCGCCCACGGGGCCGAGCAGGTAGAGCACCTGCTTGCGCTCCTCCAAGCCCTGCGCGGCGTGGCGGAAGAAGCCCACGATGCGCTCGATCGTGTCCTCCATGCCGTGGAACTCGGAGAACGCGGGGTAGACGCGGATGGTGCGGTTCAGGAACAGCCGGCTCAGCCGCGGGTCCCGCGAGGTGTCGATGACCTCCGGCTCGCCGATGGCGCGCAGCATGCGCTCGGCCGGGCTGGCGTAGCATTCGGGGTCGTCACGGCAGGCGTCGAGGTAAGCCGACAGGCTCATCTCCGCCTCGCGCGTCCGGTCGCGCAGGGTGGCGTGCAGTGAGAAAACGTCATCTGGCATGTGGAATCTCCCAGGCTACGTGCCGCGCGTCAGGGCGAGTGCGTCCGGTCCCGGCCATCTCCGGTCTTCCAGGGGGGCGGCAGCCACCGCACCGTTCACATTCACCAGCGGCAAGATGAAAGTCTAGCTCATCAGGACGGCGTTCCGCATCAAGAACGTGAAGGTCTGCATCTGAATCCGCTGGTGTGGATTGCAAGTCACTCAGAATTAACGAGTAAAGCAGGTTTGACGCCTACCGGGGCATGTGTTGCTCACGCCTTGGCAAGGTCCGTGTAGCGCGTTCCGTCCGGCAGCGTGCCGAGCGTGACGCCGGTCACTCCGCTGCGCATCACCGCCACGCCCACCTGCTGCTGCAGGATCACGAACGGCGCGCGCTGCCGGAAATCCCGCTGCAATTGCCGGTAAACTATGGCTCGCTTGTCGTCGTCCGTTTCGCGCCAGGCGTCTTCCCCCTGGCTTGCCAGGTCCTTGTCCATCCACCGGGACTGCCATGCGAGGGTGCGAACGGCCGAGTCGTCGCCGTTGTCCGGGTTGTTGCAGAAGGCATGCACGTTGCCTTGAGGGTCCAGGATGTCGCTGCGCCAGCGCAGCAGCGCCGCTTGGTGCCGGCGCGCGCAGGCCTTGGCGACGACCTGGTGGAACCCGGCCGGGGCGAGCGTCACGGTGATGCCGATGGCCGCCAGGTCCGCCGCCACGGCCTGGGCCAGTTCGGCGAAGGGCGGCTCGGACGGGTGATCCAGCGTGACGGGAAAGCCCGCCCCCAGCCCGGCTTGCTTCAGCAAAGACCTCGCCTTGTCCAGGTCCTGGCGGAACGGCGTGTCGTCCACCGCGCCGGGGAAGCCCTTCGGCAGCAAGCTTTGGCGAGTCTTGAAGGTGCCCGGGGTGATGCGGCGCTCCATGGCCTCGTAGTCGATCGCCCACTTCACCGCCTGGACCACCTCCGGACGGGCCAGTTCCGGCATCCCTTGGTTCAGGGCGAGGTAGGTCAGCACGGCCGAGTCCCGGGACTGCACCACGAAGCCCGGCGCGTCCACCACCGTGCGAAGCTGGGCGGTTCCGAGATTGCGGGCGATGTCTGCGCCGCCGCCTTGCAGCATCCGCAACTGGGCGGCCGGGTCGGCCGCGCGGATCACCAGGCGTTTCAGCTTGGCCCCTGCGCCGGCCGCCGCCGTCAGCACCACGCTTTCGCCCGGCGCCCAGGACTGCACCGCCCACGCCCCTGACCCGGCGGACGCGGCCCGGAGCCAGCCGTTGCCGAGGTCGCCGCCCACTGCGCGGCCCAGGGCTGCCGCCTTGTCGACGACTCCGGCGACGTTGGCGGCCAGGCAGGAGAGCAGGAAAAGCGGCGAGAAGGCCTCCGCCGCTTGCAGCACCAGGGTTTGGCCGTCCACTGCCTTGATGCGGTCGCCGGCGTTCTCCCCCGTGAAGCCGAGCTGGGCGAGGATGAGGGCCGGCGCCTTGCCCATGAGGACGGCGCGTTGCAGTGACCACGCCGCGTCCTCCGCGGTGACGGGGTTGCCGGAGGCGAAGCTGCGGTTGCCGCGGATGAAGAAGGTGTAAGTCACGCCGTCGCCCGCCACCTCCCAGTGGCTGGCGAGCTTTCCCACCAAGGCGGCAGGGTCCGCCGGGTCCGGCTCGACCAGCGCGTCGTAGCAGTTGGAGCCGATCTCGATGCTGGACGCCTCGAAGCTCTCGCCGGGGTCAAGGCTGGTGATGCCGCCGATCTGCATCGCCATCACGGCCTCGTCCCCCTCCGTCCGCGGGGCGGGGGTTTGGGCCAGGGCGGCGTTCCGAAGCAGCCGGCTGGCCGCGGCCGAACCGAGCATCGCGCGCCGTGTGATCATCCAAGACCTTCTCCTGAAGCTCGTCATGGGCGGACGGCAGCGGCGCCCTGCTTGCCGCGTGGTTGCCGGTGCCGGCGAAGCCGGTTATGGCACGGTCAAGCCAGGCCGACACCCGGCCTGTGGAGGGTCCGACACCGAGATGCCTGGCACGATCCGGATGCGCGCGGCTTCGGCCCTGCGCATGGTCCCGTTGTGCGTGGCCTTGGCCGCTTGCAGCACCCTCGCCGACGTCAAGGAGGTTTTCCTCGGCGGCGACGCGGACAGCCCTGCCTCGCGGCGGATCGCCGGCTTCATCGGCGGGGTGGCGGCGGACGAGCCGACCGCGGCGGTCGCCGGGCGCGAGGTGCTGGCGCTCGGCGGCAACGCGGCCGACGCGGCGGTGGCGGTCGGCTTCACCCTGGCGGTCAGCTATCCCTCGCGGGCCAGCCTCGGCGCCGGCGGGGCGTGCCTGGCCTACAGCCCGGCGCGCACCGGCGCGGGCGAGGGCGTGCCGGAGGCGATCGTGTTCACGCCGGTGGCGCCGGCCTCCACCGGCGGCGGCACCGACCGGCCGGCTGCGGTGCCCATGCTGTCCCGCGGCCTGTTCGCGCTGCACGCCCGCTACGGCCGCCGCCCGTTCGAGACGCTGATCGCCCCGGCGGAGCAGCTGGCCCGCTTCGGCACGCCCGTCTCGCGCGCGTTCGGGCGGGATTTGCAGCTGGTGTCCGGCCCGTTGCTGGCCGACCCGGCGGCGCGGGCGGTGTTCGCCCCGCATGGCGCGCCGCTGGCGGAAGGCGCCACGCTGGTCCAGGCGGACCTGGGCGGCACCCTGGCGCAGCTGCGGGTCGCCGGCGTGGGGGACCTGTACCAGGGCGCGCTCGCCCACAGCTTCGTGGCGGCTTCGGACGTGGCGGGCGGCGGGCTCACGGCCGCCAACCTGCGGGCCGCCCTGCCGCGCCTGGATGCGCCCATCTTCATCCCCGCAGGCGATGACCGCGTGGCCTTCCTGCCGCCGCCGGCCGATGGCGGGCTGGCCGCGGCGGCGGCGTTCCAGGTGCTGGAGAACGCGCCGGCTGACCAGTCCGGCGCGCAGGCCCGCGCCCTTGCGGTGGCGGCGCGCTGGCGCACTGGCGGCGTGACGGCGCCAGCCTTGCTCGCCAACCCTCCCAGCAGCGGCGCGTTGCCGAGCTTGCCGGCCTCCACCACCTTCGCCACGCTGGACCGTGATGGCAATGCGGTGGTGTGCGCGCTGACCATGGACAACCTGTTCGGCACAGGGCGGATCGCGGCGGGCACCGGCATCGTGCTGGCCGCGTCCCCGGTCGCCACGCCGCCGCCGCTGCTGGCCGCCGGCATCGCCTGGAACCCGAACCTGCGCGCCTTCCGCGCGGCCGTGGGCGGCAGCGGGCAGGAAGGCGCGCCGCTGGCGGTGGCAGCCGGCCTGTCCAACGCGCTGCGCACCGGGGAGGCCATTCCGGCGCCTGTTCCGGAGCCTGGGCGCGAGACGGCCATCACCTGCGGCCGCTACCTGCCGGGCGCCGAGAAGACGTGCAGCTGGGCCGTCGACAGCCGCGGCAGCGGCCTGGCCATGGGAAGCAACTAGGCCGATGCTGAAGGTGGGCCGCAACGCGGCGGTGCCGCCGTTCCGCGTCATGGACGTGATCGCCGCGGCCAATGCCCGGCAGGCGGCGCTGCCCCCCGGCGCGCCGCGCATCATCCGCATGGAGGTGGGCCAGCCCGGCACCGGCGCCCCGGGCGGCGCAGTGGAGGCGGCGCGCCGCGCCTTGGGCAGCGGCGCGGCGCTCGGCTACACGGAAGCGTTCGGCCGTCCCTCCCTGCGCGAGCGGATCGCCGCCCACGGCCGCGCCTGGTACGGCCACGCCGCCGACCCGGCGCGCATCGCCGTCACCATGGGGGCCTCGGCGGCGTTCCCGCTGGTGTTCCTGGCCGCGTTCGACCCGGGCGACCGGGTGGCGATGGCGGCCCCCTGCTACCCGCCATACCGCAACATCGCCGCCGCCCTCGGGTTGGCGCCGGTGATCATCGAGACGGGGGTGGAGACGCGCTACCAGCCGACGCTGGCGGCGTTGGAACGGCTGGACCCGCGGCCGGAGGGGCTGGTCGTGGCTTCCCCCTGCAACCCGGCGGGCACCATGCTGCACCCGGACGAGCTGCGCGCCATCGCCGAGTGGTGCCACGCCCATGGGGTGCGGCTGATCAGCGACGAGATCTACCACGGCCTGCAATACGGCGCGGCCCCCGCCACCGCCACGGCGTTCAGCCCGAGCGCCGTGGTGGTCAACAGCTTCTCCAA
>CAXTNC010000035.1:0-21129 GCA_964245495.1 uncultured Acetobacteraceae bacterium
GTTCAACGTGGCCTACGCGGTGATCGGTGCGAGCCTGCTCTGGGTGGGCTGGTTCGGCTTCAACGCGGGATCGGCGACGAGCGCCGGCGGGCGTGCCGGCATGGCGATGACGGTGACGCAGATCGCCACGGCGGCGGCCGCGCTGGGCTGGATGTTTGCCGAGTGGCTGACCAAGGGCAAGCCGTCCGTGCTGGGCATCATCTCCGGCGCCGTGGCGGGCCTGGTGGCGATCACGCCTGCATCGGGCTATGTGCTGCCAGGACCGGCGCTCATCATCGGGATCGCTGCCGGCGTGGTTTGCTTCTGGTCCGCCACTGGTCTGAAGCATGTCTTGGGCTATGACGACAGCCTGGACACCTGGGGCGTGCACGGCATCGGCGGAATCGTTGGCGCTTTGCTGACGGGGGTGTTCGCCTACGGCCCCCTTTCGGCAACGGAGGCCAACCCGGGCGGCACGGTGGGCGGCTTGGACCAGTTCATCAAGCAGGTGGAGGCGGTGGGCGTCACCTTGATCTGGAGCGGGGTGGTTTCGTTCATCCTGCTCAAGCTCATCGATGCCACCATCGGTTTGCGGGTCAGCCGGGACCAGGAGATGGAAGGGCTGGACATCGTCCTGCACGGCGAAACGATAGGGTAGCCTCAAGGCCGCTCCGGACCTGCCTCAAGCAGCGCCAAGTTCTGCTCGGCCAAGTCGCTTGTTGCCGAGTCCGGGGCGAGCGACTTGGCTAAGGTCCAGTCGCTTCGCGCCCCGGCCCGGTCTCCCCGGCGCTGCCGGAGGATGCCGCGTTCCAAGAAGCCTTCCGGGTTCTCCGGGTCCTGCGTCAAGGCGCCATCAACATCGTCCTGTGCCAGGTCGGGGCGCCCCATGTGCCGCCACGCCGCCGCACGCAGAACCAAGGCGTCGGGTCGCCTGGGATCAAGCTCCAGCGCGTGGCTGAGATCGTCAACGGCATCCTCATAATACCCGAGCGTGGCGGCGGCGATCGAGGTGTCGATCAGCAAGTCGGGGTCATCCGGTGAAAGGCTCAACGCCAGGATGGCTGCCGCTATCGCGCGGGCGGGGTCGCCCGCCATCAGCCAAGCCTGGTCCGCCTGTCCGTAAACCATTGCGCGGGCTGCGGCAGGCGCTTTGCTGCTCGACGCCAGCTTCTCCAGCAGCTCCGCACCGGCCTGCACATCGCCCAGCTGGATCTTGGCCAAGGCCAGGCAATGATCGGCGCCTTCCCCGCCTCCTGTCGCCTGCCAGGCGTCAGCGAAGTTATTGGCCCCTTCCGGATCGCTGCCGAGCATGGCCATGCACCGTTCGTAATCTTCGCCTTCTGCAAGACGGGGCGGAACGGGCGGTATTGGCAGCGTATCATCCACCTCCGCAGCAGACGTCCTTCCTGGACCGGGCTTGTGCAGCTGCCAAGCTGCGCCGGCCGCCAAGATCACCGCCAAGCCGCTCGCCGGGATCAGGTAACGGCGCTTTTTCATGCTATGGACACCCTATCCGCCCGCAACCCTGCCGGGCAAATAGCGCCGGAGCAGCCAGGCCATGCACCTCGTGATCTTCGGCCTTGGCTACACTGGCACGGCCCTGGCACAAGCCGCCGCTGCTCGCAGCCTCCCTGTCACGGTTGTCACCCGGCAGCCAAACGCGGCTGCCCCGACAGGCGTGACCCTGGCGCCATTCGAAGAACCAGCGGCCGTGCTGGCCAGCGCCACCCACCTGGTCGCCTCCGCGGCGCCGGGGCAGGACGGGGACCCGGTGCTTGCCCGTCACCGCGCCGCCATCGCCTCGGCCCCGGCGTTGCGATGGATCGGCTACATGTCCACCACCGGCGTGTATGGCGACCGCGGTGGCGGGTGGGTGGACGAAACGAGCCTGCCTTCGCCTTCCAACGCGCGCGGACAACGTCGAGTCGCTGCCGAGAAGGCGTGGGCTGCGGTTCGGCCAGGGACTGCGGTGGATGTGATGCGCTTGGCCGGGATCTACGGCCCGGGCCGGTCAGTGTTCGAGGACCTGCGCGCGGGCCGTGCACGGCGCGTGACCAAGCCAGGCCATGTGTTCGGACGCATCCATCGAGACGACATCGCCGGCGCGCTGCTGGCAGCGATCGACCAGGACTTGCCGCCGGGCCTGCGGGTGCTGAATGGTTCGGACGACGAGCCGGCTTCCAGCGCCGACGTGATCGGCGAGGCCGCGCGCCTGCTCGGGATGACGCCGCCCCCGGTCATTGCCTTCGCCGACGCGGAAGGTGGGATGAGTCCCATGGCACGCTCTTTCTGGTCCGACAGCCGCAGAGTTCGCAGCGCCATCACCCAGGAAGCGCTGGGCCGCAGGTGGAGCTATCCAAGCTACCGCGAAGGGCTGCGTGCGATCCTCAAAGCAGAACGGGCGGACGGGTCCTTTCATTCGGCTGAAGCGAGCTGAGCGTCGAGCAGGCCGGCTACCATGGCGCGCAGCAGGGCAAGGTCGCCCGGACGGGACAACCGATGCGCGCCGTCCTTGACCAATGTCACCGCCACGTCCTCACTCTCGACCTGCCGCGCCAGGCGCAGCGCGGTTTCCCATGGCACGTCCGCGTCCGCCTGCCCGTGCAGCAGGCGGACCCGGCAGTGCAGCTTGATGCTGCCGCCCAGCAGCAGATGTTGCCGCCCATCCTCGATCAGCGCCCGCGTGACTGGCGTTGGCTCGCCGTAGGCGCTCGGAATATGCAGCACCCCGTCCCGTTCGAGCGTTGCGCGTTCCGCGGGCATCATGGTTTCCCACATCAGCGTTTCGGTGAAGTCCGGCGCAGCCGCCACGCCGGCGAAACCCGCGATGCGGTCTGGACGGGCCAGGGCGGCAAGCAGCCCGATCCATCCGCCCATGGATGACCCGGCCAACACCAGCGGCCCCTTGGTCAACGCGTCCATCGCTGCCAGCGCATCGGCCGTCCACCGTCCGATCGTGCCGTCGGTGAACGCGCCGCCGCTGGCGCCATGTCCTGAATAGTCGAACAGCAGCAAGGCTTGGCCCCGTTCCTCGCACAGCGCGGCGAGCGCCTTGGCTTTGTCCCCTGTCATGTCGCTGCGGTATCCCGGCAGGAAAACCAGGCACGGCGCCCGCCCAGGCAGGCGCTGCCAGGCCAGCGTCACGCCTGCATGCTCCAGCCGGCCCCGTTCCATGCAACCCCTCCCGCCTTGCGTCCCATCCATGATACACCAGGCGCAAATGTCAGACGACCTCGGCCTTACCGTGCTGCAAGTCCTTCCCGCCCTCGAAACCGGCGGGGTGGAGCGCGGCACCGTGGAGATAGTGCAGGCAATTGTCCGGGCCGGCGGCTCCGCCCTGGTGGCCAGCGCCGGCGGCCGCCTGGTGAAAGCGGTCGAGCGGGCCGGCGGCACCCATATCGTCCTTCAGCTGGCATCCAAGAACCCGGCGCGCATCTGGAAGAATGCCGCACGTCTCGCTTTCCTGATCCGGGCCGCGGAAGTGGACATTGTTCACGCCCGCTCCCGCGCGCCGGCCTGGTCCGCCTGGCTTGCCTGCCGCCGCACCGGGGCGCGCTTCGTGACCACGTGGCACGGCGTCTACAAGGAGAATGCGCCAGGCAAGCGCCGCTACAACGCCATCATGGCCCGGGGCGAGCGCATCATCGCCATCAGCCAGTTCGTCGCCGCCAAGCTGAGGGCACGGCACCAAGTCGACCCGGCGCGGCTGCGAGTGATTCCGCGCGGCGTGGATACGGCTTTGTTCGACCCAGCCGCCACCAGCGCCGACCGCGTGGCTTGCCTCGCTGCCGCGTGGCGCTTGCCCGACACCGTGCCCATAATCATGCTGCCGGCACGGCTCACGCGTTGGAAAGGCCAGTCCGTGATGCTGGAGGCGCTGGCTCAGCTGGAACGGCAAGATGCCTGCCTGGTGCTGGTCGGGGCGGAGCAGGGCCGTGCACGCTACCGGCGTGAGCTTATTGCACGGGCCGAGGCGCTGGGCATTGCCAGCCGCCTGCGGCTGGTCGGCCATTGCGAGGACATGCCCGCTGCCTTGATGCTTGCAGACATCGTGGCCAACCCATCCGTGGAACCTGAGCCATTTGGCCGGACCGTGATCGAGGCGCAGGCGATGGCTCGCCTGGTAGTGGTCAGCGACGCCGGTGGCACGGCCGAGACGGTTGAGCACGGCGTCACCGGCTGGCGTGTCCGTCCGTCCGACCCGGCGGCGCTGGCAGCAACCCTCGACGTGATCCTGCGCCTCGGACCGGCCGAGCGGGCCGCCATGGGCGCGCGGGCGCGGACCAGCGTGTGCCAGCACTACACCACTGCCGTGATGCAGCAGGCGACGCTGGACGTCTACCGCGAGCTGCTGGGGTAAGCCTTCTCCCCGCGTGCCGGCGGCGGTAGAAGCCGCAGCAACCGCCGCGTCAGCCCCACCCTCATCTGTCCTGGAAGCGCCCTGACATGCCCGCCATCACCTTGCCAGACGGTTCCGTGCGCCGCTTCGATGGGCCGGTCACGGGCACTGCGCTGGCGGAGGCAATTGGTCCCGGCTTGGCCCGCGCTGCCGTGGCGATGAAGCTGGATGGCCGATTGACGGACCTGTCCCGGCCCATCAGCGCCGATGCCTCCGTCGTGTTCATCACCCGGCGGGACCCGGAAGCGCTCGGCCTGATCCGTCACGACGCAGCCCACGTGCTGGCGGAGGCGGTGCAGTCGCTCCACCCGGGCACGCAGGTCACCATCGGCCCGGCCATCGAGAACGGCTTCTACTACGATTTCGCCCGCAACGAGCCGTTCACGCCGGAGGACTTTCCCGCCATCGAGGCGCGGATGCGGGAGATCATCGCGCGCGACGCCGCGTTCGAGCGCGAGGTGTGGGACCGTGACGACGCGATCCGCTTCTTCGAAGGGCGAGGCGAGCGCTACAAGGCCGAGCTGATCCGCGACCTGCCGGGGACGGAAACCATCACGCTCTACAAGCAGGGCGACTGGACCGACTTGTGCCGTGGCCCGCACATGCGCGGCACGGGAGACGTGGGCAGCGCGTTCAAGCTGCAAAAGGTGGCCGGCGCCTATTGGCGCGGCGACCACCGCAACGCCATGCTGACGCGCATCTACGCGACCGCCTGGCGCGACGCGAAGGAATTGGACGCCTACCTGCACCAGCTGGAGGAGGCCGAACGCCGCGACCATCGCCGCATCGGCCGCGAGATGGACCTGTTCCACATCCAGGAGGAAGCCACCGGGTCGATCTTCTGGCACCCGAAAGGGTGGAAGCTGTACCGCACGGCGGAAGACTACATGCGCCGCCGCCAGAACGGCGCCGGCTACCAGGAGGTGCGGACGCCGCAACTGGTTGACCGGACGCTGTGGGAGCGCTCCGGGCATTGGGACAAGTACCGCGAGCACATGTTCGTGGCCCATGTGGAGGACGAGAAGCGCACCCTGGCGCTGAAGCCGATGAACTGCCCCTGCCATGTGCAGATTTTCAACCACGGGCTTCGCTCTTACAGGGAGTTGCCGTTGCGCATGGCGGAGTTCGGCGCCTGCCATCGCTATGAGCCGTCGGGTGCGCTGCACGGCATCATGCGGGTGCGCGGCTTCACCCAGGACGACGCTCACATCTTCTGCATGCCGGACCAGGTCGCGAGCGAAACGGCGCAGTTCGTTGAGCTGCTGGCGTCAGTCTATCGCGACTTCGGCTTTGACAGCTTCCGGGTGAAGTTCGCCGACCGGCCAGACCAGCGGGTCGGCGACGACGCCACATGGGACCAGGCCGAGGGGACGCTGCGCGAAGCCTGCGCCATGGCCGGCGTCGAATACGAGCTGAACCGCGGCGAGGGCGCCTTCTACGGTCCCAAGCTCGAGTTCGTGCTGCGCGACGCGATCGGGCGGGACTGGCAGTGCGGCACGCTGCAAGTGGACTTCTTCCTGCCGGAGCGGCTGGATGCCAGCTACGTCGCAGTTGACAGCAGCCGACAGCGCCCCGTGATGCTGCACCGCGTCATCCTTGGTAGCTTTGAGCGGTTCCTGGGCATCCTGATCGAGCAGTTTGCCGGCCGCTTCCCGCTCTGGCTGGCTCCCGTTCAACTGGTTGTGGCCTCGATCGTGACCGACGCGGAGCCTTATGCGGAGCAAGTTGCCGCGGCTTTCCGCGAGCGAGGGCTCTCCGTCGCGGTGGACACCCGAAACGAGAAGATCAACGCCAAGATACGGGAACATAGCTTGCAGCATGTGCCGGTGATCGCCGTAGTCGGCCGCAAGGAGGCTGAAAGCCGGACGGTCGCGTTGCGCCGGTTGGGTGGGCAGGCGCAGGAGGTGCTTTCTTTGGCCCAAGCCGTGGAAGGGCTTGCCCGGGAGGCCACGCCGCCTGATATTAGCGGATCAAGCGCTCCGGCCGCGTCCTAGGCTGGAGCCATGATGTCGTTGCAACAGCAACAGGAGAGCACGATAGCCAGAGGCCCCATGCCAGCCGGAACGCCAAGCCGTGATGGCCCTCGCGTCAACGAGGATATCCGCAGCGCGCAGGTGCGCCTGATTGACGCCGAGGGCGAGATGCAAGGCGTGATGAGCGCGCGCGACGCCATGCTGCGGGCCATGTCCGTGGGCCTCGACCTGCTTGAGATCAGCCCCAATGCCGATCCGCCAGTCGTGAAGATACTCGATTACGGCAAGCACAAGTACGAGTCGCAGAAGAAGAAGAACGAAGCCAAGAAGAAGCAGAAAATTGTCGAAATCAAGGAAGTTAAAGTCCGTCCAAATATTGACGAGAACGACTACCAGGTCAAGTTGCGCGCCATGCACAGCTTCATCGACGAAGGCGACAAGGTCAAGGTGACATTGCGTTTCCGGGGCCGTGAGATGGCGCATCAGGACATCGGCATCAAGGTGCTTGAGCGTATCCGTGGAGACATGGATGAAAAGACCAAAGTCGAGCAGATGCCCCGCATGGAGAATCGTCAGATGATCATGGTGTTGTCTCCCAGGTGATGCGGCTTGCTTACAAGCCGAAGGCCCGCATGGTTCGCGTAACCAGGCTTTCCTCGGCCTGGGACGCTGGATTGGGCTTCTCAAAATGCGCGTCTGGTACGAGGCCCCAGCCGCGCGCAATCCGCCAAGTGGATGACACCTGGGCTGACAGGACATATGGCATCGCTTGACCCACCCCGCGGCTGCCTGGCGCAGCAGGGCTGATCGGCACGCCATGGCCAAGCCCTGGCACCCTGTACAGCTCAACTCGGAGAATGCCGTCGCTGTCACGCCATGACCTGTGCGGCACTCCGTCCACCCTGTCGTCTTGGCCGTCAACGTCTCGCAAGCCATGAACATCGCACCATTGGCGAGCGTGCTCCACCGCATTCGCGGGAACCACGGTTGTGTCGGCATCGCCATGCCAGATCGCCACGACCGGCTTGCGCTGCGGTTTCGGGCTGGCTTGCCGGACCAGGTCGCCCCATTGGGAGCCTGCGCGATGCGTCGGATGATACATGGCGGACAGCGCCGCCTGGGTCCCAATGGCGCAGTGGTATGGCAGCCCGGCAACGATGGCGCCGGCAGCGAACACGTCCGGATAAGTTGCCAGCAAAGCCGATGCCATCGCCCCGCCGGCAGACAAGCCGGTGACGAACACGCGCACGGGGTCGATCCGGCCACCGCCCGCCAGACTGGCCACCATCGCGCGGATGGACGCAACTTCGCCTTGCCCACGGGTGATGTCGCCAAGCTCGAACCAGTTGAAGCAAGCATGGCTGTTGTTTGCGGCGCGCTGCTCGGCGAACAGCAGGGCGAAGCCATGCTGGTCAGCCAAGGTTGACCAACCTGTGCCTAGATCAAAACTGCCTGCCTTCTGAGTGCAGCCATGCAGCACCACGACCAGCGGCGATCCAGGCGGCAAGCCCTGCGGCACATAGCGCAACATCCGCAAGGCGCCTGGATTGTGGCCGAATGACGCAACTTCCTCCAGTCGTCCGTCGCCACCGCTTGCTGGCGGCATGGAGGGCCAAGCCCGCCGCGCGCGCATCAGGGTGGGCAGGCCGATCCGTTTCGGCAGCAGCGGAGGGATTGTCATGGCTTTCAGATGGTGCACTGCACCATGCACGACAACCTGCTATTCCCTCGCAGGAAGAAGGGCGATGCCACAGCGTCCAACCCAGATGAGGAGGCAGCATGCCGAAAGACCGAGTCATGATGATCCATACCCTCATGCCATACAATGCTGAGCCGGCCTTGCCCCTCCTGGTGGAAAAGTTCCACACCCCGGAGACGGTCTTTTATTCCCGCAATCATGGCGCCATTCCTCAGGCAGATCCGGCTTACCGTCTCCACGTTGGTGGCATGGTGGGCGAAGCACTGGATTTGTCTGTGGCAGACCTGCAAAGCCGGTTCGCC
Source organism: uncultured Acetobacteraceae bacterium (assembly GCA_964245495.1). Lineage (GTDB taxonomy): Bacteria > Pseudomonadota > Alphaproteobacteria > Acetobacterales > Acetobacteraceae > LMUY01. Next base: position 8,353 of record CAXTNC010000035.1, read on the forward strand.
CATCATACCGTGACAGCCACGCTGCAATGCGCCGGCAACCGTCGTGCTGACTTGCAGCCGGTCAAGCATACGTCCGGACACCCATGGGAAGCCGGCGCGATTGGCACGGCCGATTGGACGGGCGCGCGCCTGGCTGACGTACTGGAGGCTGCCGGCGTTGCCCGGGGTGCATCGGATGTGGCGTTCGAGTCGCTGGACCTGGTAGCCGATCACGACGACTCGCCTTTCGCTGTCTCTATTCCCATGGCGAAGGCGCTGGCTCCAGAGGTTCTGCTCGCCTGGGCGATGAACGGAGACGCGCTGACATCCAGGCATGGCGCGCCCCTGCGTGCGGTGGTGCCGGGCTACGCCGGGGTCCGAAGCGCCAAGTGGGTCACTGCCGTGATGGTCCGCGACTCGCCAGCCGACAGCCCGGTGCAGCGCCAGGACTACAAGCTGCTGCCAGCCCACGTGACGGCGGAAACGGCAGACTGGGACCGCAGCGCGCCGATCAACGCAATGCCTGTGAACAGCGCCATCTGCGTTCCTGAAGCCGGCGCAGTCATGGCGGGCGCCACGGTCGTGCGCGGCTGGGCCATGGCCTCCGAACGCACGGTCGCCCGGGTCGATGTATCCAGTGACGGCGGCGCCACGTGGCGGCAGGCCGCGTTGGAACAAGGCGGCACGTGGGCTTGGACCCTGTGGCAGGTCACGCTCGATCTGGAGCAGGGCGAACATGAACTTGTTGTGCGTGCCTGGGACGATGCCGGGCAGACGCAACCTTCCAGGATCGCCGAGTGCTGGAACTTCAAAGGCTACCTCGCCGCCGCTTGGCACCGCGTCCGGATCGCAGCGCACTGAGCTGGCAGTGCAACGCAACCGTTGAGCTTTCAACACCGTAGTAAGCTCATGCGCATGTGCTTCCCTGTCCTGATCCTGTTGGCCAGCCTGTGTGGGACGGTTCAGGCCGCCGATGCGCCCGTGTCTGCCAGGGATCAGGCTGCCATCCGCTCCGTCATCACCAGCCAGGTTGACGCGTTCCGCCGAGATGACGCTGCAAGCGCGTTCAGCTTGGCTGCACCGGCGATTCAAGGCATGTTTCACACACCCGATGCCTTCATCGAGATGGTCCGACGTGGTTACGCTGCGGTATACCGGCCGAGATCATTCGAGTTCGGTGCATTGATGCAGCAAGAGGGCACAATCTCTCAGTTTGTCGATTTGATCGGACCGAACGGTGCAGCTTACACCGCGCGCTACGTCCTGGAACAGGAGCCTGACGGTTCCTGGCGCATCAGCGGGTGCGAAATCGTGCAGAGCAGGAGCTTGGGCGTCTGACAAGGAGTGCGTCGATGGAAGTCCAACGGCGCCGGGCAAGCCGCCGTCATCCCTGGCATCGAGCATTGCAGCTGGCCCAGTCTTCACGAGACTGCTGGCCATCAATCTCGGCCGCACCTTGAATGGCTTGATGCGATCTCTGCTCGCCTCAATGTGCCGGCTGCTGAAGGCCAATCGTCGCCTGAGTTTCACCTCGGTTGGCCTGAGGACGCCCGCGTTCCAGACAACTGCTGCATCGTTTCAGCCCGTGACAGGCCAGTATGCCGACCGGCAGTCCCTGCCCCGCTCGCTGCCAACGAGCATGGCGGCACCCTCGTCGGACTGCTTCTTGCGGCTTGCCTTGCTGACCGCCTTGCCAAACCTTGAAAGGACACATCATGCCACTTGACCAAGCCGGCGGCCGCGCGCCTGGGCGCAATGTCCTGGGTGGGCGCCTGCTCAGCTGCTCGACCGAGCCGCTGACAGGGTTTTACCGCAACGGATGCTGCAACACCGGGCCGGAGGATGGCGGATGCCATACCGTTTGCGCGGTGGTGACGGCCGAGTTCCTTCGCTTCAGCGCCGAACGGGGCAACGACTTGTCCACGCCGCATCCTGAGCATGGCTTCCCTGGACTTCAGCCTGGCGATCGTTGGTGCCTTTGCGCCGCACGCTGGCAAGAGGCTTTTCGTGGCGGCTGTGCGCCGCAAGTGACGTTGGAGGCCACCGAGGAGACCGCCCTGCGGCATTGCAGGCTGGAAGACCTGGAACGGCATGCCGCCCAATGCTGATCGTGCACCACCTGGCAAACAGCCGCAGTCAGCGCATTCTCTGGATGCTCGAAGAACTGGGAGCCGAGTATCAGGTGGTGCGCTACGAACGGGAGCCGTCCCTGTTTGCGCCAGCAAGCCTGAGATCGGTGCATCCGCTGGGAAAGTCGCCAGTCATCATAGACAACGGTTTGGTTGTCGCAGAGTCTGGCGCGATCGTGGACTACCTTTCTGAACAGTTTGGTGGGCTTCGTCCGTTGGGGACGACTGAGCGGAGACGGGCCAGCTATTGGGTGCATTTCGCGGAAGGCTCGGCAATGCTGCCTCTGATGTTGAAGCTTTACATCAGCCGGCTTGGCGATGACGGTGCACCGCTGCGACCGCGGGTGAAGCAACAACTCAGCGAGATGCTGGATTACGTTGAGGCGGAACTCAGGGATGGGCCGTATCTGGCTGGAGGGGAGGTCAGCACGGCGGACATCATGATGTCCTATCCTTTGGAGGCCACCGCAGCTCGGAGCGATGTTTCCGGATATCCAGGAATTCTTTCATATCTTGGCCGCATCCACGCGCGTCCCGCTTACGCTGCCGCGCTCGAACGGGGCGGACCTTACAAGGCGCTGCGATAAAGGTTGCCGATGTTCTGCTGGCCGTCGGCCCAAGTGTGGCCGCCAGCGTCCGCGCAGCTTGTCGTGTTGAAGCTGTTCACGCCGCAAAAATGCTTTCCCGCCTGTCAGCCGGTGCGCTGCCGGGCGAGATGGCCCACCCAACCCAGCATCCATGGGAGATGGCTTGCTGATGGAGGCCAGCCCTGACGTGGAAGCCGTCGCCATTGACCTGCCGGTTTCAATCAACGGCATGACGCCAAGACCGGCGGCGGCAGAGATGGGGCCAGAAGCTGGTGGGAGACGAACACGATCCGGTCGCTTGCACCAAGCGCGGGATGATCTGGCTTAGTCTTGAAAGCGAAGCTGCCCCTTTGCAGGGAAGCGGGCCGGCATGTTCTTGCAGGCCAGAAACGGCAGGAGCGTCAGCTTCGCGATGCTGTCAAACCAAGATGGTCGACAGCATCCGTGGCGTTTGCAGCTATATCGCCTCTTTCAGTTCCTTGGCGGCACGAAACGCAATTTTCTTGCTGGCCTTGATTTGGATTGCTGCGCCGGTCGCCGGATTGCGCCCCATGCGCGCCGGACGGTTCTTAACCTCGATGACACCGAGGCCGCCGATGCGGACCCGCTCACCCGCTTTGAGGTGATCAATCACGTCGCCGAACAAGTCGGCAAGCAGGCCGTCGGCTTCTTTCTTTCCCATGCCGCTCCGCTCGGCCAAGCTGGCGGAAAGCTGCTTCAAAGTGACAGTTGCCGGAGCTGTTGGCTTTGCAACGGCAACGGGCGCTTTGGCGGCAGGCTTGGCCACGGCTGGTTTGGCTGCAGCCTTTGTCGGCGACTTGGCCGCTGTTGCTGCCTTGCTTTTAGTCTCAACTGCTTTCTTTGCCATTGCTCGAGTCCCCGCGTTGCTTATGTCCCCAACGAATCATGTGGGAGACCGCCATACAAGCCTTGCTATGCTATTAGCGTGTTTGAACACCGGAAATCATGCGGATTTCGCCGCCAAAAGCTGAACTGAGCCTTATCTGCCGGGTTTGCGGCATTTCCGCCTCAAGTTGCAGCTTGCACGTTAAGGCAAGCCCGAGTCGGCTTGTTCGCAAACAGCCTTGAAATGGCCGGGAGCGGGGCTTCGCCGGGCGCTTGATCTCGTGGATTTGCAACGATGCAGCACGCAAGACATGCATTGCGGGCTGGCGCGCGAGGAAGGTTGCCATGCTTGCCTATTTCCGTGCCCACCCGGAACCATGGCGTGTTCTGGCGCAGCTTTCAGGCCATCAGCCGAACCGACGCTTGTTGCAGGGATCGGCTGCGGCAGGCCTTGCGCATCCCCAAGCAGCGGCTGGGCAAGCGGCCCATGATACCAAGCCAGGGCGGGAATGCGGAACTGGTCGGCTCGGCGTTGATCGGAGTGGCCGGGTTCATGGGCTGGCCAGCATCGCGCATATGCTCACCTTTGAGCATTGCAAGGACCATGCTTGCCGAGGCTAAGAACAAGAATGGCCGCAGCGACTCGAACTGCACTGGCTTGGCTATTCACCTCGCCAATAAGTTTAGCAGAGACATGCCTATCTCACCTGCCGCGCAATCCAGGCCGTAATTTGGAAGTTTATCCCGGTTGATGACGATTGCTATAGATTGCGCTCAAGTTCAACGGCCAGAACTTACAGAAAGCAAAAGATTGTCCTGCTCACTAAGTATTCATGGCATCAAAGAAATCCTGATTGGTTTTGCTGTACTTCAACTTATCTAGCAAGAAATCCATTGAGTCCGTCGTTCCCATCGGATTCAGGATGCGCCGCAGCACCCACATCTTGGACAGCATGCCTCGTTCCACCAGTAGCTCTTCCTTGCGGGTGCCGCTCTTGGTGATGTCAATGGCGGGGAAAGTGCGCTTGTCTGACAGCTTGCGGTCCAGGATGATCTCGCTGTTGCCGGTGCCTTTGAACTCCTCGAAGATGACTTCATCCATCCGGCTGCCGGTGTCGATCAAGGCGGTGGCGATGATGGTCAGCGAACCGCCTTCCTCGATGTTGCGCGCGGCCCCGAAAAATCGCTTGGGCCGCTGAAGCGCATTGGCATCCACGCCGCCGGTCAACACCTTGCCGCTGCTTGGCACGACCGTGTTGTAGGCGCGCGCCAGCCGGGTGATGCTGTCGAGCAGGATCACGACGTCCCGTTTGTGCTCCACCAGGCGCTTGGCTTTTTCCAGCACCATCTCGGTCACCTGCACGTGCCGGGTCGCCGGCTCGTCGAAGGTGGAAGCCACCACCTCACCCTTCACGGAGCGCGACATGTCCGTCACCTCCTCTGGCCGCTCGTCGATCAGCAGCACGATGAGGAAGACCTCGGGATGATTCTCGGCGATGGCGGTCGCCATGTTCTGCAGCATCACCGTCTTGCCCGTGCGCGGTGGGGCCACGATCAAGGCGCGCTGGCCCATGCCGACCGGCGCGATCAGGTCGATGACCCGCGGCGTCAGGTCCTTGCCGGGCCCCTTGGCGACGGACTGGAAATTCTCGACCTCCATCTTGAGTCGGCGGTCAGGGTAGAGGGGTGTGAGATTGTCGAAGTTGATGCGGTGCTTGACCGCGTCGGGCGGTTCGAAATTGATCGTGTTGGGCTTGAGCAGGGCGAAGTAGCGTTCGCCGTCCTTGGGCGCGCGGATCTGCCCTTCCACGCTGTCTCCAGTGCGCAGGGCAAACCGGCGCACCTGGCTCGGGCTGATGTAGATGTCGTCCGGGCCAGGCAGGTAGTTGGCTTGCGCACTGCGCAAAAACCCAAAGCCGTCGGAAAGGATTTCCAGCGTGCCCTCGCCGTGGATTGCCTGTTCGTTGTCCGCCAAGTTCTTGAGGATCGCGAACATCATGTCCTGCTTGCGCAGGCTGGACGCATTCTCGATTTGCAGCGACTCTGCGAATGAGAGCAGGTCGGAGGGGGATTTTGCCTTGAGTTCGGCAAGGTGCATCGGTCAAAGCCTCGGGTGGGTTGGGGGCTTAGAATATGGGCTGCGGCCTGACCCATCGGTCATGCAGGCAACTGGGGTGCCTGCAAACTTCCAAGAGACATCGTTGGAAGGCTGCCGGATCAGGACGACGCCAGCGGACGCGGCCCCTCGTAAGCACGGCTGCTGATCAACGTCAACGATCAGTTTCAGGAAGGCTGCGCGATGGCCATGATGACGATGACGACCATCAGCAACGTGGGCGCCTCGTTGGCAACCCGATAAAAGCGTTGCCGCCGGACATTGCGGTCTTCCAGGAAGTCCCGCCGCCACTTGGACAAGGCTCCATGAAACCCGGTCATCAAGATCACGCCAGCCAGCTTGACGTGCCACCAGCCGGCGCTCCAATCGACCGCGCCTGGTGTCCAGACCAAGATCAGCCCCAGCGTCCAAGTCGCGATCATCGCGGGCGTGGCGATCTGCTTCAGCAAGCGGCGCTCCATGACCTTGAAGCGTTCGCTCGCCTCGGAGCCGCGCGCCACCTCGCAGTGATAGACGTAAAGCCGCGGCAGATAGAACAAGCCAGCCATCCAGGCGATGACGGCGATGACGTGCAGCGACTTGGTCCAAAGCAGGTAGGGACCGAGGGCCTCAATGGTCACGCCGCAGCTTCCTCTGCCCGCTTCATCAAGCGCAGGAAATTGCCGCCCCACAACGCCGCAACCTCGGAGGCATCATAGCCCCGCCGGGACAGCTCGGCAGTCAGGTTGGCGCTGTCCCCGGCGTCTCGCCAATCCGCCAGCGTGCCGCCGCCGTCGAAGTCCGAGCTGATGCCGACATGCTCCACCCCGCAGCGGCGCACGGCGTAATCCAGGTGGTCGCAATAATCTGCGACCGTCACGGCATCCGCCTTGCCGTGCGGCCGAACGAAGGACGCAACGGCGGTGATCTGGACGACGCCGCCGGTTTCGCGCAGCACGTCCAGCTGCTCGTCATCCAGGTTGCGCGGCACGGGGCAAAGCGCGTGCATGCACGAATGGGTGGCGATCACGGGGGTGCTGGACAGGGCCGCGGCTTGAAGCATGGACGCCTTGGACACGTGACTCACGTCCACCATGATGCCAAGTCGGTTCATGGCTGCGACCGCCTCGCGGCCGAGGGCGCTGAGGCCGCCGTGCAGCGTCGGGCCATCGCCCAAGTCCGCCCGGGGATTGCTGCTGTCGGCCAGGGCATTGTGGCCGTTGTGCGTCAGGGTCATGTAACGCACGCCGAGGGCACGGAACTGGTCCAGCACGCCGGTGTCCTCGCCCAGCGCGTGGCCGTTTTCCACCACGGGGATGACCGCGATGCTGCCCTCAGCCACTGCCTGGCGGACGGCGGCCGCATCCGTGGCAAGCTGGACGCTCAGCCCGTTGCGCTGGGCGGCCATGGCGCGGATTGTTGCCAGCATGTCCAGGGCGCGGTCACGGGCCGCAGCCCAGCCTTCCGGCGTGAGCCGGCTTTGCGGAACGTAAGCGGCGAAACACCCGGCCCGCAGGCCGCCGCGAACCATCTTGCTGATGTCAACCCTGCGGTTGGTGTCCGTGAACGGATCAGGAGCATCCGGCCAAGGCACGTCGATGTGGCTGTCCAGAGTCAGCAAGCTGGAGTGCAAGGTGATATCGGGTGCGTGGGTCTGCATGGGTCGGCCGAGGGCCGCGTCTCCGCTGGGATGTGGAAGAAGCCTGCGCACTGGCGCGGTTGCCCATAGATAGGGTGACGTCAGGCGGCCGTTAGGGTAGGAGGAAAGCGTGTCTCCGTAGCTCAGCAGGATAGAGCACAGGATTCCTAATCCTGGGGCCGTGGGTTCGAATCCCGCCGGGGACAATGAGATGCTGGCCTTGGCACGTGTGGCTTGGGAAACCCATTGCTGCGCTTCGCTCGACGCCCTAGGCAGTTCGCGACGGTTGATCAGGCGTGAGCGCGGCCGACTGCTGGCCTGCCCTGGCACTGCCCTGGCGCGCCGCTCTTCATGGCCGTGCTGGGTTCATCCAAACCGGCCACCATGCCGCCATGGATGAACTGGCGCTGAAGGTCAGTCTTGGCGCCATCCGCCGCGTCATCCGGGCGAAGGCTTGACGCCTTGCCCGGATTGCGGCCGGCGCGTCCTGTCACCGGCGACTGCGGATGGCGGCCGGACCGCGTGCCGCATGGATGACCGGGGTGAAGCGCGGACCGCGGGACAGACAACGCCGCAGGTCAGGGCGCACGCTTGGCTTTGTCTGCTTTCTCTGACCTCTGCTTCCAGAAAAGCATGTCGGCCTCTTTGCTGAACATGACCCGGACGCCACGCCCGCCTTTGCTGACCCTTATCTTGCCGCCGTTGCGGGCACGGTGGTCGGCAAGCCACTCGACCAGCTCCGGGTCCTCGGCCGTTCGGCCTTCAAACTCCAGGATGCCGGCAGGGTCATCCTCTTTGCGACGTTTCACCATCGGTGCGCGCCCCCTCGACGCGATCCCTGTTTCCGAGTTGATCCACACATCGCGCGGCCCTGGGCACAGTCCCGGACCGCGAACGCTGCCTGCAAATTGGCGGAAGCCGCTGAACTCATTCACGGCTGGGCCGCGGCAGCCCTTCACCATCCTGTCATGATCTACAATCTTCGGCGCTGCAAGCGCGATGACGACGGAACCGACATCCGCCAGGCTGCTGACGTACGCCGCTGTCAAAACGATCGCCCCGCAGGATTCCCAGGCGCGCCGGAATAGCGGAGACTCCAGTGTCATCTTGTTTGGAGTCGGTTTGCTTGTCGTTTCCCCCGCGCCCCTTGCGGACCCACCAGGCCCAGCTCGCCGCCATCGTGCGCGCCATCGCCGCTGGCGAAGGCTCAGGTGTCACCGACATCCTTGCGGCGGTGACTCCGGGCGGCGGCAAGTCGCTGCTGCCGGTGATCGCGGCGTCGGCGCTGGTCGCGGCCAAGGTCGTCGAGCGCGTTTGCTGGATCGTGCCGCGCGACAGCCTGCGCCTGCAAGCCGAAGAAGCGTTCGCCGACCCAGCTTGGCGCATCGCCCTGGGCCACGCCATCTCCGTGCGGGCGGCGGACAACGCGCCCGATCCATGCCGCGGCTTGCAAGGATACATCACCACCTACCAAAGCGTGGCTGCGGCGCCCGACCTGCATTTGGCCGAGTTCCGCCGCCATCGCACGCTTCTGGTGGTGGACGAGGTGCATCACCTGCCCGCCTTGGCGGACGCAGGACCCGACCCGCTCGCCTTGCCCGGCGCCGAGCTGGAGGACGACGCATCCGGCTGGAGTCGCGCCTTGCTCCCATTGCTGGAGTGCGCTCAGCTGCGCCTGCTGCTGTCGGGCACGCTGCAGCGCGCAGATGGGCGCGCTATCCTGTGGCTGCCGTACCGCAGCGGCCCCAGAGCCAAGACCCGCGAAGTCGACTTGACTGCGCCGGGTTGGGCAGTGGTCGGATACTCGCGCGCGCAGGCACTGGCGGAACGCGCCGTGCTGCCAGTGCTGTTCGGCGCATTGGACGGAGAGGCAAGCTGGCTGGACGAGGCCCGCACCCCGACCGGCCCGCATCGCCTGTTCTCCCACTGGCCGCTGGAGACGACCCGGCCGGCGCTGTTTACGGCTCTGCGCACCGGCTTTGCCGATCAGCTGCTGCGGGAAGCTTTCGACGCCACCCGCACGCTGCGGAGCACCCGGCGGCGGCGCGGGCTGGCTCGGGACGCGGGAGCGCGCGGTCTGGGCAAGCTGCTGGTCGTGGCGCCCGACCAAACGGCCGCCCGTCGTTATGCGGACATCCTGCGGGGCTGGATGCCGAGCGCGCAGGCCGACACCGTGCAGCTCGCCACCTCTGACGAGCGGGATGCCCATCATATCCTGGCCCGCTACCGCCTGCTGCCGGAACCGACCGTGCTGGTGACGGTTGCGATGGCCTATGAAGGGCTGGATGCGCCGGAGGTGGCGGTGGTGGCCGCGCTGACGCACATACGCTCGCGCGCCTGGTTGGAGCAGATGGTGGCCCGCGCGACCCGTGTGGACCCCCATGCTGGGCCATACGCCGAGCAGCGCGCCTTGGTCTTCCACCCGGATGACCCGCTGTTCGCCCGCTTCCGCCACAGCGTGGAAACGGAGCAGGGCATGATCGCCAAGCGCCCGAAACCGGCGCTGCAGCGGACCCTGCCCCGCTGGCTGCTCGACCAGTTGGCAACCGCCGAGCGGGAGGAACGGGGCATCGTGCCCCTGGAAAGCAACGCCCTGGCGATGCGCTACGGCCTGCTGCGGCCCGGCCCTGACTACTCGATGCACCGGCCGGAGCACGAGGAAGCGCAAACGGAGATGCTCGACCCGCCTTCCGTGCTCGAACGAAGGCTGCGGCGGCGGATCGGCGAGTTGGTGGCGCAGCAGGCGGTCGAGGATGAGGGCGCGATGCAGGCAGCCCGGGGCGAGGGCCTGTACCACCGTTACAACGCCATCCTGAAACGGCGCACCGGCGACAAGCCGCGCGGGCAGATGAACCTGCAGGAACTAGAGGCAGCCGTGAGTTGGCTGGAGCGCAACCGCCTGGCCGACCATGCCGCTTCGCTCGACGGCGATCCCCGTTATGCCTGGACGGTGCGCCAGCGCCGCGAGTGGACGCCGCCGGCTGGACGCGTGGATGGCAAGCCGCGCCACGCGCCAAGACGACGGTGAGCGGCATCGTGAACGCGTTGACATCGAAGCCGCCCCATCCCTGCCGTTGACGAAGTATTTCGCCATGTTGCATCAAGCTGGTTCATGGTCGGTAAGTTTTGGCAGAATGCACATGAAGAAAGCGGTTCTTGTTGGCATGTGCGCGCTGGCCTATGCAGCTTGGCCCTACATCGCGCTGTATCGGATTGGCCAGGCTCTCAAGCAGGCTGACGTGCCGGCATTGACCGCTGATGTCGCCTGGCCCTCCGTGAGAGAAGGATTGTGCGACGACATCGTTCAAACGATGACCGGGGAAGGGACGGCAGTCCAAGCTGCCGCGGATGAGTTGCCGCCGTTCGGATCAGGCTTCGTGACGGCTATGACAACCGACATGGTGGATCGGTTGGTAACGCCGGGGCAGCTGTCAGAAAGCTTGAGGGACGATCATGCGAGCCTGATGCAGCCAGGGCGTGCGGTATTGCGATCGGCCTGGTTTACCAGCCCCACCAGCTTCGAGGTCAGCTTCTGGCTCAAGTCCGACAGCTTCGCAAGCTCGCCCATACGGGTGCGGCTGGACTTGATCAAGGGCAACTGGGTGCCGCAGTGGCGGATTACTCGCGCTTGGATTCCAACAGCGCTGCTCCAACACCTCGCAGCTTCAAGCTAGGTCCCACGCAGCGGCGGAAAGGATGCCCTCCTTAGCGGCGTCCTAATTCGTCCCGTTCCGTCCAGAAACGCAGGCATCTCTGAACCGTTGCTGTCACTCGGCAAATCCGGTCAAGTCTCATGTCATCTCGTGTAAACGCGCTCCGAACCATGATCTGAAACATGGGCCGGCGAGGTTAGACGGGGCGATGGGCAGGCTAACGGCGCCGAAAGTGAAAACTTAAACAGCCGGGCCGCTTCGGCGATGGCGGCAGGTTGTGGCTTCAGGTGCGGGACGCCGAGCGCCGGAGCTGGTGCCTCCGGTTCACCTATGGCGGCCGGCCGCGGGAGATGGGGCTGGGGGGCCGCCGATATCGTGTCCTTGACGGAAGCCCGGGATCTGGCCCGTAAAGCCCGCAAGTTGGTGATGGCCGGGATTGGCCTGATCGCCCGCTGCCGGGACGCCCAAGCCGCCGCCTGGTTGGTCGGCATGACCTTTGACCAGGCAGCAGACCTCTGCATTGCCGGGCGCCGGGACAGTTGGCGCAACGGCAAGCACGCGGAGCGACTCACCCTGGACGATGGTTTCGTGTTCCCAGGGGCCAAGACGGGCAAGCCCCTTTTCGACGGCCGCCATGTCCGCCTTGCTGCGCCGGATGGAATGGCCGGACATCACCGTGCACGGCTTCCGGTCCAGCTTCCGGGACTGGTGCGCTGAAAGCACGAACCATCCCCGGGAACTGGCGGAGGCCGCGCTGGCGCACACCGTCCGGGATAAGACGGAAGCCGCCCACCAGCATGGCGACTTGTTTGAGAAGCGGGCACGGCTCATGGGGGATTGGGCCAGGTTCTGCGCCCGGAGGCCGGATGCCACGGCTATGGTGGTGCCGCTACGGCAGTCCGCATGATGGTGGGTAACACGCCGGAGAAGCCTAGCGACGCAATCGGAGCTAGGTGCCGAAACCTTGTAGAAGTTCAGGGACAAAGCCGTTTGATCTGTCGCAGGCAGCTGACGGCGCGGGCGGGCGTCGTGAGGGCAAGACGGAGGTCGGCGCGGCGCTCGCAGCGCTGGGGCGCCGGAAGCGGGCCAGCCAGGCAAAGCTGCATTTCACCAGCCATCCATGCCGCCCGAGATGAACTCTGCTGTCCACGCCGCGGCGTGCGATCCGCGGTCTGACGCCGCGGGCGCGGCACTCCCGGCGGCAGCGGCAGTGGTGGCCCTTGTCGGCATGCAGCTTGCCGGGACGCCGTCGCGGCCGACCGCGGCCTCTGGTCCGCACGCCCGGCACGGCGTCCAGCGTCGCTTCCAGCATCATGCTGCCGTGCCGGCTGGCGCCGCTCAGCGCGCCGCCGAGCAGCGTGCCGCGGGCGTTTGTGACAAGGCGGCGCTTGGTGCCGGGCCTGCCGCGGTCTGTCGGGTGGGGCCGACCTCGGCACGCCCCTTTTCTGTCGCCACGCCGGCGCTGTTGAGCGCCGCCCGGCTCCAGTCCGAGGCACCCGCGTCGTGCAGCCGCTCCAGCAGCGCCCGGTGCAGCCGGGTCCAGACCCCGGCCGCGTGCCACGCGCCCAGCCTGCGCCAGCACGTCTTGCCGCAGCAGCCCAGCTCAGCAGACGCCTTGCGCCACTGGATGCCGGCGCGCAGCACGAACAAGACCCTGGCCAGGGCCGCACGACCAAGCGCCCGCAGCCGCCCGCCTTTCGGCTTCGCCCGCTCAGGCGGCAGCAAAAGCCCAATCACCAGCCAGAGATCGTCAGGCACAAGAAGCGCCATGCCCGCCCAACGCCTCAGACAGAGCTTTGTCCCCAGCTTGCTCTGTTGAAACCTTGGTTTTCATGCTGCGCTAGCTTAG
>CAXTNC010000036.1:0-20455 GCA_964245495.1 uncultured Acetobacteraceae bacterium
ACCCCAACCCGCTGAGGACCGGCTCATGACCATCTCCCACCCGCATTTCGGCGACATGGCCGAAGACCGCGTCGTGCTGTTCGACACCACCTTGCGCGACGGCGAGCAGTCGCCGGGCTTCTCCATGAACCTGCACGAGAAGCTGCGCATGGCCGAGGCGCTGGCCGAGCTGGGCGTGGACGTGATCGAGGCCGGGTTCCCGATCGCCTCGCCGGGCGATTTCGAGAGCGTGCAGCTCATCGCGCAGCAGGTGCGCGGCCCGGTGGTCGCCGGGCTGGCCCGCACCGGCCGGGCGGACATCCTGCGCGCGGCGGAGGCGGTGCGCGGCGCCGAACGCCCGCGCATCCACACCTTCCTGTCCACCAGCCCGCTGCACATGAAGTACAAGCTGCGCATGGAGCCGGACGCGGTGCTGCAGCTGGCGACGGACAGCGTCCAGCTGGCCCGAAGCCACACGGACGACGTGGAATGGTCCGCCGAGGACGGCAGCCGCACGGAGCCGGACTTCCTGTGCCGCTGCGTGGAGGCCGCGATCAAGGCGGGCGCCACCACCATCAACGTCCCGGACACGGTGGGCTACGCGCTGCCGGAGGACATGAGCCGCATCTTCACCATGCTGCGGGAGCGCGTGCCCGGCGCTGACCAGGTGATCCTGTCCACCCACAACCACAACGACCTCGGCCTGGCGGTGGCCAACACGATGGCGGCCCTGCGCGCCGGCGCGCGCCAGGTGGAATGCACGGTCAACGGCATCGGCGAGCGCGCGGGCAACGCGGCGCTGGAGGAGGTCGTGATGGCGCTGCGCACCCGGCAGGACGCGCTGCCCTACGCCACGGGGGTGCGCACGCCCAACATCCTGCGGGTGTCCAAGATGCTGGCGACGATCACCGGGTTCGACGTGCAGCCGAACAAGGCGATCGTCGGCCGCAACGCCTTCGCGCACGAGAGCGGCATCCACCAGGACGGCGTGCTGAAGAACGCCGCCACCTACGAGATCATGACGCCGGAAAGCGTTGGCTGGACCAAGTCGAGCCTGGTGATGGGCAAGCACTCCGGCCGCGCCGCGTTCCGCGACAAGCTGCGCGCGCTGGGCTACGGCGAGGTGGGGGAGAACCGGCTGAACGAGGCGTTCCGCCGCTTCAAGGACCTCGCGGACCGCAAGAAGGCGGTGTACGACGAGGACCTGGTCGCGCTGGTGGACGACGAGGTGGTGCGCGACCACGAACGGCTGCGCTTCGTCTCGCTGGCGGTGCAGGCCGGCTCCCACGGCCCGGCGAGGGCCGAGCTGGAGCTGGAGGTGGACGGCGCCGTGCAAGCCGCGTCCGCCACGGGGTTGGGGCCGGTGGACGCCACGTTCAACGCGCTGCGGGCCGTCTTCCCGCACGAGGGCGCGCTGGTGCTGTTCTCCGTCGGCGCGGTGACGGAGGGCACGGACGCGCAGGCCCGCACCACCGTGCGGCTGGAGGAGGGCGGCAAGATGGTGGACGGGCAGGGGGCGGACACGGACACGATCGTGTCCGCGGCGCGCGCCTACGTGCACGCGCTGAACAAGCTGGTGGTGAAGCGGGTGCGGACGGAGCCGGAGCAGTTGGCGGGGTAGGCTGCTCAGTTGCCCGCACATCATCTTGCGTTTGCAGCACAGCCTGGTCCAGCAGCGTACCCGCGTTGGCCTTGCCGCGACAGAGGCGCAAGGACGTATGGCATCGTTTTCCAGGGATTTGCCAAGCCTTGAAACTCTGACCTGGTTTATGCGAACATAAAAAGAACACAATAGAGCAGCTCAATGACGGTCAACCAGAGCTGGATTTACCAAGGGCGGCAGTCCCATGGCTGGTTTGGCTCCGGCACTGCGCCGGAGGACGGCGGCAGCAACGCCCCGGATGAGGCGAACGAGCTTTTCCAGCCGGCTAACGCCAGCCAGCGAGTCGACTACGCGGCTCACAGCATCATCATGCACGTCCCAAGGAACGAGCGTAGCCTTTGGGCCTACGCTGCGAGCGACACTGTCCGCGACCGGCTGAAGACCGTTGTTGCTGCCTGGTATGGCGCATCAGGGCTTAGCCGTGACGCATTTCGGGCGCAGTTCCTTGATCCATATACCAGTGATGAGGTTGTGGATCGCCTTCGCAGTGCCGCACGCGGCATCGTCGAGGGGCGAAGCTACGATGAGTTGGCCAAAGCCGGTGACGATCTTGCCGCGGCAGCGCAGAAAGTCGGAGCTGGTCAGTGGCCCCGGTTTGTCGGCGACGCCGGCCCTCAGGCCATGGAAGCAGTGTCCCGGGGAGACATCCCAGGTGTTGTGAAAATCAGCGCAGCCGATGAACCTGCCTCGGTTGCTGGATTGATCCTGCTTGGCCTTCTGGCGATCGTTGTCAGCAAAACGCAGTCAAACACGCCCAGGCCGACCAAAACCGCCCCAGTGCCGTCCGGCCCCGCCTTGCCGACTGTCATGCGACAAGACGGGCCGGAAGACACCGAGCCGCCGGCTGGGCAGGCAACTTCGACACACGGTTCAAGGCTGCCGCAAGCGCCAGGAAATCCCGCGAAAACAGCCGGTGGTCGGCTTGCTTTGCCAGCCAATCCAGATGATTTGGTGAAAGGGGGCTGGATTGAAACCACCAACCCGCAAGCAGCGGCAAGAGGGCGCAGGGAGTTCAAGAACCCTGGAACAGAAGAGGAAATTGCTTTTGACAGGGGTCGTCCAGGCAGGCCTGGTTTTGAGGGGCAAGACCACTGCCATCGCACTAATCCAGGCTCGACTGGAAAACGAGATGCTAGCCTTGATGCAAATGGAAACCCAGTTCCCCGAGGCAGCAAGCGATCACATATTACTTCAGGAGAGCCGTAATGAACGCTGCAAACGATCTTAGCAAGGTAAGCTTTCACGACTGTAGTCTAGTCGGAATTTCCCAGAAAGAACAGAGTGTTTTCTTGGCACTGGAAGACGTTGATGTCGAAGGTGTGTTGTTGCCGATGAGCGTGGTAATCCACGATGTGGAAATTGTTAAGAGAGACAATTTGATGGTCAAAGCAATAAACATGGAAACGGAAGATGGTGAAGTAATTAGTCTTGTTCCGGAAAACGGTCAGGTCACTTTGGCCGTAAGCTGGCATAAGCATCAACCAACATCCCACATCACCTGCATCTATGGCCTTTTTGGATCGAACGTGCGTTTAGAAATCAGGTAGGAGCAAATCGCCATTTTGTTTCTGCACGAAGCTTCCCACGATATGGCCGACCTGTGCTCTTATGAGGCGGCGGCAGGCGCTGGCGCCGCAGCCCGCCGGTCCAGACCCATCGACAGCATCGTCAACGCCAGCCCGGCCAAGCTCAGCCCAGCCCCGAGCCACGGCAGCGATCGGTAGGCGACGCCCGCGCCCAGGGCGGCGCTGCCGAGCCAGGCGCCGCCGGCGTTGCCCAGGTTGAACGCGCCCTGGTTCAGCGTGGCCACCAGGTTGGGCGCTTCCGGCGCGGTGTCGATGACCCGCATCTGCAACGGGGTGGCGGCGGCGAAGGTCAGCACGCCCCAAATCAGCAAGGTGATGGCCGCCGGCACGGCTGACAGCAGCGTCAGCGTGAAGGCGGCCAGGACGGCGACCAGCCCGGCCTGCACGCCGGCGATGCTGGGCATCAGCCGCCAGTCGCCCAGCCGCCCGCCGAGCAGGTTGCCGGCGGTGATCCCCACGCCGAACAGCAGCAGGAGCCAGGTCACGCGGTCGGGCGGGATGCGGGCGACCTCTTCCAGCATCGGCGCGATGAAGGTGAGCACGCTGAACAGGCTGGCGGACAGCAGCGCGCTCATCAGCATGGCCAGCATCACCTGCGGCTTGCCGAGGACGCGGAACTCCGCGAACAGGCCGCCCCCCTGCGGCTTCGGCAGCCGCGGCAGCGCCCAGGCGATGGCAACCGCGGCGGCCAGCGCCAGGGCCACCACGCACCAGAACGCGGCGCGCCAGTCGAGCTGCTGGCCCAGCGCGGTGCCGGCCGGCACGCCGAGCACGTTGGCCAGCGTCAGGCCGCTGAACATGATGGCGATGGCCTGGCCGCGCCTGGCGGGCGGCACCAGCTCGGCCGCCACGATGGAGCCGATGCCGAAGAACGCGCCGTGGCACAACGCGGTGAGCACGCGGGCGGCCATCAGCAGGGCGTAGCTGGGCGCTGCGGCGCAGAGCAGGTTGCCGAGGGCGTAGGCGCCGATCAGGGCGAACAGCGCGGCCTTGCGCGGCGCGCGCGCCGTGGCCACCGCCAGGATCGGCGCGCCGATGACCACGCCCAGGGCGTAGCCCGTCACCAGCAGCCCGGCGCTCGGGATGCTCACGCGCAGGTCGTGGGCCAGGTCGGGCAGCAGGCCCACGATGATGAACTCGCTGGTGCCGATGGCGAAGGCGGCGAGGGCCAGGGCGAACAGGGAGATCGGCATCGGGCGGCTCCAGCATCGGGTCGGGCGCCGCGGCGGCGCGCGGCGGCGTCAAAGGTGCGGCTGGTCGCCCATCAGCCGCGCCAGCGCCGGCTCCATCGCCTCCGACAGCCGGGCCTGGGCCTGCGCCGTCGGGTGCAGCAGCGGGTCGGGCGGGGTCAGGTAGCCGTCCAGGAACGCTGTCCGGTCCAGCTTGCCGCCGCGCTGGAACACGCCCGTCACGTCCAGGAATGTCACCGCCGGGTCCGCCCCGGCGCCGTAGCGGGCGGCCAGGCCTTGGTTGATGGCGGCCGTCGTCTGGTCCACCCAGTCCGACCGTTCGGAGGGCAGCACGGACAGCAGCAGCACCTTCGTGCCGGGCAGGCGGCGGTGGACGGCCGCGACCACCGCGCCGATGCCGCCCAGCGTCTGCTCGGCGGACCAGTGCGCGCGGCCGTTGTTGTTGGCGCCGATCAGCACCACGGCAACCTTGGGCTGGATGCCGTCCAGTTCGCCGTGCTCCATGCGCCACAGCAGGCTGGCCGTGGTGTCGCCCTTGAAGCCGAGGTTGACGGCGTTGCGGTCGCCGTAGAAGCGCTGCCACTGGGGCGCGAAGTCCCGCCATTCGGGCGGGCCGCGCCCCTCCCAGTCCTGCGTGATGGAGTCGCCGAGGAACACCAGGTCCACGCGGCCCTGGCGGATGCGGGCCAGCTTGGCCTCGTGCCGGTCGTGCCACCAGGGCAGGGTGTCGCGGGACAGCGGCGTGGCCGCCGGGTTCGCAGGCCCGGCCGCGCCCGCAAGGCAGGCCGCCAGCAGGACGGCAAGCCGCCTCAAGCGAAGGCCAGGTAGGCGGCGGAGCCGACGCCGGCGATCAGGCAGTAGAAGGCGAACGGGTTGAGCGCCCATGCGTCGTTGTGGCGGAAGTACCGCATCAGGAACGCCGTGCTCGCCAGCGCCACCAGCCCCGCCACCACGGCCGCAACGAGCGAGACTTGCAGCGTGCCCGGCGGGATGTCCGCCCGCAGCAGCTTGGGCACCTCCAGCACCGTGGCGCCCAGGATGATCGGGGTTGCGATCAGGAAGGAGAAGTGCGCCGACCCCTCATGGTCGATGCCGCGCAGCAGCCCGCCCACGATGGTGGCGCCGGAGCGGGAGATGCCGGGGATCAGCGCCGCGCACTGCCACACGCCGACGGTCAGCGCGTCCCGGTAGGTGAGGCTGGCCAGCGTGCGGTGGCTGCTGCGGGCGCGCAGCCGCTCGCCGAACAGCAGCAGCAGGCCGTTGGCCGCCAGGAACACCGCCGCCAGCAGCGGGTTGGCGAACAGGCGGCGCAGGAAGTGCTCCAGCAGCGCGCCGGCGATCACCGCGGGGACCGTGGCGACGACGATCAGCAGGAAGACCCGGCGGCTTTCCCCGTTCTGCTCCGCGCCTGCGACGCCCAGCACGCCGCGGAGCAGCGCCAGCCAGTCCCGCCAGAAATAGCCCAGCAGCGCCACCGCGGTGCCGACGTGCAGCATCACCAGGAACGGCAGGAAGGCGGCGGAAGCCTGGTCGAAGTTCCAGCCCAGCAGGGCGGGCAGCACCACGGCGTGGCCGAGGCTGCTGACGGGGAACAGCTCCGTGGCCCCTTGCAGGATGGCGATCAGGATCGCTTGAACCGTATCCATGCCGAACGTTACGCCCGCCTGTTGCGCGCCCGTTCCTGCCGGAGCGGGCGCGGGATGGCAAGCTGGGGGCAAGGCGGGTCAGGCGGCGCGGCGCTCCGCCGGCTTGTAGTCGGTGTAGCCTTCCGCGCCGCCGCCGTACCAGTGCGTCTTGTCGTCCGACGGCGCCAGCGGGATGCCGTCGCGCAGCCGCTCCACCAGGTCCGGGTTGGTGATGAACGGGCGGCCGAACGCGATCAGGTCGGCCTTCAGCTCGCGCCGCTCCGCCTCCGCCAGCTTCAGGTCGAAGCCGTTGTTGGCCATGTACAGGCCGCGGAACAGCTTGCGCAGGGCCACGTAGTCGAACGGCGAGCTGTCGCGCGATCCCTGGGTCGCGCCCTCGATGACGTGCATGTAGCAGAGCTGGAAGCCGTCCAGCTCCTGCACCAGCGTGCCGTACACCTCCTGCGCGTCCTCGAACCCGGCCATGTCGTTGGCCGGGCTGACCGGGGACAGGCGGATGCCGACCCGCCGGCCGCCCCACACGCCCACCACCGCGTCCACGACCTCCAGCGTCAGCCGCGTCCGGTTCTCCACGCTGCCGCCGTAGCGGTCGGTGCGCTGGTTGGTGCGGCTGCGCAGGAACTGCTCCAGCAGGTAGCCGTTGGCGGCGTGCACCTCCACGCCGTCGAACCCGGCGCGCTTGGCGCACATGGCGGCGTGGCGGTAGTCGGCGATCAGGCCCGGCATCTCCTCCGTCCGCAGCGCGCGCGGCGCGACCAGCGGCTGGAAGCCGGTCTCGGTGAACGCCTGGCCCTCCGCCTTCACCGCGGAGGCGGACACCGGCAGGCCGCCGCCGGGCTGCAGGGAGGGATGGCTGATGCGGCCCACGTGCCAGAGCTGGCAGAAGATGCGCCCGCCACGGGCATGGACCGCGTCCGTCACCAGGCGCCAGCCCGCCACCTGCTCGTTCGTGCAGATGCCGGGGGTGAAGGCGTAGCCCTTGCCCTGCTGGGTGATGTTGGTCGCCTCGCTGACGATCAGCCCGGCGCTGGCCCGCTGCGCGTAGTACTCGGCGTTCAGCGCGCCCGGCGCGTCGCCCTTGCCGGCGCGGCTGCGGGTGAGCGGCGCCATGACGACCCGGTTGGCCAGCTGGAGGTCGCCGCCCAGCGTCACGGGCTGGAAAAGGTCGGTTTCGGTCATCGTGTCCCTCAATCGTTGGCGGGGTAGGAGGCCATCACGCGGCGTTGCAGCCGCCACAGCCGATACATGGCGCGCAGCCCGCTCGGGCGATGGCCCAGGGCGCGGTTGATTCGGCCGATCTCCCATGCCGCGCGGTAATGGCTGAACTGGGCGGCGTAGGCCTGCCGCAGGGTGCAGCGGGCGTCCCAGATGTGCGTCGCCTCCGACCCGGCGCCATTCACTTCGATGATCGTGAAGCCTTGGCCCAGCCGCAGCGCCGCTTCCGAGCCGTAGCGCACGTCGATGCGGCCGAAATGGAAGCCGGGGATGGCGCGGGCGATGGCGTCGATCCGCCGGGTCAGCGCGGGGGTGATGGAGTCGGCGCCGTCGTAGAAGATGGCGCCCTTGCAGTGGTTGCCGGTGAACACCAGCGGGACGATCTCGCCGGCCGCCGGCACGTCCGCCAGCCGGTCCGCGAGCCGCGGCAAATAGAGGTGCGGCACCAGCCCGGCCCGCGGGTCCGCCCGCACCAGGGCCTCCAGCGTGGCGCGGCCATCCCCGGTGACGGACGGCTGCACCTTGAGCGTGAGCGAGGTGATGCGGCCCTCGGCCTCGCCCGGGTAGCGGATGTAGAACACGCCGGCCTCGCCCGGGTCCGCCACGTAGCGCTGCAGCAGCAGGCGGGCGCCGCGCGGGAAGGCCGCCGCCGCCGCCTCCAGCGCCGCCATGCCGTGCACCAGCCGCACGCCGGCGCCGTTGCAGCCGATGTCCGGCTTGAGCACGACCGGCCAGCCGAAGCCGCCCCGCCCGGCGGCCTGCGCCGGGTCGTCCATCCCGGCGCGGAAGCTGACATAGGGCGCGATCCAGCCCTGCGCCTCCGGCCCGGCCAGGTCGAGGATGGCGAGCTTGCTTTCGCCGCACAGCCCGCCGGTCTCGATGGTGGGATTGGCCGCCGTGGGCAGGCTCATGTCCCCGTGGCGCAGCCCGAGCCAGAGCCATTGCGCCACGACCGGCGCGTAGAACAGCCAGCCGGGCCAGAACTCGAACGGCGAGATCAGGCGGTCCCGCTTGCCTGGCGCCCGCGCCGCCGGAAGCGCTGCGTCCCTCACGGGTGGGCCGCCTGCAGCCGGGCGGCAAGGCGGCCGGCGATCACGATCGTCAGCGCGAACCCGGCCATGCCGGCCCAGCGCCACGCCCCCAGGTGCTCGGACAGGAACCGGCCCAGGTGCAGCGAGACGGTGAACAGCAGGCTGGTCCAGATGGAGGTGGCCACCACGGCCGCCAGCGCGAACCGCCTCAGGTCGGCCTGGAAGTAGCCGCATGCCGTGTAGGTCGGCAGCCGCGCGCCCGGCAGGAAGCGGCTGACGAAGACGACGGAGAAGACGTGGCTGCGCAGCCAGTCCCGGCTGTGCGGGAAACGCCCCGGCGGCGCCCAGCGCTGCGCCCACGGGGTGGCCAGCGCCAGGCGGCCCAAGCCGTACAGCCCCACGTCGCCCAGCACGATGCCGAGATACAGCGCCGCCAACGCCACGGCCAGGGACGCCTTGCCCACCTGCACGTCCATGGCGGCGAGGATGGTGGCGGCGTCTTCCAGCACGAAGGTCCCGAGCAGGATCAGCGCGCCCTGGATCACCGGATCGTGGCCGTGTAGGCTCAGCCATGCAGGCAGCGGGTTGGTCAGGGGTGTGCTCCTGCGGCGGGCCGGCCACTTGGTGGGGGCAACGCAGGCCCTCGCCCGCCGGTTTGCCTCAGCTGCTTGCCAGCTCCTGATGTTCGTGGCGGTATCGCGCGCAAGCACCATGTCAGCAAGGGAGGGACGCCACGATGGAATTCGAGTTCTCGGAAAAGGTGCAGGACCTGCGGGCGCGGCTGCAAGCCTTCATGGACGAGCACATCTACCCGAACGAGGCGACCTACGCCGCCCAGCTGGCCGACGCGCCCGACCGCTGGCAGCCCTTGCCGATCGGCGAGGAGCTGAAGCAGCGCGCCAAGGACGCGGGCCTGTGGAACCTGTTCCTGGCCCACAGCAAGCACGGCTACGGCCTGAGCAACCTGGAATACGCGCCGCTGGCCGAGATCATGGGCCGGGTGCAGTGGTCGAGCGAGGTGTTCAACTGCTCCGCCCCCGACACCGGCAACATGGAAACCCTGGACCTGTACGGCACGGAGGAGCAGAAGCGCCGCTGGCTCGCCCCGTTGCTGAAGGGCGAGATGCGCTCCGCGTTCTGCATGACGGAGCCGGCCGTCGCGTCCTCCGACGCCACCAACATCGAGACGCGGATCGAGCGGCAGGGCGACAGCTATGTCATCAACGGCCGCAAGTGGTGGTCTTCCGGCGCCGGGGACCCGCGCTGCGCCATCTTCATCGTCATGGGCAAGTCCGACCCGGCGAACATGGACAAGCACCGCCAGCAGTCCATGATCCTGGTGCCGCGCGATACCCCCGGCGTCACCATCCACCGCATGTTGCCGGTGTTCGGCTTCGACGACGCGCCGCACGGCCATGCCGAGATCAGCTTCGAGGACGTGCGGGTGCCCGCCTCCAACATCCTGCTGGGCGAGGGCCGCGGCTTCGAGATCGCCCAAGGCCGCCTCGGGCCGGGACGCATCCACCACTGCATGAGGACCATCGGCCTGACGGAGCGGGCGCTGGAGATGATGTGCCGCCGGGCGCTGGACCGCCAGCCGTTCGGCAAGCCGCTGGCCGAGCAGGGCGTCACCATGGAGCGGATCGCCAACAGCCGCATCATGATCGACCAGTGCCGCCTGCTGGTGCTGCACGCGGCCTGGAAGATGGACACGGTGGGCAACAAGGCGGCTCGGCGGGAGATCGCTGAGATCAAGGTCTCCATCCCCAACATGGCCTGCCAGGTGATGGACTGGGCGGTGCAGATGCACGGCGGCGGCGGCGTGTCCAACGACTTCGGCCTGGCCAAGATGTACGCCGTGGCCCGCACCATGCGGATCGTGGACGGGCCGGACGAGGTGCACCGCTACCAGCTCGGCCGCCTGGAGCTGGCCAAGTACAAGCCGGCGCGGCCGAACCTGGCAGCAGCCGAGTGATGAGTTCGCTGTTCGACCTGTCCGGCAAGGTCGCGCTGATCACCGGCAGCTCGAAGGGCATCGGCCGCGCCATCGCCGAGCGGATGGCCGAACACGGCGCCCGCGTGGTCGTGTCCTCCCGCAAGGCGGAGCCGTGCGAGGCGGTGGCGGCCGGCATTCGCGGGCGCGGCGGGCAGGCCATCGTGCTGCCCGCCAACATCGGCCACAAGGACCAGCTGCAGAAGCTGGTGGACGGCACGGTGGCGGAGTGGGGCGGCATCGACATCCTGGTGTGCAACGCCGCGGTGAACCCGTACTTCGGCCCCTCGCTCAACTGCCCGGACGACGCGTTCGACCGCATCATGGGGTCCAACGTGAAGTCGAACTTCTGGCTGTGCAACATGGTGCTGCCGCAGATGGCCGAGCGCGGCGGCGGCGCCGTCATCGTCATCAGCTCCATCGCCGGCATCCGCGGCACGCCGACGCTGGGGGCCTACGGCATCTCCAAGGCGGCGGACACCGCCATCGTGCGCAACCTGGCGGTGGAGTGGGGGGCGAGGAACGTCCGCGCCAACTGCATCGCCCCCGGCCTGGTGCGGACCGACTTCGCCCGCGCGCTGTGGGAGGACCCGGCGGTGCTGCAGAAGCGCGTGAAGGACAGCCCGCTGCCCCGCATCGGCGAGCCGGACGAGATCGCCGGGGCGGCCGTCTTCCTGGCCAGCCCCGCCGGCAGCTTCACCACGGGGCAGACCTTCGTGATCGACGGCGGCGTCACCATCGGCGGGGCCGCGCTGGAATGAGCGTTGCCGCCTCTGGAGGCGAGGGGCCGGGCGCTGCCGTGCTGGTCGCTCCGCTGCCCAACCACCGCCTGGACGAGGCCTGTCTGTCGGACTATCTCGCGGCCAACATGCCCGGCTTCGCGGGGCCGCTGACCGTCCGGCAGTTCCAGGGGGGCCAGTCCAACCCGACCTACCACCTGCACACGCCCGGCGCGGAGTACGTGCTGCGCAAGAAGCCGCCCGGCACGCTGCTGCCCTCCGCCCATGCGGTGGACCGGGAACACCTCGTGCAGGCCGCGCTCGCCGGGTCCGCCGTGCCGGTGGCGCCCATGCGGCTGCTGTGCCGGGAGGACGGCGTGATCGGCACGATGTTCTACGTGATGGACCACGTGCCCGGCCGCGTGTTCGCCGACCGCACCTTGGCCGGCGTGCCGCCTGCCGACCGCGCCGCGATGTACGACGACATGAACCGCGTGCTGGCCGCCCTGCATGGGGTGGATTGGCAGGCGGCGGGCCTGTCCGGCTTTGGCCGGCCGCAAGCCTACGTGGCCCGGCAGATCGACCGCTGGAGCCGCCAATACGTCGCGTCCAACACCGGGGCCGTGCCGGAGATGGACCGGCTGATGGCCTGGCTGCCGGCCCACGCCCCGACAGCGGACGAGACCGCCATCGCGCACGGGGATTACCGCCTGGGCAACCTGATCTTCCATCCCACCGAGCCGCGGGTGGTGGCGGTGCTGGACTGGGAGCTGTCCACCCTGGGCCACCCGCTGGCGGACCTGGCCTACAACTGCATCCCGTGGCGGTTGCCGGTGGCGATGGAGGGGCTGACGGGGGCGGAGGCGCCAGGCATCCCGGGCGAGGCGGAGTACGTCGCCGCCTACTGCCGGCGCACGGGGCGCGCGGGCGTGCCGGAGCTGGACTTCTTCGTGGTGTTCTCCTTGTTCCGCTGGGCGGCGATCGCGGCCGGGGTGTATCGCCGGGCGCTGGACGGGAACGCGGCGGACGCGCGGGCGCTGACGGTGGGGACCAAGTTCAAGGTGCTGGCGGAGGTGGCCTGGAAGCTGGCGGAGCGGGCGGGCTAGGCCTGGCTGCCCCATGCTGCCGTCCGCCGCATGACCGCTTCCACGACCAAAGGGTGGCTGCGCTCGACTGACGCCATGCAGATGGTCCGCAGCAGGGTGCGAACCTTCGATAGCCGAGTTTTCATTCGGAAGTCCCAGCAGCGCTTCAGCTTGGCCGCCAAACCTGAAACCCACCCGCCGCGGGGGCGACCCGGTAACCCCTTGCCGGTGTTTCGACCCTGAAGCTGGGCTTGATCGCCGCAGTGGGTTGCGGCGCCTCGGCCGGGGCGTTCAGCCCGATCCCGATGGCCATGGCGGCCGCCTGCGGCACGTTCGCATCGACCCGCATGGTTTCAAGGTCGCTGCGGGTCAGCCACCAGACTTGGCTGGGCTGGGCGGTGACCATCTTGCCGAGGATCGCATCCGGCACCCCGTATTCGGCCAGTCGCCGGGCCATCCTCACCGTCATGGCCTGCGCGTCCGGGTTGTCGGCCCCGCCGAAGGAGACGCTGTGCACGCCGATCAGCGCCGCGGTGCTGGCGAACCTGTGCGGCCCGGCGGCGAACACGATGAAGCAGGCCGACGCGCATTTGGCGCCTTCCTCGACGACGGTCTGCAACCGCTCGTCGTGAACGGCGGCGGCCAGCCGCATCCCTTCCTCAAGGTCGCCGCCCGGGCTGTCGAGCGAGAGCCCGGCCAGCCGCGTGCCGGCGGGCAGGGCGTGGAGCGCCGCGCGCAGCCGCTCCTCGTCCCCCAACTCGACCTTGCCGGAGGCGGCGAGCAGGCCGGCGGCCCCCGTGGCCTCGGCCGGACGGTAGGCGAAGCGCATGGCGCCGGCAGCGTGCGGCAGCGTGAGCAGCAGGAACAGGATGGGGCGGCGAAGGCGCATGAGCGCCAGGATGCCCGCGCGGCCTTGACATCCAGCTAACAGCCGCCGTCGTCGCCAAGCGGCGAGCGTCGGCAGGTTGCCGATGCGAGCGCTGTCAGCCCCGCCGGTTGAGGAACGCCAGCCGCTCGAACAGGTGCACGTCCTGCTCGTTCTTCAGCAGCGCCCCGTGCAGCGGCGGGATCACCACCTGCGCGTCCTTGGTCCGCAGGGCTTCCGCCGGCATGTCCTCGATCATCAGCAGCTTGAGCCAGTCCAGCAGCTCGCTGGTCGCCGGCTTCTTCCTGAGGCCGGGCATGTCGCGCACCTGGAAGAACACGGTGAGCGCCTCCCGCGCCAGGTCCTGCCGGATGCCGGGGTAGTGCGCCTGCACGATGCGGTCCATCGTTTCGCGGTCGGGGAAGCGGATGTAGTGGAAGAAGCAGCGCCGCAGGAACGCGTCCGGCAGCTCCTTCTCGTTGTTGGAGGTGATGATGACCACCGGGCGGTGCCGGGCGGCCACGGTGCGCCGGGTCTCGTAAACGTGGAACTGCATCCGGTCGAGTTCGAGCAGCAGGTCGTTGGGGAACTCGATGTCGGCCTTGTCGATCTCGTCGATCAGCACCACCGCCGGCGCGTCCGCCTCGAACGCCTCCCACAGCTTGCCGCGCACGATGTAGTTGCCGATGTCCTGCACCCGCGCGTCGCCCAACTGGCTGTCGCGCAGGCGGGAAACGGCGTCGTACTCGTACAGGCCCTGCTGCGCCTTGGTGGTGGACTTCACGTGCCACTCGATCAGCTCGCGCCCGAACGCCTGGGCGATCTCCTGCGCCAGCACGGTCTTGCCGGTGCCGGGTTCGCCCTTGATCAGCAGCGGGCGCTGCAGCGCCACGGCGGCGTTCACCGCCACCTCCAGCTCGCGCGAGGCGATGTAGCGGTCGGTGCCCTTGAAACGGTCCTTGCCACCTGCGGCCATGCGATCCATCACCCTGACATGCTCGCAACCACGTGGACCCTGATCAAGGCCAGCGTCAACGGCTACATCGAGGACGATGCGCTGAGCCGGGGCGCGGCCATCGCCTACTACACGGTGTTCTCCCTGGCGCCGGTGCTGGTCATCATCGTCGCCATCGCCGGCTACCTGTTCGGGGAGACGGCGGCCGAGGGCGCGCTGGCGTACCAGATCGAGGGCCTGATGGGGCACGACGCGGCGGTGGCCATCCAGGGCATGGTCCGCAGCGCCGGGCAGAGCCGGTCGGGAGCGCTCGCCACCGTCATTGGGCTGGTCACGCTGCTGGTCACCGCCACGGGGGTGTTCTCCGAGATGCAGGGCGCGCTCAACGTCATCTGGCGCGCCCAGCCGCGCGGCACCACCGTGGGCCGGCTGCTGCGGGCGCGGGCGGCGGGCCTGGGCATGGTGGCGGCCATGGGCTTCCTGATGACGGTGAGCCTGCTGGCCAGCGCCGCCATCGCGGCGGTGCAGGCCACCATCGGCGGCTTGCTGCCGGAGGTGGCCCTGCTCGTCCGGCTGCTGAACTTCCTGGTCTCGTTCGTGCTGATCTCCGCGCTGTTCGCGGCCATCTACAAGATCCTGCCGGACCGTCGGCTCGCCTGGCGGGACGTGGGGATCGGCGCCGTGGTGACCGGGCTGCTGTTCGACCTCGGCAAGACGCTGATCGGCCGCTACATCGGCAGCACGGCGGCGAGCAGCAGCTTCGGGGCGGCGGGCGCGCTCGCGATCCTGCTGCTGTGGGTGTACTACTCGGCGCAGATTTTCCTGCTGGGGGCGGAGTTCACCCACGCCTACGCGCAGCGCCACGGCAGCCTGCGCCAATCTATTACGCCCGTGCCGGCTACGGGCCGTGCAGATGTCCAAAGTAGGTAGCCGCCGCGATCCCGGCCGCGAAGGCGCCGATCGCCAGGCCCACGACCGAGATCACGATCTTGATGGTGTCGGCCTTCATCTCGCGGCGCATCTTGTCGATGTTGGTCTGCATCTGCTCGATCCTCAGCTCGTGTCCGCGCAACTCCTGGCCGGCTGTCAGCACCATCCTGGCACACCTCTTCCAGCAATAAGCTGCACGCCTACGCCGTCTCCCGCACCAGCTTGCGCCGCATCGCCTCCGCGAACCCGGCGTAGTCCGCGCACGCCACCGCGAAGGCGTCCGGCCCGCCGATCACCTCGTCCGCGTAGCGTTGCAGCAGGTCCGCCTCCTCGTGCAGCACGCACAGCCCGTTGACCGTCACCCCCGCCGCGGCCAGCCGGTCGCGCGCCGGCTCCGGACGCGCGCCGGCGTTGCTGCGCCCGTCGCCCGCCACATCGACCACCCGGCGCGCCGCCGGGCAGGGCAGGGCGGCCAGCAACTCCCCTGCCGCTGCCAGGGCCTCGCCGATCGCCGTCTCCCCCGCCGGGACGATGCGCGGCGCGTCCGCCACCGCCTGCGCGAACGTCGCCGCCTCCGCTGGCGTGGCCACCCGGGTCCAGTCCAGCACCACCGCCTGCGCCCCCGGGCCGGACCACAGCAGCAGGCTGAGCAGGCTGGCCCGGCGCGCCCCGCCGACCAGCCGGGCCACCACCGCCGGGTCCTGCAAGGCGGCGCCCAGCCCGCCGGTCAGCAGGGTGAACTCCTCGAAGCTGACGCTGGCCGACCCGTCCAGGGCCAGCACCAGGGCCAGGTCGGCGTCCAGCTCAGGCGGCCAGCCGCTCGCGCCGCAGCTGCGCCGTCAGGTCGCCCAGGGCGCGCTCCGTCCGGTCCAGCATGGCCGTGACCTCCGCGGCCGTCATCACCAGCGGCGGGCTGAACGCCACCGTGTCGTTGGCCAGGGCGCGGACGATCACGCCGTGCGCCTCGCCGAGCTTGGCCAGGCGGCTGGCGAGCTTGAGCGCCGGGTCGAAGTTGCGGCGGGCGGCCTTGTCCGCCACCAGCTCGACCGCGCCGATCATGCCGACGCCGCGCACCTCGCCCACCAGCTCGTGCCCGGCGAAGCGGCGGCGCAGCTGGTCCTGCATGTGGCCGCCCACCTCGCGCACGTGCTCCACGATGCGGACCTCGTCGTAGATCTTCAGCGCCTCGATCGCGACCGCCGCCGCGACCGGGTGGCCGGAATAGGTGTAGCCGTGGCCGAAGGTGCCGATGCGGTGGCTTTCCTCCGCGATCGGGCGGAACACCCGCCCGCTCACCAGGGTTGCCGAGATCGGCAGGAAGGCGGCCGACAGCGCCTTGGCGCAGGTGACGATGTCCGGCTGCAAACCGAACGTCTGCGTGCCCCAGTACTCGCCGGTGCGGCCGAAACCGCAGATCACCTCGTCGGCCACCAGCAGGATGTCGTGGCGTTGCAGCACGGCGCACACCTTCTCGAAGTAGGTCGCCGGCGGCAGGATCACCCCGCCGGCGCCCATCACCGGCTCGGCGAACATGGCGGCGATGGTGTCCGCCCCTTCGGCCAGGATCAGCCGCTCCAGCTCCTCCGCGCAGCGGGTGGCGAACGCCTCCTCCGTCTCGCCCTCCAGCGCGCCATGGTAGTGGTGCGGCGTCCAGGCGTGGATGAAGCCCGGCAGCGGCAGGTCGAACGAGCGGTGGTTGTACGGCAGCCCGGTGATGGAGGCGGCGGCGAGCGTGATGCCGTGGTAGCCCTTGATGCGGCCGATGACCTTCTTCTTGGCGGGCCGCCCCAGCGCGTTGTTGTAGTACCAGGCCAGCTTGACCGCCGTGTCGTTCGCCTCCGACCCGGAGTTGGCGAAGATCACCCGCGCATCGTCCAACGGCGCCCGCCCGGCCAGCATCTCGGACAGCTCGATCAGCGGGCCGTGCGACTTGGCGGTGAACGAGTGGTAGAACGGCAGCGTGCGCATCTGGTCGTATGCCGCGCGGGCCAGCCGCTCGTTGTCGAAGCCGAGCGAGGCGCACCACAGCCCGGCCACGCCCTCGATGTACTCCCGCCCGTCCTCGTCCCACACCCGCACGCCCTGCCCGCGGCTGATCACCAGCGGCCCGGCCTCCTCATGCGCCACCAGGTCCGTGTAGGGGTGCAGCGTGTGCGCGATGTCGCGCGCGGCGGCGGAGTTCGGGCGGACGGGCATCGGGCGTCTCCTGCGGCGGGATGCCGGGCAGCCTAGGCGATTTGCGGCTGCCGGCGTAACCCCGGGCACGCTTCCGCGGCGTGGCGCGGCAGGCTATGAGGGCGGCCGAACAGGGAGGTTGCGGATGCGCCGGGTCGGCATGGCGGCAATGGTCGTGGCGTGTGCGGTGGGGCTGTCCGCGGAGGCGCGCCAGCGCGACCCGCCGGACGAGCTGCCTCCTTCCACGCCGCCGCCCGTCTCCACCCTGCCGCCGAGCCGCGGCATCTCCGGCCCCAAGCTGCAGCCCGGCGCCGTGCTGTGCGGCACGGAGGACTACCTGCAGCACCGGGTGGAGGTGGACCGCCGCCGCGCCGAGGGCCTGCCGGACGCCGGCAACCCGCTCGCAGGATGCCGCATCATGGGCCAGGAGGCCGCGGTGGAGGTGCTGGAGCGGCACGGGCTGGGCCGGGTGGAGGTCAAGCTGAAGACGGGCGGCGAGGTGGGCTGGACCGACGCCTACGTGCGATAGCAAGGCCAGGGCCTTGCCCTGGACCCAGAAGGGGCCAACGCTCTCAAGCGGGTCGTCCCCTTCACCCTTCAACATGCAAGGTGTCCAGAGGACGACTGTCCTCTGGTGGGGTTCGGGGCAAAGCCCCGTCTTGCTACGTCGCAGCCCGCCGCGCCATTGCCTCCTCGGCGCTCGCCACCCCGCCATGCGCCGCGGACCACGCCACCGGGTTCTCCAGGAACCGGCGCACCTCGGCCAAGGCCGGCTCGGCGAAGTAGGGGCGTTCGCGGCAGGCTTCCAGCACGTCCCACCAGGTGCACAGGCTGTGCAGGGTGATGTCCATCTTCGCCAGCGTCTCGAAGCTGCCGGGGAACACGCCGTAGTAGAACACCACGAAGGCGTGGTTCACGACCGCGCCGGCGTCCCGCAGCGCCTGGGCGAACTGGATCTTGCTGCGGCCGTCCGTGGTCAGGTCCTCCACCAGCAGCGTTTGCTTGCCTTCCGGCACGTCGCCCTCGATCAGCGCGTTGCGGCCGAACCCCTTGGGCTTCTTCCGCACGTAGGCCATCGGCGCCATCATCCGGTCGGCGATCCAGGCGGCGAACGGGATGCCGGCGGTCTCGCCGCCCGCCACCGCCTCGATGGTTTCGAAGCCGATGTGGCGGCCGATCTGCTCGACCCCCAGCGCGCAAATCTTCGCGCGTGCGCGAGGGAAGTAGATGATCCGGCGGCAATCAATGTAAACGGGTGACTTCCAGCCGGACGTGAAGGTGTATGGCTCCTCGGGACGGAAGTTGACGGCCTTGATCTCCAGCAGGATGCGCGCCGTGGTGAGCGCCGCGTCCCGGTCCCAGTCCGTCTGGTGCTGCTGCGGCATCGTGCGCCCCCTCGTGCCAAAGCGGCTCGATAGCGGCTCAGGCCGGGTGCGTCCATGCCGCGGGCGGCCCGGCGATGCGTGAGGACGGCGCCATGCGCACCCCGGCCGGCCTCACCACGGACGAGATCGCGCCCGTCTGGGTGCTGGACGACCCGGCGGACGGCGCCTCCGCCCAGGCCATCGGCATTGCGGAGCGCATCGGCGTGCCGCACCTGCGCGTGCCGCTGAGCTGGACCTGGCGCGCCCGGGCCACCGGCCTCACCCGGCGCGGCTCCCTGCGCGGCCTGGCCGCCGCCGGGCGCGCGGCGGGCTGGGCCGGCCCGCGCATCCTGGCCGCCTGCGCGGAGAACGTGCGCGGGCTGGACGTGCACCCGGTGGCGGTCACGCTGGCCCGCGTCACCTGGCTGCTGGCGCTGGGCAAGCTGATCGAGGACCGCCCGGCCGCGCTGACCGTGCCGGTGTTCCTCGGCGACGCGATGCAGTGGAACCTGCGGCGCTACCTCGGCGGCGCGGACGTCGTGGTGGACGTGCCGGACGACCGGCCGCTGCACATCCCCGCCGGGTTCGCGGAGGACCAGGCGGTGTTCGAGCAGGGGCTGGACGCGCTGAACCAGGGGCTGCTCGGCAACGCGACGCCGGGCGCGGTCGGCCAGGCGCTGCGCCGCATCGAGGGCGCGGCCCCGGCGGACGCGGACCGGCTGGCGGGGACGTTCGCGCAGTTGCAAGGGCTGTACCGCGCCGGGCGCAACGGCATCTGGACCTTCGTGCTGCGCAACCTGGTGCGCCCGGTCTGGCTGTCCCGCCCGGAGCCGCGGGCAGACGTGCTGGTGGGCAACCCGCCCTGGATCGTCTACCGCCACCTCAGCCCCGGCATGAAGGACCGGGTGCGGGACGCGCTGCGGAGCTACGAGCTGTGGGTCGGCGGCAGCCTGGCGACGCAGCAGGACGTGTGCGCGCTGTTCTGGGCGCGGGGGGCGGAACGGTACTTGAAGCGCGGCGGACGGATGGCGTTCGTGCTGCCGTTCGCGGTGCTGAACGCCCCGGTGTTCGCGGCCCTGCGCGCCGGCCGCATGGGAGAGGCGCGGGTGCGGCTGACCGCCGGGTGGTCACTGGAACGAGTATCGCCGATCTTCGGCGCGCAGTCCGGCAGTGGCACGACCAGCGCCTGCGTGCTGTGCGGCCAGCAGGCGATGGCCGCCCCGCCCCCGGCGGAGCTGGAGCGTTGGGAGGGCCGCCTGCCGCGGCGCGACGCGGACGAGGCGGAGGCGGCGCGGGCGCTGGCGCACAGCCGGGCGGCTTGGCCGCGCCCGCGCACGTTGCTGGGCGCGTCGCCATACCGGGTGCGGTTCCGCCAGGGGGCGACGGTGGTGCCGCGGCGCTTCTTCGTCGTGGACCCGGCGCCCGCCAGCCGCCTGGGCGCCAACCGCGCCGCGCCGAAGATGCAAGGCCGCGCCGGTCCGCTGGACAAGCATCCCTGGACGGGCGTGGAGCCGCCGAGCGGGCCGGTGGAGGCGCAGTTCCTGCGGCAACTGGTGCTGGGCGAGTCCGTGGCCCCATTCCGCTTGCTGCCCACGGTGACGGCGGTGATCCCGCTGGACGGTGCGCGGCTGCTGGACGCGGCGAAGGCGGCAGAGGCAGGGCACCGGCACCTGGCCGGGTGGCTGCGGGATGTGGAGGCCAAGTGGGCGATGCACGCGAACAAGAAGCCAGATGGCTCAACGCGCATGACGCTGAGCGGGCAAATCGACCACATGCGAAAACTGACCGCGCAATCGCAGCAAACTGCGCTTCGGGTGCTCTACACGAAAGCCGGGACTAAACTCAGCGCCGCACTTGTTTCATCTGAGACAACCGTGGTGGATCACATGGCGTATTGGGCTGCCGCGCGATCTCTCTCCGAGGGACGTTACTTAACAGCCATCATCAATTCCCAATCTGTCCTCGACAAAATCACCGACTTGCAGCCCCGTGGCGAGGTAGGGGCACGCCATTTCGACAACCTGGTGTGGACCCTGCCGATCCCCGAGTACGACGACGC
>CAXTNC010000036.1:20465-20721 GCA_964245495.1 uncultured Acetobacteraceae bacterium
GCGGGGGCCCCCGCCCCCCCCCCGCGCACGCCCCCCCCGCCCCGCTCCCCCGCCCCCTGGCCGCCGCGCCCACCCGGGCGGCGCAGGTCGCCGCCGCCGTGCCGCTGGCGGACGCGCAGCACTTCACCGCCAAGCGCCGGGCCATCCGCGCCGCGCTGGCCGAGGACGGGGCGGCGGGCGAGATGGAGCTGCTGGCGGCGGCGCTGCTGCCGTCGTGAGGGGGCAGGCTGCTCCCTCTCCCCTTGTGGGAGAGGGC
>CAXTNC010000037.1:0-6412 GCA_964245495.1 uncultured Acetobacteraceae bacterium
ATGATCATGTCCAGGCCGTTGCGCGGCTGGCCGGCGGCCTTGCCGTCCGCCATCAGCTGCGCCCAGATCAACCCGGCCTTGCCGTCGAACGCCAAGATGCGGCCGGCGAACAACGCCCGCGGCCCTTCCGGGCCGGAGAACCAGGCGTCGAGCGCGTCCCGTTTCTTGCCGAGCGGCCTTTCCAGAATGCCGCGGCGGATTTCAGCGACAGTCAGCGAGGCGATGAACAGGTCCTCGTCCCGCCGTGCCGCCATCCATGCCAGCAGGGACCCTGACGGCCGCAGCTTGACGACATTGCTGATGATGTTGGTGTCGAGCAGGTAGTGCGTCACAGGTCAACCGCTCGGCCCTCCTCGCGGCCACGCGTGAGGCCAAGGTCGGCGCCGACAAGCGGCGAGCGGCGAAGCGCCTTGAGGACGCCGCCCGGCGCGGCTTCCCCGGAGACGATCTGCTCAATCACCGCCCTGGCCCGTTCCGCTTCCTGCCCGCCGTCGGCCAAGCGGCGCGCCAGCCTGCGGATCAGTTCGCGGTCGGCCTGCAACGCTTGCACCTCGAACCGTGCGATGCCTTGCTGGGTCAAGCGATCACGATAGTTCTGGATCGCTTTCCTTTGCGCCGGATTGCTTGCCACGTTCTCTCCCTCTATCCAGGCATATATCCTGAACAACGGCGGGAAGCAATCATGAACATCGCCAGCGCGGCTCCGTTGCCCTGCGCGACCGCTGGGGCATTGCGTCCTGCAACCTGCCCGCTTAGCCGAACACCAAGTCCAGCCTCACCACGACCTCCGGCGCCAGGGCGAGGGCCAGCGTCTCGCCCGGCTGATAGGTGGCCGACTCGCGGTACCCGTCCCCGTCCGGGGCGCGGTAGGCGTCCAGCGCGCGGCGGTGCAGGTCCACGATCCACAGCTCGCCGATGCCGGCGCGGGCGTAGAGCGGCAGCTTCACCGTCTGGTCGAAGCGCAGGGAGCTGCCCGACACCTCGACCAGGAGCAGCACGTCGCCGGGTCCGGGGCGCTCGCCGGTGGCGTAGAAGTCGGGGCGGGGGCGCAGCACGGCGAAATCGGGCTGCGGGGCGCTCAAGCGGCCGATGCGGACCGGGTTGTGGGTCGAGACGATGGCGCGGTCCAGGCAGGCCAGCACCAATGCCCTGTTCAACCCGTTCACGATCGCCACGTGGTCTTGGCCGATCGGCGCCATGTCGATGATGTCCCCGTCAATCAGCTCGATCCGGTCTTCCTTGCCGAAGATGCCGGCGTCGATCATCTGGTGGTAGATGGCTACGTCCAGCTTGTGCCGGGTCGGCATGACGGCTGCGTCGTCCATGGGGCCTCCTGCTGCGCGGGGACACGGCATCATGCCTGCGGCCGGGCTGGCGCGGGTGATTCCGCCGCCACCGGGTGGTAGCGCTCCACCAAATAGAGCGGGCGCTGCTTGGTTTCGTTGAACACCCGGCCGAGGTACTCGCCGATCACCCCCAGCGTGGTGAGCTGGGCGCCGCCGAGGAACAGCACGGCCACCAGCAGGCTCGGGTAGCCGGGCACGTCGGAGCCGTCGAGCAGGGTGCGGACCACGATGACCGTGCCGTACAGGCCGGACAGCAGGGCGATCAGCAGCCCGGCGTAGGTCGCCACCTTGAGCGGCAGCACGGTGTAGCCGGTGATGCCCTCGATGGCGAAGTTCCACAGGCGCCAGTAGTTCCACTTGCTGCGCCCGGCCAGGCGCGGGGCGCGGTCGTACGGCACGGCGCGGGACGGGAAGCCGATCCAGGCGAACAGGCCCTTGAGGAAGCGGTGGCGCTCGCGCAGGGTGCCGAGGGCATCGACGGCGCGGCGGCTCATCAGGCGGAAGTCGCCGGTGTCGCGCGGCAGCTGCACGTCGCCCACGCCGCTCATCAGGCGGTAGAACAGCCGCGCCGTGGTGCGCTTGAGCCAGGTTTCGCCGTGGCGCACCCGGCGCTGCGCGTACACCACGTCCGCGCCCGCCTGCCATTCGGCGACCAGCAGGGGGATCACCTCCGGCGGGTCCTGCAAGTCGGCGTCGATCACCACCACGGCGTCGCCGCGGGCGTGGTCCAGCCCGGCGGTGGTGGCGGCCTCCTTGCCGAAGTTGCGCGACAGGCCGAGCACCGCCACCCGCGGGTCGGACGCCGCCAGGCGCTCGGCCAGGGCGCGGGTGCCGTCCTGGCTGCCGTCGTCCACGTAGGTCACGCTCCAGGGGAGCGCCGTTGCGTCCATGGCGGCGGCCAGGCGGCGGTGGAACTCGGCCAGGCCGTCCGCCTCGTCGAAGCAGGGCACGACTATGCTCAAGTGGGGGATGCTCATGCGCGGGCTGCTATTCCCCCCGCCGCCGGGCGGTGCCATTTCCTGGTCCATGACCGACTATCTCACCCGGCTGAACCCAGAACAACGCGCCGCCGTCGAGACGGTGGACGGGCCGCTGCTGGTGCTGGCCGGCGCCGGCACCGGCAAGACCCGGGTGCTCACGGCGCGCTTCGCCCACATCCTGCTCACGCGCCGGGCGTTCCCGAACCAGGTGCTGGCCGTCACCTTCACCAACAAGGCGGCGCGCGAGATGCGCGAGCGGGTGGGCGCGATCCTGGGGCAGCCGGCGGAGGGGCTTTGGCTGGGCACGTTCCATGCCCTGTGCGCGCGGATGCTGCGGCGGCACGCGGGCCTGGTGGGCCTGCAACCCAACTTCACCATCCTGGACACCGACGACCAGCTCCGGGTGCTCAAGCAGGTGATGGAGGCGGCGCGGATCGACCCCAAGCGCTGGGCGCCCGCGGCGCTGATGGGCATCATCCAGCGCTGGAAGGACCGCGCGCTGACGCCGGCGCGGGTGACGGCGGCGGAAGACACGGACTTCGCCGGCGGCCAGGCGCGGGCGCTGTACCAAAGCTACCAAACCCGGCTGGCGGCGCTGAACACGGCTGATTTCGGCGACCTGCTGCTGCACGTGACGGAAATCCTGCGCGGGCATCCGGAGGTGCTGGCGCAGTACCACCGCAGCTTCCGCTACATCCTGGTGGACGAGTACCAGGACACCAACCTGGTGCAGTACCTGTGGCTGCGGCTGCTGGCGCAGGAGCACAGGAACATCTGCTGCGTCGGCGATGACGACCAGTGCCTCGCCGCCGGCACGCCGGTCGCCATGGCGGACGGCGCCGAGCGGCCCATCGAGGCCGTCCGCGCGGGCGACAGCGTGCTCGCCTGCTTCGGCAGCGGCCGTTTCCGGCCGGCCCGCGTGTCCGCGGTGTTCGCGCGGCGGACCAACCGCCCCCTGGTGCGCCTGCGGCTGGCGGACGGCCGCGAGCTGGCGAGCACGCCGGAGCACGTGCATTTCGCGGACGTGCTGCCTGGCGAGAGTCCGCAACGCTTCTTCACCTACCTGATGCGACGCGGCGGGCAGCACCGGGTCGGCACGTCGCAGACCTACGCGCAAGGCCAGGTCAAGCCGGTGATCGGCTGCAAGCAGCGCTGCTTGCAGGAGCACGCGGATGCCGTTTGGCTGGTTGCGGCGTTCGGCAGCGAGAACGACGCGCGGGAATGCGAGCACTCGCTCATGCTGCGGTATGGCATATCGACACTGCCGTTCGTGGCGCGCAAGGGCGGCCCGGTGAACGGCCTGGTCCATGACCAGGCCCGGCTTGACCGCATCCATGCGGAGCGCGCCGGCGGGGACGGCGCTTGCCGCCTGATGCAGGACTACGGCCTGGACCCGGACGCGCCGCACCACGTTCCCCAGACCTCGCGCGGGCGACGCCGCAACCTGACCCTCACCCTGTTCGCCGACAGCCGGGGCGAGACGCCGATGCATCGCGTGGCCGTGAGCGGCAACGACGCGGAGGGCCGCGATGCCGTGCGGGCCGCCGGGCTGAACGCGCGGCGGTGTGCCAGGAACCCGTCCAACTGGCGCTACGAATCCGCCTTCAGGGACGTGGCGGAGGCGGAGAACATCCGCGCGCGGCTGGAGCCGCACATGCCGCTGACCCTGGTGCGCAAGGCCAACCTGCTGGGCAAGCCGCTGACCCTTCGCCCAGCCGCCCAGGTCAGGCCCGGCATGATGGTGGCGGGCGCGGACGGGCGGCACCACGCCGTGGTCGCGGTCGAGCAGGTGGCGGAGGCCACGACGGTGCACGACATCAACGTCGAAGGGGTGCACAACTTCGTCGCCAACGGCGTGGTCACGCACAACTCGATCTACTCGTGGCGCGGCGCGGAGGTGGAGAACATCCTCCGCTTCGAGCAGGACTTCCCCGGCGCGCGCATCGTGCGGCTGGAAAGCAACTACCGCTCCACCGCACCCATCCTGGCCGCCGCCTCCGGGCTGATCGCGCACAACGAGGGGCGGCTGGGCAAGACGCTGCGGCCCGGGCGCAACGACGCGGCCGGCGAGCAGGTCAGCGTGGTGAGCCTGTGGGACTCGGACGAGGAGGCCCGCATGGTGGGGGACCGGGCGGAGGCGCTGCGCCGCGAGGGCCATGCGCTGGCGGAGATGGCGGTGCTGGTGCGCGCCTCCTTCCAGACCCGCGCCTTCGAGGAGCGCATGATCACGCTGGGGCTGCCGTACCGCGTGGTGGGAGGCTTGCGGTTCTACGAGCGGCAGGAGATCCGCGACGCCATCGCCTACCTGCGGGTGATGCACTCGCCGTCCGACGACCTGGCGTTCGAGCGCATCGTCAACCTGCCGCGCCGCGGGGTGGGGGACGTGGCGCTGCGCGCCATGCACGCGGCGGCCCGCGCCGCGCGCATCCCGCTCTCGGCGGCGGCGGGGCTGGTGGCGGGGAACGGCACGCTGAAGGGCCGGGTGGCGCAGGCGGTGCGCGATCTGCTGGGCGGCTTCGACCGCTGGCGCGGGATGCTGGAGCGCGACGGGCACGTGGTGACGGCGGCCACCGTGCTGGACGAGAGCGGCTACACGGCGATGTGGAAGAACGACAAGTCGGCGGAAGCGCCGGGCCGCTTGGAGAACCTGAAGGAGCTGGTGCGGGCGCTGGCGGACTTCGAGACGATGGCCGGGTTCCTCGACCACGTGAGCCTGGTGATGGAGAACGAGCAGGACGGCGAAACCGACCGGCTCAGCCTGATGACCCTGCACGGCGCCAAGGGGCTGGAGTTCGACACCGTGTTCCTGCCGGGGTGGGAGGAGGGAGTGTTCCCCTCGCAGCGCACGCTGGACGAGAGCGGCAACAAGGGGCTGGAGGAGGAGCGGCGGCTGGCCTACGTCGGCATCACCCGCGCCCGGCGGCGCGCCATCATCAGCCACGCCGCCAACCGGCGCATCTACGCGCAGTGGCAGAGTTCCATGCCGTCGCGCTTCATCGACGAGCTGCCGGACGCGCACGTGGAGCGCGCCGGGTCCGCGGCGATGGGGCGGGAGCAGCGGCTGGCCGCGCCCACCGTGTTCAGCGGCCACCCGCTGGTGGCGCGGCGGCCCAAGGTGACGGACGTGTGGGAGCAGCCGGCGCGCCCACCGCGGGAGGACGCGCTGGCGGTGGGTGCGCGCGTCTTCCATCAGAAGTTCGGCTATGGCACTGTGAACGCCGTCAACGACGACCGGCTGGACGTGGCGTTCGACAAGTCGGGCGACAAGCGAGTGTTGGACCGGTTCGTGGAACGCGCTGCAGAATAATCCGGCCGCATGGTGCATTCCGAGGGATTGCATCTAGGTATGGCCAAGCTGAAGCGGGAGATGAGCATGGAAGCAGTGACCCGGCGCGGCGTGCTCGGCGGGACAGCGGCAGGGTTGGCTCTGCCGTACTTGCCAGCAAATGCCGAGACGGCGCCGCCCGCGCCCGCGGCCGATGCGGGCAAGGTCGATGTGGTGCTGCAGGTGAACGGCAGCCGCATCCCGCTCGCGATCGAGCCGCGCACCACCCTGCTGGACGCGCTGCGGGAGTATGCCGGGCTGACCGGCACCAAGAAGGGCTGCGCGCGCGGCTCCTGCGGCGCGTGCACCGTCCATGTGGACGGCCGCCGGGTGGTGTCCTGCCTGACGCTGGCGGCCCGGCTGGAGGGCAAGGCGGTGACGACCATCGAGGGGCTGTCCAGCGGCGGCGAGCTGCACCCGGTGCAGGCGGCGTTCCTGCACCATGACGCCTACCAGTGCGGCTACTGCACGCCGGGTCAGATCATGAGCGCGGTGGCGCTGATCCAGGAGGGCCGCGCCGGGTCCGACGCCGAAATCCGCGAGAACATGAGCGGCAACATCTGCCGCTGCGGCGCCTACGCCAACATCGTGGATGCCGTGCGCGACGCGGCGGGGAGGGCCTGATGGAAGCCTTCACGATCGCCCGCCCGCGCACGCTGGACGACGCGCTGGGCCTCGGCCCCAAGGACGGCGCGAAATACGTCGCGGGCGGCACGGACGTGGTGCAGCTCAGCGCGGACAACATCGAGGCGCCGCGCCAG
>CAXTNC010000037.1:6512-20380 GCA_964245495.1 uncultured Acetobacteraceae bacterium
GGCGACACGCCGCACATCGAGACCAACCTGCTGCCCGGCGAGCTGATCACCACCATCATCGTGCCGGGGAGCGGCTCGGCCCGGCGCTCGCGCTACGTGAAGGTGCGGGACCGCGCCAGCTTCGAGTTCGCCGTGGTGTCCGCGGCCGTGGCGCTGGAAGTGGAGGGCGGCATGGTGCGGCAGGTGCGCGTGGCACTCGGCGGCGTGGCGCCCCGGCCGTGGCGCGTGCCGCAGGTGGAGGCGGCGCTGCACGGCAAGCCGGCGACGGAGACCAACTTCCAGGCTGCCGCCGAGCTGGCGGGGGAGGGGGCGACGCCCACCAAGGACAACGCGTTCAAGGTCAAGCTGATGCAGCGGACGGTGCTCCGCGGCTTGCAGCTGGCGTCGGCATAGGGAGGGGCGCCGCGATGATCACGGGACAACCGATCGACCGCCGGGACGGCCGCCAGAAGGTGACGGGGGCGGCGCAGTTCGCCGCCGAGTTCTCCGTGCCGGAGGTGGTGCATGCGGTGCTGGTGCAGAGCACGGTGGCGGCCGGGCAGGTTGCCGGCTTCGACCTGTCGGCGGCGCAGGGCATGCCCGGCGTGCTCGCCATCATCACGCCGGACAACGCCCTTAAGCTCACTACGGACGGCAAGGCGACCCAGGCGATCACCGCGCCGCTGCTGCAGGACATGGACGTGCTGTACAACGGCCAGCACGTCGCGGTCGCGGTGGCGGACACGCTGGAGCGCGCCCAGGCCGCCGCGGCGGCTGTGCGGCTGCACTACCGGGAAGGCGAGGCGCAAACCACCATGACCGCGGGCGCGCTGGACGCGGCCTACGCGCCCAAGTCCTTCCGCAACGGCCAGCGCAAGCCGGACAGCAGCCGCGGCGACCCGGCGGCTGCGTTCGCCGCCGCGCCGATGAGGTTCGAGGCGACCTACACCACGCCGATCGAGCATCATAACCCGATGGAGCCGCACGCCACCATCGCGGCCTGGGACGGCGGCAAGCTGACGGTGTGGACGGCGACCCAGGGCATCAGCGGCGCGCAATCGACCCTGGCCGCCTTGTTCGGCCTCGACAAGGGCGACGTGCGGGTGATCTGCCCATTCGTCGGCGGCGGGTTCGGCTCCAAGGGCAACACCTGGCCGCCGGCGACGCTGGCCGCCATGGCGGCCAAGGTGGTGGGCCGCCCGGTGAAGCTCGTGCTGTCCCGCGCGCAGATGTACACCTCCAACGGCTACCGCCCGATGACGGTGCAGAAGCTGGCGATCGGCGTGGGCCTGGACGGCACGCTGCACTCCATCCGGCATGACGGCTTCAGCCAGATGTCCCAGCCGCAGCTGGGCGAGTTCGTGGAGCCGGTCGCGCTGGCGACGGAGATGATGTACGCCTGCCCGAACCTGGCGATCAGCCATCGGCTGGTGGCGGTGAACCAGGGGCTGCCGACCTACATGCGGGCGCCTGGCGAGGCGAGCGGCATGTTCGCGCTGGAATCGGCGATGGACGAGATCGCCGCCGAGCTGAAGATCGACCCGATCGAGCTGCGCCTCAAGAACTATGCGGAGGCAGACCCGAGCGAGAAGCTGCCGTTCTCCGCCAAGCGGCTGCGCGAATGCTACGCCCAGGGGGCCGCGGCGTTCGGCTGGGAGAGGCGCACGCCGGAGCCGCGCTCCATGCGGGACGGGCGCTGGCTGGTGGGCATGGGCATGGCGAGCTCCACCTACCCGGTGAACCAAAGCCAGGCGGAGGTGCGCGTCCGCCTGCTCGCCAGCGGGGACGCCGTGGTGCAGTCCGGCACGCAGGACCTCGGCACCGGCACCTACACGGTGATGGCGCAGCTGGCCGCCGACGAGCTGGGCCTGCCGATCGAGCGGGTGCGGTTCGAGCTGGGGGACAGCCGCCTGCCTCCCGCGCCCGTGTCCGGCGGCTCGCAGACGGTGGCCAGCGTCGGCTCCGCCGTGCTGGCGGCGTGCCAGGCGGCGCGGGACCACGCCGTGGCCATGGCGATCTCCGATGCGGGCTGGCAGGGCGTCAAGCCTGAGGAGTGCCGCTTGCAGGACGGGGCGGTGACGGGGCCGCAGGGCCGGGTGACGGTGGGCGAGATGCTGGCCCGGCGCGGCGTGGACCAGGTGGAAATCCAGGGCGACGCCAAGCCGGTGCCCAAGGACAAGAAGCAATACTCCCTTCACACCTTCGGCGCGCAGTTCGCCGAGGTGCGGGTCGATCCGCTGCTGGGCGAGATCCGCCTCTCCCGCCTGGTCGGCGTGTTCGACGCCGGCCGGGTGCTGAACCCCAAGACGGCGCACAGCCAGCTGATCGGCGGCATGACCTTCGGCGTCGGCATGGCGCTGCTGGAGGAAACGCTGGTGGACGAGGCCACGGGCCGCATCGTCAACCCCAACATCTCCGAGTACTTGCTGCCGGTGAACGCGGACATCCCGGTGATGCAGGCCGCCCTGCTGGACAGCGACGACCGCAAGGCCAACCCGGTTGGCGCCAAGGGGCTGGGCGAGCTGCCAATGGTCGGCATGGCGGGCGCCATCGCCAACGCGGTGCATCACGCGACCGGGGTGCGGGTGCGGGACTTGCCGATCCGCCTGGAGGACGTGCTGGCCTAGAATAGAACGGTCACGGGCGGCCCAGCCAGGGAATCAAAGCACACTGAGGAGTCCTCATGGCAAAGACCTTCGTCCTGGTGCATGGCGCCTATCACAACGCGCTGCATTGGGCGGCGGTGGCGCGGCGGCTGACGGTTCAAGGCCATCGCGCGCTCGCCATCGACATGCCCGGACATGGGATTCACGCCTCTTTCCCCGAGTCCTACCTCCGCGCCGACTGGGCTGCTTTCCCGGCGGAGGCGTCGCCGTCGAGCGGCGTCACGCTTGAAGCCTGCGCCCAGACGATCGCTGAGGTCGTCCGCGGCGTGGCGGCTGCCGGGAAGCCGATCCTGGTCGGGCACAGCAATCTCGGCTGCGCGATCAGCCTTGCCGGCGAGATCGTGCCCGAGCACCTGGAAAGGCTGGTTTACGTGACGGCCATATGCCCGACGACGCTTCCCAGCTGCGCCGCGTACTGGGCG
Organism: uncultured Acetobacteraceae bacterium; assembly: GCA_964245495.1. Lineage (GTDB taxonomy): Bacteria > Pseudomonadota > Alphaproteobacteria > Acetobacterales > Acetobacteraceae > LMUY01. The sequence goes on from CAXTNC010000037.1 coordinate 9,580, forward strand.
CTCCCGGAAGGGACGCCAGCGGAGTACGGTTCCCTCATCGTCGGCGATCCCATGGCAATCGGCGCGGTGAGGATCAATCCCCGCTCGCCGGACGCTGCCTATGTCTCGGCGCTTCGCGGGTTCTACTATGGCGAGACTCCCGTCCACACGGCCTTCGCCTGCTTGAACGCCGTCACGCCGGACCAGCCGGTTTCGATGCTGACGGACGCCGCAGCCTGGTCACGCGAACGCTGGGGAGCCGTGCCGCGCAGCTATGTCCGCTGCTTGAAGGATCGCCTGCTGCGGCTGCCGCTGCAGGACCGCATGATCCGGGATGCGGACGCGGCGACGCCGGGCAACCGATTCACGGTGCACGACCTTGAAGCGGACCACTCGCCGTTCGCCTCCTGCCCCGTTGAACTGGCGGACGTTTTGGGGCGGCTCGGCGAAGTGGATCCGCCCTGAGCGCCTGGCCAGCGCCCAGGCCTGTGACGCCTCCTGATGATGCGCCTTGGACACAGGGAGTTGTTGCCCCGCTTACGCTGAGCTTACAATGTTCAACGCCAGCAGCCATTTGCGCGACGGGCGTCCAGACCCAAAAAGGAAACGTTGTGTACTCCGACACCCAGCTGCTCATCGACGGCGAGTGGGGTCCGGCGCAGTCCAGCAGGACCATCGCAGTGCTCAACCCGGCCACCGGCGAGCCGATCGGCGCCGTCGCCCGTGCCGAGCGGCCGGACCTGGACCGCGCGCTGGCCGCCGCTGCCCGCGGCTTCGAGGTTTGGCGGCGCACCTCCGCGGTGGAGCGCTCCAAGCTGATGCGGCGCGCCGCCGACCTGCTGCGGGAGCGGATCGGCCACATCGCCGAGCTGATGGTGGCGGAGCAGGGCAAGCCGTTCATCGAGGCGAAGGGCGAGGTGTCCATCGCGCCGGAGAACATCGAGTGGATGGCGGAGGAGGGGCGGCGCTCGTACGGCCGGGTCATCCCGGCGCGGCAGCCCGGCGTGTGCCAGATGTCGCTGCGCGAGCCGGTGGGGGTGGTGGCGGCGTTCACGCCGTGGAACTTCCCGATCAACCAGGCGGTGAAGAAGATGGCGGCAGCCCTGGCCGCCGGCTGCTCCATCATTGTCAAAGGCCCGGAGGAGACGCCGGCCAGCGTGGCGGAGCTTGGCCGCGCCTTCACCGATGCGGGCCTGCCGCCGGGTGTGGTGAACATGGTGTTCGGCGTGCCGGCGGAGATCAGCGCCTACCTCATCCCGCATCCGATCATCCGCAAGGTCAGCTTCACCGGGTCCACCGTGGTCGGCAAGCAATTGGCCGCGATGGCCGGGCAGCACATGAAGCGGGTGACGATGGAGCTGGGCGGCCATGCCCCGGCGATCATCTTCGACGACGCCGACCTGGAGGCGGCGACCAAGGTGCTGGCGGCCAACAAGTTCCGCAACGCCGGCCAGGTGTGCATCGCGCCCACCCGCTTCCTGGTGCAGGAGAAGGTGTACGACGAGTTCGTGGGCCGCTTCACCCAGGCCGCCGAGGCGATCCGCGTGGGTGACGGGATGGCCCCCGGCACCACGATGGGGCCGTTGGCCAACGACCGCCGGGTGCAGGCGATGGAGGGCTTCATCGCCGACGCGGTGCAGCATGGCGGCGAAATCCGCACCGGCGGGGCGCGCATCGGCAACAAGGGCAACTTCTTCCAGCCGACGGTGATGACCGGGGTGCCGGCCGAGGCGCGGGCGATGAACGAGGAGCCGTTCGGCCCGCTGGCGCTGCTGACGCCGTTCCGCACCATGGAGGACGCGGTGGGCGAGGCCAACCGGCTGCCGTACGGCTTGGCCGCCTATGCCTACACCAGCTCGGCTTCCACTGCGACAAAGGTGGCCGCGGCGGTCGAGTCCGGCATGATGTCGATCAACCACCACGGCCTGGCCCTGCCGGAAACGCCGTTCGGCGGCGTCAAGGACAGCGGGTATGGGTCCGAGGGGGGAGTCGAGGGCTTGGAGGCCTACCTGTCCACCAAGTTCGTCACCCAGGCGGGCCTGTAAAGCAGGGGGGCATATCGTGGATGACACCAGAGGACGCCAGCAAGCCCCTGTGGCCATCCACGCCGCCGGTTGGCGGACGCGCCTCGCAGCCATGCTGATGGCCGCCCTGGCGGGCGGATGCGCGGCGACCCCCAGGCCGCCGGCGCCCAGGGCAGCCCAGGCGCCGCTGCCGCCTGTCAAGCACGTGGCGGCGGCCCGGCAACTTCCCGCCAAATCCGCCAAGGTCTGCGTGCCCGCAGCGCCCATCCTGACGGATGCCCAACGCGACGAGCTGTTCCGGCAGTTCGATCAGGAGCAAGCCAAACGGGCGGGCCAGTGAGGACGCTGGACAAGGCGCTGCTGCTGCAGCAGCCAGTCTCGACCATTGCCGGCGCGTCGCCGGAGGATTTGTCGGACCAGCTCGAAGCGGCCTTGGCGGCGTTGGACCCGGCGGAGGTCAGGGTCGTCCGCCTCGGCAACCTGCTTCGCCTGCCGCTGACGCTGAAACGCTTGCTGCTGCAAATCAGCGCCCTGGACGAGCATTCGCAGACCGATGAGGCGGCGGTCGCAAATGTTCTGGGACGCCGCCTGAACGGCGAACGCCACGTGGTGCTCGTCATAGAGCACGCTGATTCGCTCGATCCGGACGCGATGCAATTCCTGAGGACCTTGGCGGAATCGTTCACTGGGCGTGTCCCGTCGCTGCACGTGCTGCTTGCAGGCTCGCTCGGCTTGCTGGACTTGCCTTCAGGCCAGCCTGAGCCTTCGCCAGGGATCGCCGCTCCGGACGGATCGGGGCCGGGCCTCGCCATTCCGCCGCCGCCTGCATCCCGTCCGCCTTCCGTGGCCGCCCGGCCGGCAGGGCGCCCGCGGCGACTGGGAGTTCTCGTGGCGTTTGGGCTGGCGCTTTGCCTGGCCGCGGGCGCCGCCCTGACGGTCCGCCCCTCGGTCACGGCCAAGAACGGGCCGCTCCCGGCGGTGGGGCAGGGCAGCCGGCAGGAAGCGGCCCAAGCGGCGCCGGTGCCATCGCCAGCCGACCAGCCGCCCCGGGTTCCTGCCCGGAGCGCGGCTCCTTCCGCATTGGATGCCGCAACGGCCGAGCTTCCGGCAGCCCCGGCGCCGGCAGCCAGCGCCGTTCCCGTCGAGCCGCTGGAGCCGCTGCCGTCCCCGAGAGAGGAGGACACCGCCCGGTTGCGCGCTGACTTCCGCCGCTTCCTCGCCCGCTCCGGCCGGTCCAGGACGGCGCTGACCAATGCCCAGCGGGACGCGCTGTTCAATGACTACCTGGAGTGGCGGGCGCGCCAGGCGAGCGAGCCGCCGCGCTGACCGATCGGCTGACGCCGGCTCAGACCTTCGCCGCGAGGGTGAAGAACACGCTTCGGCCGGGAGCGGTGAAGTAGAGCACTTGCGAGGGCGGGCCGATCGTCTGGCCTGCGTAGCCGATGATGCTCTTGTCATCGAGCAGGTTGTAGAGGTTGAGCTTGAACGACACCCGTTGCGCCCCGACCGGCAGCGTGTATCCAGCGGCGAGGTCAACCTGCTGGTAGGCTTTGATCGGCACGGTGTCGCCCTGGCCCGCTGCGGAGGTGTCGAGGCCGTATTGCGGGCCGACGAACTTGCCGAGCACCGACGCGAACAGGTCGTCGCGGTCCCGGAACACGCCGGCCTTGTCGAAGACCGGGCCGAAGGCGGCGGTGTAGCGGGGCGTCTGCGCGAGCACGTTGCCGTTCGTGGTGTATCCGCTGCCGTTCAACGAGCCGTTGGCGTAGAATGCCAGGCCGGGCCGCAGCTTGACGGTTCCCTCCACCTCGGCGCCCCGGTAGAACGCGCCGCCCTGGTTGAAGTAGGTCGTGAAGCCGCCGACCGTCCGGCTGTTCACGAAGTTGTCGTATTGGATGTAGTACAGATCGACGCCGACATTGTAGGCCGTCCGGTTGACGACGCCGCCGACCTGGTAGCTGTTGGTGGTCGAGGGGCTGACGGCCGTGATCTGCGTCGTCGAGAACAGGTTGAGGTTCGGGGTCTCGAAGCCGCGCGCCGCCTGCGCGAACACCGATGCCCAGTCAGTCACCCGCCAGTTCGCGTCCAAGGCGGGCAGCGGCGTGGCATAGCTCTGGCTCACGTTCTCCGGCAGCCCGGTCAGCCCGGCGGCGCCGGTGAGGCTGCGCGTCACCAAGCTGTATTTCAGCCCGGCGGTGACGGTGAGGTTCGACAAGGCCTTCCAGGCGAACTCGGCATAGGGCTGGATGGTGTCAAGCGGCGCGTTGAACTGGTTGGCGTAGAAGCCGCCCGGCGCCGCGGCGTAGGGGATGAAGCCGCGGGTGCCGTCCGTCGTGACGGTGTCGGTTGCGAACGCCTCGTGCTCCCCCCACGCGCCCGCGCGGATTTGCCCGTACGGCGTATCCTTGCTGAGCCGCAGGATGTCACCGGTGTTCCTGAAGTAGTACTTGGTGAAGTATGCCGGCACGTCGCCCGTGAGGTCGGCGGGCGTGATGCCGTCCAGGTAATTGACGCCGGACAGGTTGGGCCCGAGGCCGCCCACGTCGAGGCCATGGAAGGAATGCTGGTAGTAGGAAGTCGAGTACACGGTGTTGTCGAGGGTGAACCCGTCGCCAAGCTCGCTCTTGATGTTGATGTACTCGAAGTCCGTCTTGTAGTCGTCGTGGTTGTAGCCCTTGAAGGTCTGCGACGTGGGGTCGGTGTTCAGGGCGTAGTTGCGGCCGAACGCCTGGATGTTGGCCAGCGTCGCGCCGTAGGGCGTGTAGGTGAAGGTGTGGTCGATGTTGACGAGCGCGGTCACGACGGTGTTGTCACCGATCGGCTGCTGGTACTTGACGTAGCCGTTGTGCCGGGCCGTCCCGGTGTTGCTGGTGGCGCCGCCGGATTGCAGGTCCTCCAGGTTGACCGCGAAGCGTCCGCCGTTCAGCCCGGCGATGGCGCCGGTCTCTGCCTCGACCCCGCCCAGCAGGGTGCCGTAGCTTCCCGCCGTGCCGTAGAGCGAGGCCGTCGGGGCGGCCGACAGGGTTGGCGAACGCAGGTCGACGTAGCCCCCGAACGTCGCAGCACCGATCGCCGAAGCCTGCCCGGGGCCGCGATTGACCGTGATCGAGCCGATGTCCTGGCTGGTGAAGTAGATGGCGGGCTGCGGCGCGAGATTGAACGGGAAGCCCGGGACGGGGATGCCGTCGTAGAGCACGCTGAACTGGGTGTATTGCAGGCCGCGGATGCTCTGCGCGAAATCCTGCTGCAAGCCGGGCCCGGCGGGCGAGACGTCCACGGCGCTGGGCGTCAGCCGTATGATGTCGTTGTAGTTCTCGGTCGGCACGATGATCTTTTGCAGCGTCTCGGACTTGATCGTGCTCGTGGGCTGGATCTCATCCAGGCTGGGCGCGCTGGGCGCGAACCCGGCGGCCGTCTGCGGGGCACCCTGAGTTGTTGTCGGGATGCCGGAGCCGACCGTCTGCGCCGTGCCGATGTCGGCCGGAGCGCTGGGCGCGGATTGGGCGTGCGCGCCGTCCAGGGCGGCGAGGCCGCCCAGCAAGGACGCCCCGACCAAAGGCGTCCACCTGCCGAGTGCCATGCGTGATCCGTGTCCTGGGCCAGTTCGGCTCCCGGATACGTGAGCCATGCGTCAGTGGCACGTGATGGTTCCGAGACATTCGCGGCCGACGTGGCCTTCCTGCGTCAGACATCCACCTCGTCCGCCGCCACGTCCCGCGCGTGCTCCTGGATGAAGCGGAACCGCAGCTCGGGGCGCCGCCCCATCAGGCTCTCGACCAGCTCGCTGGTTTCCGCCCGCCGTTCCGGCGATGCCACCACCTTGAGCAGGGTGCGCTTCGCCGGGTCCATGGTGGTTTCCTTCAGCGCGGCGGGAGGCATCTCGCCCAAGCCCTTGAAGCGGCTCACCTCGACCTTGCCGGCGCCCTTGAACGTCTTGGCCAGGCGGGTGCGGTCGGCATCGTCCATCGCATAAACGGAGCGGGCGCCCTGCGTCATGCGGTACAGCGGCGGCTGGGCCAGGAACACGTGGCCCTCGCGCACCAGCTCCGGCAGCTCGCGGTAGAAGAAGGTCATCAGCAGGCTGGCGATGTGCGCCCCGTCCACGTCCGCGTCCGTCATGATGATGACCCGGCCGTAGCGCAGCTTCTTGAGGTCGAACCGCTCGCCCACGCCGCAGCCCAGCGCCTCCACCAGGTCGCGCAGCTCCTGGTTCTGCCGCAGCTTGTCCACGGAGGCGCTGGCCACGTTCAGGATCTTGCCCCGCAGCGGCAGCACGGCCTGGGTTTCCCGGCGCCGCGCCTGCTTGGCGGAACCGCCGGCGCTGTCGCCTTCCACCAGGAACAGCTCGGTCTGGCTCATGACCTCGCTGGTGCAGTCGGCCAGCTTGCCGGGCAGCCGCAGCCGCTTGGTGGCGGTCTTGCGGGCCACGTCCTTGTTCTCGCGCCGCCGCAGGCGTTCCTCGGCCCGCTCGATCAGCGCGGTGAGCAGGTTGTCGGCCTGCGCCGGGTTGCCGGCCAGCCAATGGTCGAAACGGTCCCGCATGGCCGTCTCGACCAGCCGGGCGGCGTCCGCGCTGGTCAGCCGCTCCTTGGTCTGGCCCTGGAACTGCGGATCCCGCACGAAGGCGGACAACTTGCCCGCCATCGACCCGGTGACGTCCTCGCCGGTGACTTGCGCGGCCCGGCGGTTGCTGCGCTGCTCCCCCCAGGCGCGCACGCCTTTCAGCAGCGCGGCGCGGAACCCGGCCTCATGGGTGCCGCCCAGCGGGGTGGGCACCGTGTTGCAGTAGGAGTGCAGGAAGCCGTCCGCGCCCTCCAGCCACGTCACCGCCCATTCCGCCCGGCCGCCGGTGCGGCCGTCCTCGCGGGTCGGCAGGTCCGCCTCGCCCGCCCAGATTTCCGGCACGGCCATGAGGGTGCCGCCCACCTCCTCCGCCAGGCTGTCGCGCAGGCCGCCGGGGAAGTGCAGCACGGCCTCCGCCGGGATGTCGCCGTGGGGCAGCGCCGGGTCGCAGGACCAGCGTATCTGCACGCCGCGGAACAGGTAGGCCTTGGAGCGGCACAGGCGGTAGAGGCGGGCCGGGCTGAACTGCAGCGCGCCGAAGATGGCCGGGTCCGGCTTGAACCGGATGGTGGTGCCGCGGCGGTTCTGCACCGGGCCGGCGTTCACCAGCTTGGTGAGGGGCTTGCCCTGGGCATAGCTTTGCCGCCACAGCGTGCGGTCCCGCGCCACCTCCACCTCCAGCGACTCGCTCAGGGCGTTGACCACGGAGCTGCCCACGCCGTGCAGCCCGCCGGAGGTTTCGTAGGCGTCGCCGCCGAACTTGCCGCCGGAGTGCAGGGTGGTGAGGATGACCTCAAGGGCGCTGAGCGCCTTGAACTTGGGGTGCGGGTCGACCGGGATGCCGCGACCATTGTCCCGCACGCTCAGCCAGTTGCCGGGCTGCACTGCGAAGTCGATGGAAGTGGCATGGCCTGCCACCGCCTCGTCCATGGCGTTGTCGAGGATTTCCGCCGCCAGGTGGTGCAGCGCGTTGTCGTCCGTGCCGCCGATGTACATGCCTGGCCGCCGGCGCACCGGTTCCAGGCCTTCGAGGACCTCGATGTCCTTGGCGGAGTAAGCTTCCTGGCCCCGCTTGGCCAACAAGCCGGCCTTGGCGGGGGCAAACAGATCGTTCATGCTGTGTTCCCGTAGCTCCCCCGCACGCTAGGCGCGCAGGGGAGTCGGGTGCAAGGCCTACTGATCGGTCGGGAAGGTCTCGCTGGCCGAGCGCTCCTGGGTGTGGGCTTCCAGGAACCACAGCTGCTTGTCGATGCCGCGGGAGACCTCGGTGAACAGGTCCGCGGTGTCCGGGTCGCCGGCCTCGTCCACCTCGTCGATGTTGTCGCGGATGGCGTTGGCCACCGCTGCGTAACGGTCGATCAAGGCGTGGATGTGGTCGCTGACCTGGTAGATGTCGACCGGGTAGGGCGTGAGCGCCGTCTTCTTGCCCACCTCCTGCACCGTGCCGCGCGCGGTGCCGCCGAGCTGGGTGATGCGCTCGGCCATCATGTCCACGTACTCGTCCTGCTCCTTGCGGAAGGTGTCGAGCATCAGGTGGACGCCGATGAACTGCGGCCCTTTCAGGTTCCAATGCGCCTGCTTGGTGATCAGCGCCATGTCGATGCCGTCGGCCAGCCGGGCTTGCAGCAGCTCGACCGAGACGGCCTTGGCGTTCTGGTTGTTCTTGGTGCGGTGCATGTGCACGCCGCCGGTGGTCTGGTCGGCAGGCATCTTGGTCTCTGTCTTCGCCATGCGGCGTCTCCTGTTGTGGAAGCCGGCCGTTGAACGCGCGGGGGCTGGGGCCGTTGCTTTGGCTGCCGCACAGCAAGGAGAGCGCGCATGGACCTGCAAGGGAGGGCGGCCCTGGTCACGGGATCGACCAGCGGCATAGGACTCGGCATTGCCCGTGCCCTCGCCCAGGCTGGGGCGGACGTCATGATGAACGGCTTTGGCGACCCGGCGGCGATCGAGCAGGCCCGCAGCGCGCTGGCCGCCGAGCATGGCGTGCGCGTCCTGCACGACGGGGCGGATGTCAGCCGCGCCGGGCCGGTCGCCGCCATGGTGGCCCGGACGGAGGCGGAGTTCGGCCGGCTGGACATCCTGGTCAACAACGCGGGCATCCAGCACGTGGCGCCGATCGCCGAGTTCCCGGCCGAGCGCTGGGACGCGATCATCGCCGTCAACCTGTCCAGCGCCTTCCACGCCATGCAGGCCGCCATACCCGGCATGACGCGGCGCGGCTGGGGGCGGATCATCAACATAGCTTCCGCCCACGGCCTGGTCGGCAGCGCGGAGAAGTCGGCCTACGTCGCCGCCAAGCACGGGATCGTCGGGCTGACCAAGGCGGCCGCGCTCGAGCTGGCGAACGACGGCGTCACCTGCAACGCGATCTGCCCCGGCTGGGTGCTGACCCCGCTGGTGCAGAAGCAGCTGGACAGCCGGGCGGAGCGGGAAGGGCGGCCCGCGGCGGAGGTGACGCACAGCTTCTTGACCGACAAGCAGGCCATGGCGGCCTTTTCCACCCCCGAGGGCATCGGCGCGCTGGCCGTGTTCCTGTGCTCGGACGCGGCCGCCACCATGACCGGCGCGCCCATCCCGATCGACGGGGGGTGGACGGCGCGATGAGGCTCAGGCCGCCACGGCTTCCCGCGCCGTGGCCGTCACCTGCCGCCCGACCACGGCGCCGATCACCACCAGGGTGGGGCCGCCGGTGGACCAGCCGGGCGCCTGGCTCGCCAGCGCGTCCAGCGTGCCTTTCAGCACCCGTTGCGCCCGCGTGCCGCCCCGTTCGATCAGGGCGGCCGGGGTGGTCGGGTCCAGCCCCGCCGCGAGCAGCCCGTCCCGCAGCAGCGACAGGGTGACGATGCCCATGTAGATCGCGAGGGTGCCGCCGCGGGCGAGTTGGGCGAAGTCAAGCTCGAGCCGGCCGTCCTTGGTGTGGCCGGTGGCGAAGGTCACGGTCCGGGTGGCGTCCCGGTGGGTGAGCGGGATGCCGGCCTGCGCCGCGCACGCCAGCGCCGCGGTGACGCCGGGCACCACCTCGAATGCGATCCCGGCGGCGGCCAGCGCCTCCGCCTCCTCGCCGCCGCGGCCGAAGATGAAGGGGTCGCCTCCCTTCAGCCGCACCACCTTGCGGCCTTCGCGCGCCAGTCGGACCAGCAGGTCGTTGATGCCCTCCTGCGGCAGGCAGTGATTGGCGCGCGCCTTGCCGACGTAGATGCGCTCGGCATCCCGCCGGGCCATGTCGAGCACGTCTTCCCCCACCAAGCGGTCGTGCACGATCACGTCGGCCTCGCCCAGCAGCCGGTGCGCCCGCACGGTCAGCAGGTCCGCCGCGCCCGGCCCGGCGCCGACCAGGTAAACGATGCCGCTGGGCAGGGCGCCGTCCGCGATCTGCCGCGCCATCTCCCGGCGCGCGCCGTCCTCGTCGCCCATGGACACCAGGTCGGCGACGCGGCCGCCCAGGGCGCGCTCCAGCACCCGGCGGCGCAGGGCGGTGTCCGGCAGGCAGCGGCGGATTTCCGTCTTGAACTCGTCCGTGATGGCGGCGAGCCGTCCCAGGGCAGGGGGGACCAACACCTCGATGCGCGCCCGGATCAGGCGCGCCAGCACGGGCACCGCCCCGCCGGACGACACGGCGACCGTGATGGGGGAGCGATCAACGACGGCTGGAGTGATGAAGCTGCACAGCGCCGGGCGGTCGACGACGTTCACCGGGATGCCGCGCTGGCCGGCCGCCGCCACCAGCGCCTTGAGGTCGCCTTCCGCGGCTTCTGCGCCGATCGCGATGGCGCAACCTTCCAGGAGGTCAGGCGTGAACGAAGCGGCTTGCGTGACCTCGGCGCCGCAGCGGCTGAGCGCCTCGGCTTTGCGTTCCGCTGCTTCGCCGTTGCCGAGCACCAGGGCGCGCCGGCCTTGCAAGTCCATGAAAATGGGAAAATGCCGCATGGTTTGCTCCTCGGGCGACACGGGGCTGGAGGCTGATATGGGGAATGGGCCTGGCGCTGGGAGTGCGTGCGCAACAAACGTCGGAACCGCTTGACCTGTGCCCGTGCCGGGCCTAGATGCTGCGTCACCGACGACGCCAATAAGAGCTTGCTCTTCCGGCTCCGGTGATATAGGTTGTTTGCCTCGCGCTGCGGTGCGGGGTTGACCTGAGAAAGTGGCGATGGCAAATAGCCCTCGTGACCTGATCTGGTCTCGTTCCTTGAAAACTGCATCTGATGTTGGAAGGGATATGTTGGCGGCGTCCTTTT
>CAXTNC010000038.1:0-16729 GCA_964245495.1 uncultured Acetobacteraceae bacterium
CTTGAGTTCCCGAAAGCCGCCGATCAAGGTCCGGTAGTGCGCGACCAGCGAATCGGCCGTCACCGTCACCGTGCCGCGGACCGCCTTGGCGTTCCCCTTGGCGATGATCGTCTGCTCGTTCTGCCGCAGCTCCATGCCGTTGTCGGACGTGACCTCGACCGGGCCGCCCTTCGTCATGTCGATGCCCTGGGCCTGGGCGCCCTGGACCTGGGCGGCCAGCGGCGCCAGCAGGAGCAAGCCGGGCAGGAGCAAGCCGGGCAGGGGCAAGCTGGGCAGGAACCGCCTCATCGCCGCTGCCCGTTCAGCAGCAGGCGGGAGCGGCCGTAGAACTGGATCACCGCGCCCTTGTCGGCCAGCGCGAAGCCCTGCGAGTCCAGCGTGCCGAACGGCCCCTCCGTGTGGGTCGGCGCGTCGCCGGCCGCAGCCCCCGTCTTCAGGTCCATGGAGGCGATGGCGGTGTGCAGGGTGACGCCGCTGTCCCGGTAAAGCGTCACCTCGCCCGACAGGTCCATCTCGCCGGTGTGCTGCATGTACACGCCGCGCTCGGACTGGCCGAACATCCAGGAGCCGTTCTCGCTCACCATGTCGCCCTTCGGCTGCACCAGGTTGATCCGCTCCGGGCCGACCTGCGCCGCTTCCTCGGCGGTCACGGTGTAGGGCCGGTTGCGGCCGTCCACGCCGTGGTAGCGCACGTTGAGCAGCTTGCCCGTTTCCAGGTCCGCCGAGAAGCCGCCGCGGCTCACGCCGATGCGCACGTGCGCCAGCTGGCGGGCGATCTCCGGCCACAGCGCCACGCTGGACAGCAGCAGCAGGGCGAACACCGGCAGCAGCCGCTTGGCCCAGCGCACCCGGCGGCGCACCGCCAGGCTGCGCCGGGTCGGCGCCGGGCGGGCGCGGGCGGCGGTGGCCAGCCGGTCGGCGCGCGGCTGCGGCAGGGGGGCCACGGTCATGCGGCGCCGGCGCGCAGCAGGTCGTGCACGTGCAGGATGCCGAGCGGCGCGCCGGCGGCGTCCGTCACGAACAGGCTGGTGATGCGCGAACCCTGCATGTTCATGGCCCGCAGGGCGTCGGCGGCCAGCGCCTCCGGGCGGATGGTGCGCGGGTTGGCCGTCATCACGGCGCGGACCGGCCGGTCCAGCAGGTCCGGCCCCATGGCGCGGCGCAGGTCGCCGTCCGTGACGATGCCGGCCAGCCGGCCCGCCTCCACCACGCCGACGCAGCCGAAGCCCTTGCCCGTCATCAGCAGCAGCGCCTGCCGCATGGGCATGGCCGGGCCGGCGAGCGGCACGGCGTCACCCTCGTGCATCAGCTCCCGCACCCGGCGCAGCTGCGCGCCGAGCTGGCCGCCCGGATGGTAGGCGTGGAAGTCGGTGGCGGTGAAGCCGCGCCGGGTCAGCAGCGCCACCGCCAGGGCGTCGCCCAGGGCCATCTGCATGGCGGTGCTGGTGGTCGGCGCGGAGGTGACGGCGCAAGCCTCCGGCGCGCCTGGCAGCAGCAGCACGACGTCGGCCGCCTGCGCCAGGGTGGATCCGGCGCGCGCCGTGACCGCGGCCAGCGTCAGGCCGAACCGCCGGGCGTGGGCCACCAGATGGGCCAGCTCCGTCGTTTCGCCGCTGTTGGACAGCAGCACCAGCATGTCGCCGGGCTGCACCATGCCAAGGTCCCCGTGGGCCGCCTCCGCCGGGTGCACGAACAGGGCCGGGCTGCCGGTGGAGGCCAGGGTGGCGGCGACCTTGCGCGCCACGTGGCCCGACTTGCCCATGCCCGACACCACGATCCGGCCCTGGCAGGCCGCGAGCAGGGAAACGGCGCGGCCGAACGAGGCGTCCAGCGAGGCGGCCAGGGCGCGCAGCCCGGCCGCTTCCGTGCCCAGCACGGAACGGGCGACGTCGAGGTCGTTTGCGACGGATGCGGCGGCGCTCATGGGAGCATGATATGGCCAGGCGCCAGGGCCTGGTCAATGAAGCTGTGAGGACCGCCCGATAGTTGGTTCAAAAACCATGCCAAGGCTTAGTGCGAGAAGATGTCCGGCTCATCATATCCCAGTGCGTCGAGCAGCGTGCGCGCGGGCAGGAAGCCGAAGCACGCTTCGGCCAGGGCCAGCCGGTTTTCCCGCACCAGCAGGGCCTCCAGCTTGGCCCACAGGGCATGGAGGTGCAGCACGTCGGACGCGGCATAGGCCATCTGCTCGGAGGTCAGCTCGACCGCCCCCCAGTCGGAGGTTTGCTGCTGCTTGCTGATCTCCACCCCCAGCAGCTCGCGGCACAGGTCCCGCAGGCCGTGGCGGTCGGTGAAGGTGCGCACCAGCTTGGCGGCGATCTTGGTGCAGCGCACGGGGCCGACGGGGATGCCGAGCGCGTGCTGCAGCAGGCCCACGTCGAAGCGGGCGAAGTGCATCAGCTTGACCACCGCCGGGTCCGACAGCAGGCGCTTGAGGTTGGGGCAGTCGGCGCCCGTGCCGCCGAGCGAGGGCGGGATGATCTGCACCAGGTGGGCGGTGCCGTCGCCGGCGGAAAGCTGCACCAGGCACAGCCGGTCGCGATGCCAGTTCAGCCCCATCGCCTCCGTGTCCACCGCGACGGCTGCGCCGAAGTCCACGCCCTCGGGCAGGTCGCCCTTGTGCAGGTGGATGGTCGCGTTGGCTTGGAATTGGGTCGTCACGTCTTGAAACGCCTCCGGCAGGGGAAACCGGATGGCGCGGATGGTGCCCAGGAAAAGACTCGAACTTTCACGTCCTTTCGGACACAGGTACCTGAAACCTGCGCGTCTACCAATTCCGCCACCTGGGCATGCACGCGGCGTGCGGTGGATGGGCGATGTAGCGGCCAGGCTGCCGCGCGTCAATGCTCTTGGCGCTGAGTCGCGGGGCGGCTTAGGAAGCGTTGCCTACAAAGCATCCAGCAGGGCCTTCCACGCTTTGCGGTGCCTTGGCTGGCTGCTGAATTCGTCGAGTTGCGCACCGATTTGCACGACGAAGTCCCGGACTCCGCTTTCCCCGAGCAGCGGCAGGGTGCCGCGCATGAGCTCGCCGATGGTCGCATGATACAGGTTGGCGCCAGAGGCCCAGGCGTTGCTGAATGTCTTTTCCACAGCCTGCCGCTCAGCGGCTTGGACGCCTTCCGTGCACAGAAGCAGTTCGCGGACGCCAAACTCTCGGGCTTTGGCAAGGGCGATCTGCACATCGGCCTCCCCGATCCTGCGTTCCTTCACCTCCACAGCGAGGATGATGGCGCCCTCGCTGCCCACGCACTCCAAGTCGCCGGCCGAATCCGTGGCCGCATCCGCGGCATTGATGACGTTGCGGCGGACTTCCCGGTACAAGCCGAAGCGATGTCGAAACGTTTCGAACAAGGCAGCCGTCACTGCCAACCCCCGATCACCGCCGCTCCGCTCCGAAAGGAACCTCGCGACCAGTTCCTCGGCCTGCCCCAAGCTGACCCTCGACGGAACGACGTACACGAACGTGAGGTCGCGCAAACGATCGCGGATCGCGTCCAGGACTTGCGAGAGGATGCTTTCTGTGCAGGCTGGGTCGTCAGTCTCCTCAACGCCGCGCAGCACTTGGCACAAGCTTTCCCACTGTTCACGGTCGGCCATCTGGTCCAGGCCGTGATCGACCCGGGGGCGGCGCAGGGGATTGCTGACGTATGGATCGCCGCTTTTTCCCAGGACGCTCTGGTTGCTTCGGTTCCAGGGCACGATGACTGCCGAAGCGAAACCGCGAGGGTCCCAGCGGCCTGCGCTTCCGTCCCCCTTTTGCAGGCATAGCGCATCGAGCTTGGGATCAACGAGCTTGCCCAGCAGCTGGGTCGGCAAGCAGAAACGAATGGCGGTCTGGCCGCTGTTGACCAAATCGCGCAACAGCTGTGGAGCGCCCTTGTCCTCAGCAACCAGGACTGCGCCCCATAGCTCATCCAACCTCTTCCTGGCCTGTTCCCGGTCCGGTGTCGCCGCCGCGCGTGCTTGTTTCGCCATGCCGATCAGTAGTTCATCCAAAGGCACTCTTGACGCTCTTTCTTTATGGAATGACACTGCTTGACTGGAGCGTCGAAGCGCCGCCATTCTTTGTAGAGCTTGTCCATGAGGCCGTTGCGGTATCCGGAGATGGCCGCTTTTCCCACGCAGCGGTTCAGGGCCGCGGCGAGCGTGACATGCTCGCCTTCCTCCATCTCGAAACCATAGGCGTTGCTGTCTCCCCGCGTGTCATGCAGGTAGGGCGGATCGCAATAGAACAAAGTGCCTTCACCGTCGTAGAGCCGTATCACATCGAGCGCGGGACGATTCTCGATTTGGACGCGGATCAAGCGGGTTCCGATGCCGGCCAGCGCGTCAACCCCGCCGAGCCAGCGGGACACTACGCCCGACATGCCGGCTCGGCTGGTGTCCTTACAGTTGGCCCACCGGCCGAGCGTCGCTGTCTGTGCCAGTCCAGTGCGGGTTTGTCGCGCCCGGACATAGAAGCGCCGCGCTCGTTCCAGGTCTGACAAGCCTTGCCTGGCGCCCACGATGGCCCGATGAAACTCCTCGCGCGAAAAGGGTGTCAATGCGATGGCGCGCTCGATCTCGGCGCCCTGGTCCCGCAGCACGCGGAAGAAGTTGACGACCTCCCCATCAACGTCGTTGTAGGTTTCAACGGGAGCCGGATCGCGGTTCAGCAGCACGGCAGCCGATCCCGAAAACGGTTCACAGTAATGGTGCGCCTTGGGCAGCAGCGGCAAGAGCCAGTCGAGATGGCTGAACTTTCCGCCATACCAGCCAAATGCGATGCGTCGCCGCCTGGAGCGCGGCATCACCATCGGGAGTTCGGACGCCTCGTCATCGTCCAAGTAGATGGGAGAAAGCCCTCTGCGCCCCGCCTTGCAGGCGAGAACGGCAGCTTGGCTGTCGTCAATGGGACCTGAGACAAGCTTTCTCGTCATGAATCAATCCTTTTGGCGGCACCGCTCCATTTACGCCTTCGATTCGTCAAGCGCTGCGTAACCCGAGGCAACGTCCACCGTTGGCGCGTCCTTGAGGTCAGGCCGCTCACCGCATATTGGAGGTGCAGCGAGACAAAGGGCTTGGTATGGCAGTGCGCAACGTGGCGACCGTGTTCGGCGGGTCGGGCTTCCTGGGCCGCTACGTCGTCCAGCGCCTGGCCTCGGCCGGCTACATCACCCGGGTGGCGGTGCGGGACCCGGAAAGCGCCATGTTCCTGCGCCCGATGGGCCGGGTGGGGCAGGTCGTGCCGATGTTCGCCTCCCTGGGCCAGGACGCGACCGTCGCGCAGGCGGTGGACGGCGCGGAGGTGGTGGTGAACCTGGTCGGCATCCTGGCCGAGCGCCGCCCCGGCGACTTCCACCGCATCCAGGCCGAGGGCGCCGGGCGCATCGCCGCCAAGGCCGCCGCGGCCGGCGTCGCGCGCATGGTGCAGGTGTCGGCCATCGGCGCCGACCCGGACAGCCCGAGCCTGTACGCCAGGACCAAGGCGGCGGGCGAGGCGGCGGTGAGGGCGGCCATGCCGGCGGCCACCGTTATGCGGCCTTCCCTGGTGTTCGGCGCGGAGGACAAGTTCTTCAACCGCTTCGCCGCCATGGCGCAAATCTCGCCGGTCATGCCGGTCATCGCCGGGGACACCAGGATGCAGCCCGTCTACGTGGGCGACGTGGCGGATGCCGTGATGGCCGGGCTGACCGGGCTGGACACGGCCGGCAAGACATACGAGCTGGGCGGCCCCGCCGTGTGGACCTTCCGCGACATCCTTGCCTACATCCTGAAGGAAACCCGGCGCAGGCGGCCGCTGGTGGAAATCCCGATGGGCCTGGCGCGGCTGCAAGCCTCCATCGCCGAGAAGCTGCCGACCAAGCCGTTCACCCGCGACCAGCTTCTGCTGCTGGCCCGCGACAACGTGGTTTCGCCGGACATGCCGGGCCTGGCGGAACTGGGCGTGGCAGCCACGCCGGTCGAGCTGGTGGTCCCGGAGTACCTGGACCGCTATCGGCCCGGCGGCGGCAAGCTGGAGCGGGTGCCGGCGTAAGTGGGGCCGCATCGGCCAGTTCTTGGCGCGGACCGCGGGCATGAAACGGCCTGCAAAGGCAAACCTGAAGAAATCATGGCAGTGATCTTGACATAACTAGCGTTTTCCTCTCGTCAGCGCCATCGAACTGAACTATGTCGCCAGCCGACAGCACCGGGGTGAAGCCGTGGCCGACCGCATGTTGCAGTTCGTTCGCCTGCCGCAGGCGACCCCGCAGAAACGCACCGCGCCGGAGCGCCGGCAGGACTTCGGCGAAATCTACCGCCGGTTCGACCCGGCGGCGGCCAGCGCCCAGGCCAGCCGGTGCAGCCAGTGCGGCATCCCGTTCTGCTCCATCCACTGCCCGCTCTCGAACAACATCCCGGACTGGCTGAAGCTGACCGCCGAGGGCCGGCTGCAGGAAGCCTACGAGGTCAGCTCCGCCACCAACAACTTTCCGGAGATCTGCGGCCGCATCTGCCCGCAGGACCGTCTGTGCGAGGGCAACTGCGTCATCGAGAAGGACTTCGAAAGCGTCACCATCGGCGCGGTCGAGCGCCACATCACCGACACCGCCTTCGCCGAGGGCTGGGTCAAGCCGCTGCGCCCCCGGCAGGAACGCCCGCAATCGGTCGGCATCGTGGGCGCCGGCCCCGGCGGGCTGGCGGCGGCCGAGATGCTGCGCGCCCGCGGCTACCAGGTGCACGTGTACGACCGTCACGACCGGGTGGGCGGGCTGATGATCTACGGCATCCCCGGCTTCAAGCTGGAGAAGGAGATCGTGCTGCGCCGCTGGCGGCTGCTGGAGGAGGGCGGCATCCAGTTCCACCTCGGCCAGGGCATCGGCGAGACCCTGCACTGGGCCGACCTGCGCGCCCGCCACGACAGCCTGCTGATCGCCACCGGCGTCTACAAGGCGCGCGACATCGGCGGACCCGGCGCAGGGCTGGACGGCATCGTTCCCGCGCTCGACTTCCTGACCACCTCCAACCGCCAGGGCCTGGGCGACAGCGTGCCCGCGTTCGACAGCGGCGCGCTGAACGCCGACGGCAAGCACGTCGTGGTGATCGGCGGCGGCGACACGGCGATGGACTGCGTGCGCACCGCGGTGCGCCAGGGCGCCGCCTCCGTGAAGTGCCTCTACCGGCGCGACCAGGCCAACATGCCAGGCTCCATGCGCGAGGTGAGGAACGCGCAGGAGGAAGGCGTCGAGTTCGTCTGGCTGTCCGCGCCCGAGGCGTTCCTGGGCGACGGCCGCGTGACCGGCGTGCGGGTGCAGCGGATGCGGCTCGGAATGCCGGACCCCTCCGGCCGCCAATCGGTCGAGCCGTCGGGCGAGCGCTTCACCGTGGAGGCCGACCTAGTCATCAAGGCGCTCGGCTTCGACCCGGAGGAGCTGCCGCGGCTGTGGGGCGTGGAAGGGCTGGAGGTGAGCCGCTGGGGCACGCTGGCGGTGGACCACCGCACCCAGATGACCACGCTGCCGGGCGTGTTCGGCGCAGGCGACATCGTGCGCGGGGCGAGCCTGGTTGTGTGGGCGATCAAGGACGGCCGGGACGCCGCGGTCCGGATGCACGAGCACATGCAGCGGAACGCGATGGCCGCGGCTGCGGAGTAGGCCGGGATGTCTGGCATAACTGATCCCGAGACCGAGGCGCGCATTGTCCGCATGATCGAAGAAACGCGCAAGTTCGTTTCAGAACAGCACAAGCTGCAAGAGGAGGCGCTGAAGCTCAATGCTGAGGCAGCGAAGCTGAACTCCGAAGCTGCCAAGCTGAACCGGGATCGGCGCTTCGCTCCCGTGATGGCCGCGGCGGCGTTTGGCGGCGCCATTGCCGCCATGATCGCCACGCTCGCGCGTTTTCTTTGATTGGCAAAGCCAGTCAGCGTCGCTGAATGAAGATAGCGAAGATAGCCAGGTAAACTGAAACGCTCAACCCTCTGAATTGAGGAGTTCCGCCATGGACCACATCGCCGACTGGACCGCCAACGCCGCCCTACTGCGCGACACCTACCGCCCCGAGGACGAGCACGCCAACTGCGGCGTGGGCCTGGTCGCCTCGCTCGACGGCACCGCCCGGCGGGACGTGGTGCAGGCCGGCATCGACGCGCTGAAGGCCGTCTGGCACCGCGGCGCGGTGGACGCGGACGGCAAGACCGGCGACGGCGCCGGCATCCACATCGAGATCCCGCAGGACTTCTTCGCCGAGGTGATCCAGCGCGGCGGCGACGCCATGCCCAGCGAGCGCATCGCGGTCGGCCAGGTGTTCCTGCCCAAGACCGACCTGGCCGCCCAGGAGCGCTGCCGCACCATCGTCGAGACCGAGATCCTGAACTTCGGCCATGCCATCCACGGCTGGCGGCAGGTGCCGATCGACGTGGGCTGCATCGGCGAGAAGGCCAACGCCACCCGCCCCGAGATCGAGCAGATCATGGTCCGCAACGGCACCGGCGCCGACCAGGCCGCCTTCGAGCGCGACCTTTACGTGATCCGCCGCCGCATCGAGAAGCAGGCCATCGCCGCCCAGATCAACGAGCTGTACGTCTGCTCGCTGTCCTGCCGCTCGATCATCTACAAGGGCATGTTCCTGGCGGAGAACCTGACCGACTTCTACCCGGACCTGCTGGACAAGCGGTTCGTCAGCCGCTTCGCCATCTACCACCAGCGCTACTCCACCAACACCTTCCCCACCTGGCGGCTGGCGCAGCCGTTCCGCATGTTGGCCCACAACGGCGAGATCAACACGATCAGCGGCAACGTCAACTGGATGAGGAGCCACGAAACCCGGCTCTCCGACCCGGCGCTCGACCCGTACATCGAGGACATCAAGCCCGTCATCCAGGCCGGCAGCAGCGACACCGCGGCACTCGACGCCGCCTTCGAGCTGCTGGTGCGCGCAGGAAGGGACGCGCCGATGGCCAAGGCGCTGCTGATCCCCGCCTCCGTCAGCGTCGACGCCTCCATGAAGCAGGCGCACAAGGACATGTTCCTGTACTGCAACGCCGTCATGGAGCCGTGGGACGGCCCCGCTGCCGTCGCCGCCACCGACGGCCGCTGGATGCTGGCTGGCCTCGACCGCAACGGCCTGCGCCCGCTGCGCTACAGCCTGACCCACACCGGGCTGCTGGTGGTCGGCTCGGAGGCCGGCATGGTGAAGTTCGACGAGCGGGACGTGCGCGCCAAGGGCCGCGTGGGGCCGGGCCAGTCGATCGCCGTCGATCTCGACACCGGGCGCTTCTACGGCGACGAGGAGGTCAAGGACATCCTCGCCGCCCGGCACGATTACGCTGGCTGGACCCAGCGCATCACCTCCATCGACAGCATCGTCAAGACGGACGCGCCCGAAGCCAGCCTGCTCGGCGGCGAGATGCTGCGCCGCCGCCAGTTGGCCGTCGGCATGACGCTGGAGGAGCTGGAGATGATCCTGCACCCCATGGTGGAGGACGCCGCCGAGGCGGTCGGCTCCATGGGCGACGACACGCCGGTGGCCGTGCTGTCCGAGCGCTACCGCGGCCTGCACCACTACTTCCGCCAGGCGTTCAGCCAGGTCACCAACCCGCCGATCGACAGCCTGCGCGAAACGCGCGTGATGTCGCTCAAGACCCGCCTGGGCAACCTCGGCAACGTGCTGGACGAGAACGCCGAGCAGTGCGACCTGCTGCAGCTGGAAAGCCCGGTGCTGTCCAACGCCGAGTTCGCCGCCATGCGCGGGTTCATGGGCAAGGACGCCTGCGTGATCGACTGCACCGTGCCCATCGAGGGCAACCACATCGACCTGCGCGCCGCCCTGGAGCGCATCCGGCGCGAGGCGGAGGAGGGCGTGCGCGCCGGCTGCACCCACGTCATCGCCACGGACGAGGGCAGCGGGCCGGAACGCGCCGGCATCCCGATGATCCTGGCCACCGCGGCCATCCACACCCACCTGATGCGCTCCTCCCTGCGCACCTTCACCAGCCTCAACGTGCGCTCGGCCGAGTGCGTGGACGTGCACTCCTTCGCCGTGCTGATCGGCGTGGGCGCCACCACCATCAACGCCTACCTGGCGCAGGAAAGCATCGCCGACCGCCAGCGCCGCGCCCTGTTCGGCGGCACGACGCTGACGGAGGCGGTGCGCCGCTACAAGAAGGCGGTGGACAAGGGCCTGCTCAAGGTGATGTCCAAGATGGGCATCTCCGTCGTCTCCTCCTACCGCGGCGGCTACAACTTCGAGGCGATCGGCCTGTCGCGCGCGCTGGTGGCGGAGTTCTTCCCCGGCATGCAGTCCCGCATCAGCGGCATCGGCATGCCCGGCATCGCCCGCAACGTGCTGGCGCTGCACAAGGCGGCCTGGGACGAGGACGCGGTGACGCTGCCGGTGGGCGGCCTGTACAAGCTGCGCCGCCGGGGCGAGACGCACGCCTTCGAGGGCAGCCTGATCCACACCATGCAGACCGCCGTGGCCAACGACAGCTTCCAAACCTGGATGCGCTACAGCGAGGCGGTGCGCCGCCAGCCGCCCGTGGCGCTGCGCGACCTGCTGGACTTCACGGAGGGCCATGCCGCCATCCCGGTGGACGAGGTCGAAAGCATCACGGAAATCCGCAAGCACCTGGTGGCGCCCGGCATCTCGCTCGGCGCGCTCAGCCCGGAGGCGCATGAAACCCTGGCCATCGCGATGAACCGCATCGGCGCGCGCTCCGACAGCGGGGAGGGCGGCGAGGACGAGGCGCGCTTCAAGCCGCGCCCCAACGGCGACAACGCCAACTCCGCCATCAAGCAGATCGCCTCCGGCCGCTTCGGCGTGACCGCCGAGTACCTGAACGCCTGCCGCGAGATCGAGATCAAGATCGCCCAGGGCGCCAAGCCCGGCGAGGGCGGCCAGCTGCCCGGCTTCAAGGTCACCTCCCTGATCGCCAAGCTGCGGCACTCGACCCCGGGCGTCACCCTCATCAGCCCGCCGCCGCACCACGACATCTACTCGATCGAGGACCTGGCGCAGCTGATCTACGACCTCAAGCAGATCAACCCGGACGCCTACGTGTGCGTCAAGCTGGTGGCGCGCTCCGGCATCGGCACCATCGCCGCCGGCGTCGCCAAGGCGAAGGCGGACGCGATCCTGATCTCCGGCCATTCCGGCGGCACCGGCGCCTCGCCGCAGACCAGCGTGAAGTACGCCGGCATCCCCTGGGAGATGGGGCTGACGGAGGCGCACCAGGTGCTGATGCTCAACCGCCTGCGCCACCGGGTGCGGCTGCGCACGGACGGCGGCATCAAGACCGGGCGGGACGTGGTGATCGCCGCCATGCTGGGCGCGGAGGAGTTCGGCATCGGCACCGCCAGCCTGGTGGCGATGGGCTGCATCATGGTGCGCCAGTGCCACAGCAACACCTGCCCCGTGGGCGTGTGCAGCCAGGACGAGACGCTGCGCGCCAAGTTCGACGGCACGCCGGAGAAGGTCATCAACCTGTTCTCCTTCGTGGCCGAGGAGGTGCGCAACATCCTGGCCAGCCTCGGCGTGAAGCGCCTGCGCGACGTGATCGGCCGCACCGAGCACCTGCGCCAGGTCAGCCGCGGCGGCGAGTGGCTGGACGACCTGGACCTCAACCCGCTGCTGGTGCAGGCCGATCCCGGCGGCCATGCGCGCTACTGCACGGAAGGCCGCAACGAGGTGCCGGACACGCTGGACGCGGAGATGATCGCCGACGCCGGGCCGCTGTTCGAGCGCGGCGAGAAGATGCAATTGCAATACAACATCCGCAACACGCACCGCGCGATCGGCACCAAGCTGTCCTCCCGCATCACCCGCCAGTACGGCATGGCGGGCCTGCAGCCGGGCCACGTCACCGTGCGGCTGCGCGGCTCGGCCGGCCAGTCGCTGGGCGCGTTCGCCGTGCAGGGCCTCAAGCTGGAGGTGCTGGGCGACGCCAACGACTACGTGGGCAAGGGCCTGTCCGGCGCCACGGTCGCGGTGCGGCTGGCGCCGTCCTCCGCCCTGGTCAGCCAGCACAACACCATCATCGGCAACACCTGCCTGTATGGCGCGACCGCCGGGCAGCTCTACGCCGCGGGCCAGGCGGGCGAGCGGTTCGCCGTGCGCAACTCGGGCGCCGTGGCGGTGGTGGAGGGCTGCGGCTCCAACGGCTGCGAGTACATGACCGGCGGCACGGTGGCCATCCTCGGCGCGGTCGGCGACAACTTCGGCGCCGGGTTCACCGGCGGCATGGCCTTCGTGCTGGACGTGGACGGGATGTTCGAGCGCCGCGTCAACCCGGACAGCATCGAGTGGCAGCGCGTGGCGCACCCGCACTGGGAAGGCGTGCTGCGCAAGCTGGTCGAGACCCATGCGCGCGAAACCAGCAGCCGCTACGCGGACGGGCTGCTGCACGACTGGCCGGGCACCCTGTCCCGCATCTGGCAGGTGGTGCCGAAGGGGTTCGCCAAGTACCTGCCGGTGCCGCTGAGCGGGGTGGCCGAGGAGCGCCGCGCCTAGAGCATCATCCGACCATACGGGGTCACCCGTCGGATGAAGATGCTCGCCAAAATAAAGAGCTAGAGCTTTCTTCCGATCCGCTTTGATCGGAAGAAAGCTCTAGCAGGGCGCCGCCCTCCGCCGCGCATTGGCGCAGCCCGGGGCCGATGCCATAACGCTTGGCCATGCGTCTGCTCTACCACCTGCCGCTTTCGCCCTACGCCCGCAAGATTCGCCTGGCGCTGGCGGAGAAGCGCATGGCGTTCGAGCTGCGGGTCGAGAAGCCGTGGGACCGGCGGCCGGACTACCTCGACCTCAACCCGTCCGGCACGGTCCCCACCCTGGTGGACGACGAGCTGGCGGTTCCCGACTCCAGCGTCATCTGCGAGTACCTGGAGGAGGCCTACCCGGACACCCCGCTGCTGGGCCGCACGCTGCCCGAGCGGGTGGAGGTCCGCCGCCTGGTCGCGTGGCTGGACGGCAAGTTCGCCCAGGAGGTGACCCGGCACCTGTATGGCGAGAAGGTCATCAAGCGCATGTCCGGCGCCGGGCAGCCGGACGCGTCCGCCTTGCGGGTGGGCTTCCTCAACCTCAAGACCCACCTGGCCTACATCGGCTGGCTGGCGGAAACGCGGAAATGGCTGGGCGGCAGCTCGATCTCCCTGGCTGACCTGGCCGCCGCCGCCCACCTTTCAACGCTCGACTTCTGCGGCGACGTCGACTGGTCCGTCAGCCAGCCGGCCCGCGACTGGTATGCCCGCATGAAGTCCCGCCCATCCTTCCGCGCCATCCTCGCCGACCGCGTGCCCGGCGTGATCCCGCCCAAGCACTACGCCGACCTGGATTTCTAGGGCGCGCTGACACCTGGCTGCCTCGCCGGGTGCCATCCCGCCCCAGGCCGGCCCCCGCACCCTGGCAGGCTGCGCCTCAACCCGGCGCCGGAACAGCCGTGTCAAGCAGCCGGCGCACGGCGTTGCAGATGTCGGAGGGCAGGTAAGGCTTGGCGATGGTGGCGGCACGGCTGTCGGGCTGGCCGCTTCCAGCGGCGGGGGAGCGGCCCGTCATGAACAGCACGGGCAGGTCCGGCCGGCCCTCCCGCGCCTTCCGCGCCAGCGCCCGGCCATCCAGGCTGCCCGGCAGCTGGATGTCCGTGAGCAGGACCGCGATCGCCGGATTGGCGTGCAGCACCTGGAGCGCGTCGTCCCCGGAACCTGCTTCCATGACGACGTAGCCCTCGTCCGCCAGCACCTCGGCAAGCGTCATGCGGATGAGGAACTCGTCCTCCACGACCAGGACGGTCGTGGCGGGACGGGACGGGTCAGGCACGCTGCTGGACGGCATGGCGCAGCAACGCGCCGGGGGCGCGATCGTTCTGGCCGCTCGGGCCACGCTCACATCCGGCCGTGCTCGTCCCGCTCCGGATGGCGCTCGTGGCCGGGGTTCGCCGGCTTGTCGCCCGTGCCCGGCTCATCCAGGCCGGACACGCGGTCCACGTCCGTCCCGCTCTCGATGGACTCCTGCGGGCCGTCCTGCTTGGCCGGGCCTTCGAAGTTCTCCGCCCCGGCCCGCGTGCCGCCGAACCGGTCGGCTCCTCCCGTGTCCGGCTGGCCCGGCACCTTGTGGTTGCCCGTGTCCTGCTCGTCATCCGTGTGCTCGATCGACTCTTCGGTGTGGGGCTGCTTCACGGCGGCTCTCCTGCGTTCGCCGGGTCATAACGCCGCCCGCCGCCAGGGTTCCGTCATCCCGGTTCCGTCAGCCGCCGGGCGCAAAGCTCTGCACCAGGCTGCCCGACACTAGGCGCCAGCCATCGACCAGCACGAAGAAGATCAGCTTGAACGGCAGGCTGATGCTGGACGGCGGCAGCATCATCATGCCCAGGCTTTGCAGCACGCTGCCCACCACCATGTCGATCACCAGGAACGGCAGGTAGAGCAGGAATCCCATCTCGAAGGCCCGGCGCAGCTCGCCCACCAGGAAGGCGGGCACCAGCGCGCGCCAGGGCGCCGCGTCCGGCGAGTCCGCGGCCGGCAGGTGCGCCACGTCCAGGAACAGCTGCAGGTCCGCCCCGCGCACGTTGGCGGCCATGAAGCGGCGGAACGGCTCGGCGGCCAGGCGCAGCCCTTCCAGCTCGCCCACCTTGCCGTCCGTCATCGGCAGCAGCCCGCTCGCATAGGCCTGGTCCAGCACCGGCTGCATGACGAAGAACGTCAGGAACAGCGCCAGGCCGATCAGCACCGTGTTGGGCGGCACGCCCTGCGCGCCGATGGCCGAGCGCAGCAGGGACAGCACGATCACGATCCGGGTGAACGCCGTCACCATCACCAGCAGGCTGGGAGCGACGGACAGCACAGTGATGAGGGCCGTGAGCTGCACCAGGCGCCCCGTGGCGCCCGCCTGGCCGGCGGCCCCCAGGTCGATGCTGACCGACTGCGCCATGGCCAGCGACGGCGCCAGCAGCATGAGCGCGATGCCGGCCCACCTCACGCCGCCGCTTCCGGCAGCCAGCCGACCACCTGGTCCTGCGGCCCCGTCAGCAGCAGGACGCAGCGCCCGTCGCATCGCACCAGCAGCAGCCGCCGCCGCTGGTCCAGCGCCAGCGAGCCTTGCACGCTCAGCCGGCCCGCGGCGGCGCCGGGCCGGGCGAAGCGGGTCAGCCGGGCGAGCCTGCCGGACAGCAGGACCAGCAGCAGCACGGCCGCGAGCGCCGCGGCGGCCGGAAGCAGGGAGGGCAGGGTCATGGTGGCTGAGGCCTTTTGCCTGAGTTGGATGGGTCAGCGTGCGGCTTGCCCGCGCAGCGCCTCCGTCAGCTGGTCCGTTTCCGCCAGCAGGGAGAGCAGGCGGGGGCGCAGGGCGCGGCCCAGCTCCGGCGGCAGGTCCAGCGCCTTGGCGCAGAACAGGCCGACGCCGCGGTCCAGCCCCGCCATGTCCACCGTCCGGCCGTTCTCCACCAGCACGCGGGCGATGCAGACCGTCCGCGCCAGGCCCTCGCCCAGGCTGATGGCGGCCTGCACGGACCCGGCGTCAAAGCCGGCATGGTCGAACGGGGGCATCCCTGCGTCGCTCATGCCCGCCATCAAAGCAGCAAGGGGTTACCGAAGCGTTGCGCCCAAGTCGCCCCAGGCGATCCGCGCCGGCTTAACCCGGCGGCAACGAAAGCCGGGCAGGATGCCGCCATGGACAAGGACGGCATGGGATTGTTCGACCTGGCGGAGCGGCGGCTCGCCTGGATCGACCGGCGGCAAGGCCTGTTGGCGCAGAACATCGCCAACGCCAACACGCCGGGCTACGTGGCGAAGGACGTGCAGCCCTTCGCGCAAACGCTGGCCAAGGCCCTGCCGGTCCTGGCCGCCACCAGCCCGCTGCACATGATGGCCCCCGGCACGGTGCTGGGCACGGACCCGCGGCTGCGCCCGGCCGAGCGCGCGCCGGACGGCAACGCCGTGTCCATGGACGACCAGCTGGCCAAGGTGGCGCAAACGGACGACGCGCAGGCGCTGACCATGAACCTTTACCACAAGTACCTCGGCCTGTTCCGCACCGTGATCGGCAAGTAGCGCCCCATGGACCTCACCAAGGCGCTCGCCATCTCCGCCCGCGGCATGGACGCGCAAACCACCCGGCTGCGGGTGATCGCGGAGAACCTGGCCAACCAGGACACCACGGGGGACGCGCCGGGCGTGGACCCCTACCGGCGCAAGACCGTCACCTTCGAGCAGAAGCTGGACAGCGAGGTCGGCGCCGAAACCGTGCGGGTGAAGCAGGTCGCCACGGACAAGTCCGCCTTCCCCTCGCACTACGACCCGGCGCACCCGGCGGCGGACGCGCAGGGCTACGTCCATACCCCCAACGTCAACAGCTTCGTGGAAGTCATGGACATGCGGGAAGCCCAGCGCTCGTTCAGCGCCAACCTCAACGTGATGGAAGTGACCCGGTCCATGCTGACCCGAGCGATCGACCTGCTGAAATGAGCATCCCCCTCGTCTCAGCCGCTACTGCCGCCAGCGCGGCGGACGCCTATGCGCGGACCAGCACGGGGCAGCCCGCCAGCCTGGAAGGCTTCGGCCAGGCGCTCACCCAGGCGCTGCAAGGCGTGGTCGATTCGGGCCGCCAGGCGGACGCGCAATCAACCGCGGCGCTGAGCGGCAGCGGCAACCTGACGGACGTGGTGACGGCGGTGAACCGGGCGGAGCTGGCGTTGCAGACCACCACCGCCATCCGGGACCGGGTGGTGCAGGCCTACCAGGACATCATGCGGATGCCGATCTAGTGGGCCCGGTCTAGTGGG
>CAXTNC010000038.1:16829-20160 GCA_964245495.1 uncultured Acetobacteraceae bacterium
CCGGTCTAGTGGGGGAGGGCGAGGTCGGCGCCGCCCTGCGGGAAACCATGCTGGTCGTGGTGAAGCTCGGCGGCCCCGTGCTGATCGCAGCCCTGGCCGTGGGCATCGTCATGTCCCTGGTGCAGGCGGTCACCCAGGTCAACGAGGCGACGCTGACCTTCGTGCCCAAGGTGCTCGTCGTGGTCGCCACGCTGACGCTCACCGGGCCGTTCATGCTGTCCACCCTGACCGGCTACACGCAATCCTTGTTCGACCGGATGATCGCCGTCGGCGGCATGTGATGGACGCCGCCATGCTGGCTGCACTGCCGGGCTGGGCGTTCGCCTTCGTGCTGGTGCTGTGCCGCTGCGGCGCGGCGGTGCTGCTGCTGCCGGGCCTGGGGGAAGCGGAACCCCCGGCCACCCTGCGCGCCGGCCTCGCCCTGGCGCTCGTGGCGCTGGTGCTGCCCGGCGTCGGCGTGATCGCGCCGCCGGACGATTGGCGCGCGGCCGGCATGGTGGCGGCCGAGCTGCTGTGCGGCGGCGCGCTGGGCTGGCTGGCCCGCTGCATCGCCCTCGCCTTGCCGATGGCGGGGCAGGTCATCTCGTTCATGCTGGGCCTGTCCAGCGTCATCACCCCGGACCCGGCGCTCGGCCAGTCCAGCGCCGTCATGCGGCTGTTCTCCCTCGCGGCGCCCGTGCTGGTGCTGGGCACGGGGCTGTGGGCGCTGCCGGTGGCGGCCCTGGCCGGCAGCTACGCGCTGGTGCCGCCGGGCCACCTGCTGCCGGCGGCGGACAGCGCGGAGGCGGCGGCGGGCGCCGTGGCGGAGGCGTTCGGCCTGGGGCTGCGCCTGGCCTCGCCGCTGGTGATCGCCAGCGTGGTGTGGCAGGCCGCCCTCGGGCTGCTGTCGCGGCTGATCCCGCAGCTGCAGGTCTACTTCGCCGCCATCCCCGGCCAGATCGTGGGCGGGCTGGCCCTGCTGGCGCTGCTCGCCACCGGCATCGTGGAAACCTGGGCCGCCGCGGCGCGGGACGGGTTCGCAGCCCTGCCAGGGCTGTAGCCGGTGGCCGAGAACGAGGACCGGACGGAGGCCGCCACCCCCCGCCGGCTGCAGCAGGCGCGGGAGCAGGGCAGCATCGCCCTGTCGCGGGAGGTGCCGGTGCTGGCCGGGCTGGGCGCTGCGACCCTGCTGCTGATGATGGCCGGCCCGAGCCTCGGGCAAAGCCTGGCGTCGCGCCTGGCGCCAATGTTCAACGTATCCAGGGCCAGCGACCCGGCGGCGGCGCTGGCGGCGGCGCTGGCGGCGGCGGCGCTGGCGATCGGTCCCCTCGTGCTGGGCGTGATGGCCGCGTCCGTCGCCGGGTCGCTGCTGCAAACGGGGTTCCTGTTCAGCCCGGCAAGGCTGCTGCCCGACCTGGCCCGGCTCAGCCCCATGCGGGGGATCAAGCGCATCTTCGGCGCCGCCGGCCTCGTGGAGGCCGGCAAGTCGCTGGTGAAGCTCGGCGTGCTGGGGCTGGCCGCCTACCACGTGCTGGCGGGCAACGTTCCCCTGCTGCACGGCGCCGCGGCGTGGCAGCCGGGCCAGCTGGCGGACCGCATCGTGCGCCAGGTGCTGCAGCTGATGCTGACCATGCTGGGAACGCAGGCGGTCATCGCCGGGGCGGATTGGTGGTGGGTGCGCCACCACCACGCGAGCGGCCTGCGCATGAGCCGCCAGGAGGTCAAGCAGGAGGCCAAGGAAAGCGACGGCAACCCGGCCGTCAAGCAGCGGGTGCGGCAGGTCCGCATGGCCCGGGCGCGCAAGCGGATGCTGGCCGCCGTGCCGAGCGCCACCGTGATCGTGACCAACCCGACCCATTACGCTATCGCTTTGGCATACGATCGTGCAAAAGGAGGCGCGCCGAGGGTGGTGGCGAAAGGAGTCGACGAGGTGGCAGCCCGGATCCGCGATGCCGCGCGCGAGCACAGGGTCCCGCTCGTCGCCAACCCGCCGCTGGCGCGCGCGCTCTACCGCGTGGAGCTGGATGCGGAGATTCCGGCCGAGCACTTCAAGCTGGTGGCCGAGGTGATCGCCTACGTGTGGCGCCTGCGCGCCCGGGCTGCACGGTGAAGGCGGTGCGGCGTCCGCGCCCGTGGGCTTGGCGCTGGCGCCGTCCGCCGCCGCGCCCGCGCCGGCTGATCGAGCGGCTGGCCGCCCCGCTCGACGACATGCTGCAGGTGCTGGTGGAGGAATCCTCCGTCGGCATCGCCATCATCGACCGGCAAGGCCGCCTGGTCCGGGTCAACGAGGCGTTGCAGCGCATGGCGGGCCGCGAGTGCGACCTTTCGCCAGGCCGCCCGGCGCAGGACATCTTCTGCCGCGAAGGGCGGGACGCCGTGTGGGACGAGCTGCGGCCCGCCTTGCAGGGCCGCCGCCCGCCGCGCAGCTTCGTGTCCACCCTGCGCGGCAAGGGGGGCGCGGCCGCGCAAACGGTCGAGATCTCCGCCGTGGCGCTGCGGGAGGCCGACGAGCAGGTCAGCGGCGCCATCCTGCAGTTCTGCGACATCTCGGCGCAAAGGTCGCTGGAAGCGCAGCTGGCGCAGAGCCAGAAGCTGCAAGCCGTGGGCCAGCTGGCCGGCGGCATCGCGCACGACTTCAACAACCTGCTCACCGCCATCATCGGCGCCGCGGACGACCTGCTGGCCAGGCGGTGGCCCGAGCCGGAGGTGGCGGAGGACTTGCAGCAGATACGCGCCAGCGCCGACCGCGGCGCGGCGCTGGTGCGCCAGCTGCTGGCGTTCGGCCGCCAGCAAGCCCTGCAGCCCCGCGCCGTGTCGATCAACGACGCGGTTGAAGGGCTGTCGAGCCTGTTCCGCCGCTTGCTGGACAGCAGCATCCGGCTGGAGCTGGACCTGGAGCAGCCGGGCTGCGCCGTGCGGGTGGACCCGACGCAGCTCGACCAGGTGCTGGTCAACCTCATGGTCAACGCGCGGGACGCGATGGGTGGCGGCGGCACGCTCACCCTGCGGACGGAGCACGTCAGCTTCCACAGCGCCCTGATCCGGGACGACGAGCGCATCCCGCCCGGGCGCTACGTGGTGGTGGAGGTCGAGGACACCGGCGCCGGCATCCCGGCCGACGTGCTGCCGCGCATCTTCGACCCGTTCTTCACCACCCGGCGGGAGCGCGGCGGCACCGGGCTTGGCCTGTCCACCGTGCACGGCATCGTGCGCCAGTCCGACGGCTTCCTGAGGGTGGACAGCCTGGTGGGCAAGGGCACCCGGGTGCGCGTCTACCTGCCGCGGCTCGACGGCGACGGCCTGGCCATCCCGCGCCCGCCGCCCGCCACGCCTCCCGCCGAGGCCGCCGGGG
>CAXTNC010000039.1:0-19405 GCA_964245495.1 uncultured Acetobacteraceae bacterium
CCTACATCCCGCCCGCGCCCGCTCCGGTGCAGGCGGCGTCCGGCTACGGCTCCGCGCCGGCGCGCCGGGAGACGGGCTTCCGCCTGGTTTCGCCGGCGAACGCCGCGCCGGTTGCGGCGTACCACGGCACGCCGGGCCAGTGGGCGATCCAGGTGGGCGCGTTCGGCAACGAGGGCCTGGCCAGGATCGCGGTCGGCACGGCGCGCGAGCAGGCCGGCGGCGTCCTGTCCGGCGCCCGCCCGGCGGTGGCCGGGGTGCGCGAGCCGCACGGCAAGCTGTACCGCGCCCGCTTGGAAGGCTTGTCCCGCGACTCCGCCACCCAGGCCTGCGAACGGCTGAGCCGCAGCCGGACCAGCTGCATCGTGCTCTCGCCCGACGCCCAATCCTAGCAAACGCCCGCAAGCCGCTTGCCCTCCAGCTTGCCAAGGGGCAGGCTGGCGCGAAGCTGCGGGAGGACGGCCATGATCGACAAGCGCGTCGCCAGCCTGGCCGCGGCGCTGGAAGGCGTGGCCGATGGGGCAACGGTCCTGGTGGGTGGCTTCGGCGCGGTGGGGCAACCCAACCAGCTGATCGACGCGCTGATCGAGCAGGGCGCATCCAACCTGGTCGTGGTGGCGAACAACTCTGGCGTTGCGGAGTTCGGGCTGGCCAAGCTCATGCAGCTGCGCCGGGTCCGGCGCATCATCTGCTCCTACCCGCGCTCCAAAGGCTCGTTCGTGTTCGAGGAGGAATACCGGGCTGGCAGGATCGAGCTGGAACTGGTGCCGCAGGGCACGCTGGCGGAGCGGCTGCGCGCCGCAGGGGCGGGCATTCCCGCCTTCTACACGCCCACGGCGTTCGGCACCAAGCTCGCCCAAGGCAAGCCGACGGCGGTGATCGGCGGCCGGCGCTGCGTGCTGGAACATGCCCTGCACGGCGACGTGGCGCTGATCGAGGCCTGGCAGGGCGACCGCTGGGGCAACCTCGCCTACCGGGCCAGCGGACGCAACTTCAACCCGGTGATGGCCACGGCCGCCGCCGTGACGGTGGCGCAGGTGCAGCACGTCGTGGAACTGGGCGCGCTGCCGCCCGAATGCGTGGTGACGCCGGGCATCTACGTCGACCGCATGGTGCACGCGCCGCATGACGGGCCGCGGGGGTGAGGGAGAGCGCCATGGGCGTGCAGGAGCGGGACCGCGCGGCCATGGCGGCGCGGGTGGCGGCGGACATCCCGGAAGGCTGGTGGGTCAACCTCGGCATCGGCATCCCTGTGCTGGTGGCGGACCACGTTCCCGCCGGGCGGGAGGTGATCTTCCACTCGGAGAACGGCGTGCTCGGCATGGGGCCGGCGCCGCCGCCGGACCAAGTGGACCCCTGGCTGATCAACGCCGGCAAGAGCCACGTGACGCTGCGCACCGGCGGCAGCTTCGTGCACCAGGCCGACAGCTTCGCGCTGATCCGCGGCGGCCACCTCGACCTGTGCGTGCTGGGCGCGTTCGAGGTGGCGGAGAACGGGGACCTCGCGAACTGGTCGCGCTCCGACGGCGACTTCGCCCCGGCGGTGGGCGGTGCCATGGACCTCGCGGTGGGCGCCAAGCGGCTGTGGGCCGTCATGGAGCACACCACCAAGGCGGGCGAGCCGCGCGTCGTCAGCCGGTGCGGCTACCCGCTGACGGCGCTGGCGGCGGTGAGCCGGGTTTACACCAACCTGGCCGTGCTGGACGTGACGGAACGCGGCTTCGCCGTCGCCGACATCGTGCCGGGGCTGGACTTCGAGGGGCTGCAAGCGCGGACCGGCGCCACCCTGCACCGGCCGTCCTAGAATATCCTCCGCGCTGGTGGGCGCACGCAAGATGTTTGGGTGCGACAGCAATCAAACCAAGAATGCAGTTTGGCCTGATGAGGATACTTGGGCGCTGATGGAAGGCGGATGAGCAGGAGGTCTTGCGATGCGCGTGTTCGTGACGGGTGCCACCGGCTGGGTGGGCAGCGTGGTGGTAAACGAATTGCTTGGTGCCGGGCACCAGGTGCTTGGTCTCTCTCGCTCGGAGGAGAAGGCGGCCATGCTCGTCGCGAAGGGCGCGGACGTGCTGCGCGGCACGCTCGACGACCTCGACCGGCTCACCGAGGCGGCGGGCAACGCCGACGCGGTGATCCACCTCGCCTTCAACCATGATTTCTCGAGGTACGCCGAGAACAGCGAGCAGGACCGGCGCGCGATCGAGGCGATGGGCGAGGCGCTGGTCGGGACGCACAAGCCGATCCTCGTCACCACAGGGTTGGCGTCGCTTGCCCCCGGCCGGGTCGCGACGGAGGCGGACGTGCCGCCGCTCTCCGATCCCAACTATCCCAGGAGGAGCGAGGCGGCGGCGGCGGCGCTCGCCGAGCGTGGCGTACGGGTCGGCCTGATCCGGCTCGCCACCACGGTGCACGGGATCGGCGACCCCGCTTTCATGACGATGCTGGCGAAGCTCGCGCGCGAGAAGGGCGTGTCGGCCTATATCGGCGACGGCGTCAACCGCTTGCCTGCCGTGCATGTGTCGGACGCGGGGCGGCTTTATCGCTTGGCGCTGGAAGCGGGCATTCCAGCCCGCGCTTACCATGCGAATGCGGAAGAGGGCGTCGCCCTCCGTGCGATTGCCGAGGCGATCGGACGCGCGCTCAACCTGCCCGTCGAGTCGCGCCCGCGCGAGCATTTCGGCTGGCTCGCCGGTTTCGTCGGGGCCGACTCACCCGTGTCGAGCGCGCGCACGCGCGCTCACCGGCTGGAAACCTACCGGGCCGACCCTGCTCGCCGACCTCGCCCAGCCGGCCTATTTCGGCAGATAAGTCCAAGAGTGGGATGCGTTCAGGTCGAGCAAGCTCCAAACTGACGGTCCAGGCCACGCCAGCATCAATCATCGTTCCATCGGGCAGAACCGGATGATGCAACGGCATGAAACATGCTCCTCGTGCGGGCGCCCCCGTTCGGTCGGATGATGCTTTGAGGCTCAGCGGCCGAGGTTGGGGGTGGCGCCGGGCGAGTCGGCCGGGGTGAAGGTGCGGTCGCCGCGGTCGATCTGCGTGCCGCCGTCGGACAGCGTGCCGGTGGGCGTGTCGCTGAACGGGGTGCCGTTGATCGGGCCGGCATCGAACGAATGGGTGCCGGGTTCGGCGGCGCGGTCCACCGGCGAGACGCCGTCCTCCAGCCCGCTCGGGACCGGCGCGGGCAGCAGCGCGCGTCCGTTGACCGTGTTGGACACGCGCTGGTCGGCAGGCGGGGCGCCAGCGGCGTTTGCGCCGGAGTCGGGCAGGCCGAGCAGGGAAAGAGGGGCAGCCAGCAAGCTGACGGCCAGGATGATGGAATGAGGGCGCATGAAGCCTCGCTTTCATTCCGGCAATGTTTGGCGGGGCAAGTTGGTTGCACCCGCGCCGTTCCCGTTCTGGTGAAGTGGGGCGGCGCCATGGTGCATTGCACCCTGCGCTGGTTGCCATAAGCTGGCGCGGGACATGCATGTTCCCCTTGCAACTTCTCCGGGACCCGGCCCGCCCCGCCCGGTCCGGCCTGGCAACTGCCTTGGTGATCCTTGCCCCTGCTGACCGTCCATCACGTCACGACCTACCGCTACCGCCGGCCGGTTGGCTTCGGCGAGCACCGGATGATGCTGCGTCCGCGGGACAGCCAGGACCAGCGCCTGGTGGAGCACCGGCTGGCCATCACGCCGCAGCCCGCCTCCCTGCGCTGGACGCAGGACGTGCTGGGCAATTCCGTCGCCTTCGCGCGGTTCTCCGCCCGCGCCGACACCCTCGTGTTCGACAGCCTGCTGCATGTCGACCATGCCGCCGCCCCGGCGGAGACGGTTCTGCTGTCCCGCCACGCGCAGGCCTACCCCTTCGCCTACGACACGGACGAGATGCCCGACCTGCTCCGCTCCATCGAGCGGCACATGCCCGATCCGGGGCACGTGGTTGACCGCTGGGCGCGCGGCTTCCTGCGCGAGGACGGGCGGACGGACACGGTCGGCCTGCTGACGGAGATGACGCACTCGATCCGGCACCACATGACCTACCGCGCCCGGCACGAGCCTGGCATCCAGGACCCGCGCACCACCTTGCGGCTGGAAACCGGCACCTGCCGGGATTTCGCGCTGCTGATGATGGAGGGCGTGCGCGCGCTCGGCATGGCGGCGCGCTTCGTGTCCGGATACCTGCACGTGCCGAGCCGGGCGCACCCGGGCGAAGCGGAGCGGCAGGGCGGCGGCAACACCCACGCCTGGATGCAGGTGTTCCTGCCCGGCGCCGGCTGGGTGGACTTCGACCCGACCAACGGCATCGTCGGCAGCCGCGGGCTGATCCGCGTGGCCGCCGTGCGGGACCCGGGCCTGGCGGTGCCGCTGTCCGGCAGTTGGAGCGGCGCGCCGGACGATTGCCTGTCCATGAAGGTTTCGGTCCTGGTGACCGAGGCAGCTCCCGCCGACCAACCCGCTTCCTGAGGAGTCCCTGCGTCATGCGCATCCGCTGCGGCTACCGCATCGCCTACGAGTGCCCGCAGCCGGTGCCGATGCTGCTCTCGCTCAGCGTCCACCCGTCGCGCGAGGCGGACCTGCTGACCCGGCCGGCGCTGAAAGCCTCGCCGGACCTGCCGGTGCAGGACTACACGGACGACTTCGGCAACGTGTGCCACCGCATCGTGGCGCCGCCGGGCCGCACGGAGCTGAGCACCGAGTTCGACATCACCGACACCGGCCTCCTTGACCCGGTGGTGCGCGAGGCCGGCCAGTTCGACGTGCAGGACCTGCCGGACGGCGCGCTGGTCTACCTGCTCGGCAGCCGGTACTGCGAGACGGACAAGCTGTCCAACATCGCCTGGTCGCTGTTCGGCGGCACGGAGAAGGGCTGGGCGCGGGTGGCCGCCATCTGCGACTTCGCGCACGAGCGCATCACCTTCGGCTACGAGCACGCCCGCCCGGACAAGACCGCCTGGGACGGCTACAACGAGCGCCGCGGCGTGTGCCGGGACTACGCCCACCTGGCGGTGACGCTGTGCCGCTGCATGAACATCCCCGCCCGCTACTGCACCGGCTACCTGGGCGACATCGGCGTGCCGCCCAGCGACGCGCCGATGGACTTCTCCGCCTGGTTCGAGGCCTACCTGCGCGGGCCAGACGGCGGCCGCTGGTACACCTTCGACGCCCGGCACAACGTCCCGCGCATCGGCCGCATCCTGATGGCGCGCGGGCGGGATGCCACGGACGTGGCGCTGGTCACCAGCTTCGGCCCGGCCTGGCTGTCGTTGTTCGAGGTGACGACGCTGGAGATGACCGGCTAGAACCCCGGCGTCACCCAAGGAAGCCGCCCATGCTCCGTCCGCTCGTCCTGCTCGCCGGCCTGGCCGCGCTGCCCAGCCTGGCCCCGTCCCTGGCGCACGCCCAAGCCTTCATCAGCGGGCGGCAGCTCGCCGGCGCCTGCGCCAGCCGCGCGCCCAACGATGAACGCTCCTGCGACGGCTACGTCGCGGGCGCGCTGGACGTGATCGCGGAGGCGCCGGAGCTGAAGGGCAAGGTCTGCCCGCCGGAGAACACCAAGCTGGGCGCAATGCGCGAGCTGGTGGGCCGCTTCGGCCAGCAGCACCCGGACGACGCGCGCGGCTCTGGCGTGGGCCTGGTCGTGGCGGCGGTGCGGGCCAACCATCCCTGCCCGGCGACGTAAGCGCGCAGGCTGGCCACCTAACAAGGATTCCAGGTGAGCCGATTCGTCGTGATCTCTGGCTGCTCGGGCGGCGGCAAATCCACGCTGCTTGCCGCGCTTGGCCACCGCGGGCACGCCGTCGTGGAGGAGCTTGGACGTCGGATTGTCAGGCAAGAGATGTTGGTTGGAGGGCTGGCGCTTCCTTGGTTGGACAAAGCTGCCTTTGCCCGCCGCGCGATTGCGATGGCTCTCGATGACCGAGCATCAGCTGCCGCGCTGGATGGGTGGGTGTTTTTCGACAGGGGCTTGATTGATGCGGCTGCTGATCTT
Organism: uncultured Acetobacteraceae bacterium; assembly: GCA_964245495.1. Classification (GTDB taxonomy): domain Bacteria; phylum Pseudomonadota; class Alphaproteobacteria; order Acetobacterales; family Acetobacteraceae; genus LMUY01. The sequence goes on from CAXTNC010000039.1 coordinate 5,977, forward strand.
GAGCATCTGACGAGCGAGCCGATGCTTGCGGCGCTTGGCCAGCTTCACCGCTACCACCGGCGCGTGTTCCTGGCTCCACCGTGGCCGGAGATTTACATGGCTGATCCAGAACGGCACCACGGCCTTGACACAGGCGTTGCTGAGTATTTGCGTCTTCTGGACGCTTATGCGTCACTTGGCTACGAAATCTCCGTTTTGCCGAAAATTAGCGTCGCGGAACGAGCTGGTTTTGTCTTGAATGCGCTCGTACCGTAAACGCTGGCATTTTTGGGAAGCGGCTATCTACGACGCGCAGCAAAAGTTTGATTTCGCTGTAGCGTGCCGAAATCGCTGCTCAAGGCAAGCGGCATTCCCAAACAGCATCCTGAGTTTCATATTCAGCGACTGAGCTTGAGTCTGAGTTCCGTCCGAGCCAGCAACTCTTTGAACAATTCCGTGGCAGTCTCGATGTTGATCTCTTCATCATCGTCAGCTGGTTTGTAGTGACCCAGCTGACTGATGACGCTTCTGCAACGCCTTATGACTATCCTTACGTCCGTCTCTCTGAGCGCACTATCATACAATGTGAATATTTGTTCAACAAACAATGAAAAGCCAGGCTGGGCCAACTTGTATGGCCGGCCAACTTGTATGCCCAATTCAAAGGTTTATTGGATCTTCAAGGTTAAGATCAATCGGCTTTGCGAGAAGGCGTTGAATGGAAAGCTGCAACTCTGATTCCGGACATCCCCGTTCGCGCAATTTCCGCGCAGCTATGCGGCAGAACGCCTCCTCGCCGCTTTCGGTCATCAAGCCCTGTTCGTCAAACATGAGCGGCTTAAAAGACATTGGAACCTCCATCACGATGATGCTCCAAATGGCATGGAAAATACATCTCGTTGTTCGGTCAGGGTCCGCTCTCGCGCACAACCCACTTTGAGGTGGACAGGCAACTTTCCGCCACAAGCGGTCATGGCTTCAATAAGGTTGCTTGCGGCATTCTAGGGCGACAGCACCTCAAGGTCTTCAACCCTGTTGGAACGAAATGGCCACGCAAGGCTCTAGCTACGACAGGTTTTGACGGCCTGCCGGACGACGTGCGCCGCCAGCGATCCACTGCACGCCGCTCTGTGCAGACGAGCGAAGCGGGCGCCGTCCTGACAACTACTTGCTGACCTGGCCGCGCAGCTCCCCGCCCGGGTTGGCGGCCGTGTGCAGGTTGGCGTAAGTCATGCCGTTCATCATGTCCGCCACCTGGTCGTCCGTCAGCGTGACCTGGCCGTGGATCGGGCTGGCGAGCGGCGGGGAGAACGGCACCAGCACGCCGGCGTTGACGCCCGCGGGCGCCGGGCCATGCAGGTGCGCCGCGGTGGCCGGGCCGGTCAGGCCGGAATAGTCGATGGTGTAGCTCAGCACCTTGGTGCCGGTGTCGAGCGCGCCGGTGAAGCTGCCCTTGCCGCCCGTCGCCTTGGCCGGCACTTCGCTTTCCGGACTCATCGTGCCATGAAACGTCACCGTTTCGGCGCGCGCCGCCGCGGACAGCATGGCGGCGGCCGTGAGCATCAGGGCTGTTCGCGTCATCTTCGGTGGCTCCGCATGGGTGGCGCTGGCTGGGCAGGGGCGCCAAGGATGCCTGATAGGGTGAAACGATGACCGTTGTCGAGCCGGATGCTCCTGGCCCCCCGCTCGGGCCGCCCGTGGACGCGACGCCGCGCCCGCTGCCGGCGCGCGTCCGCCTGCGCGGGCGGGACGTGGAGCTGGAGCCGCTGCACGCCCGCCACGCGGCGGAGCTGTGGCAGGCGGCGCAGGGGGCGGACGAGTCCTGGGCCTACATGCTGTACGGCCCGTTCCCGGATCAGCCGGCGATGGCGCGGCACGTCGCCGCCTTCGCCGCCGCGTACGACCCGATGGCCTGGGCCGTCCGCCCGGTGGCGACGGGGGTGGTCTCGGGCTGGATCTGCCTGATGGCGATCGACCCGGCCAACGCCGCCATCGAGCTGGGCCACATCTGGTTCGCCCCCCGGATGCAGCGCACCCGCGCGGCCACGGAGGCGATGTTCCTGCTGCTGCGCCTGGCGGCGGACGAGCTGGGATACCGCCGCCTGGCTTGGCGCTGCCACGCGCTCAACGCGCCGTCCTGCCGGGCGGCGGCGCGGCTGGGCTTCCAGCGCGAGGGCACCCTGCGCGCCGAACGGGTGGTGAAGGGGCGGCTGCGCGACACGGCGAGCTTCTCCATCCTGGGGAGCGAGTGGCCGGCCTGCCGCGACGCGCTGGCGGCCTGGCTCGACCCGGCGAACTTCGCCCCGGACGGCACGGCCCGCCGCAGCCTGGCCGCCATCCGGGGATGAGCCTGTTCAGCAAGGGCGGGCTGGAGCACCTGCTGGGCGAGTACGGCTACGGCCTGGTGTTCGCCGTGATCTGCCTGGAGGCGATGGGCCTGCCGTTCCCCGGCGAGAGCCTGATCATCGCGGCGGCGGTGTACTGCGCCACCACGGGCAAGCTGCGCATCGCCTGGGTGGTCGCCGCCGCCATCGCGGGCGCGGTGATGGGCGACAACTTCGGCTACCTGATCGGGCGCTGGGCCGGCTTCCCGCTGCTGCGCCGCTACGGCCGCCACGTCGGGCTGAACGACCGCCGGCTGACGCTGGGGCGCACCCTGTTCCAGACGCAAGGCGGCAAGGTGGTGTTCGTCGGCCGCTTCATCGCCATCCTGCGCACCTTCGTGGCGCTGCTGGCGGGCGCCAGCCACATGGAGTGGAAAACGTTCCTGCTATGGAACGCGGTCGGCGGGGTGGCGTGGGCCACGCTGTATGGGACGGGAGCCTACCTGCTGGGCAACGCGGCGGCCCGCCTGGAAGGCCCGGTCGGCATCGGGCTGGGCATCGCGGCGGCCATCGCCATCGCCGCCGCCATCGTCCTGCTGCGCCGCAACGAGAAGCGGCTGGAGGACGAGGCGAACCAGAAGATGCAGAAGCGGGACTGACCGCTCAAGCCGGGCGCAACTGGCGCACCACGTCGTCCGGCGGCATCACCGCGGCCCCGTCCACGTAGCGCCACTCCGTCATGACGCCCTTGCCGTTCTCCACCGCCAACTGGCCGACGTGCGTCCCCATCGTGCTCTGGTGGTCGATGGCGCGGAACTGGCTGATGCCGAACGGCGTGGTGAACCCGGCCTCCGCGAAGCCGTCGGCCATCTTCTCCGAATCCGTGCCGCCGGACTTGAGCACGCCGGACGTGATTGCGTTCACCAGCGCGAACCCCACGGCGGACCCCATGCGCGGCGGCTCGTGCGTGCGCTGGGTGTAGTCCAGCACGAACTGCTTGTTGCTCGGCTCGTCCGAACGGTCCCACGGGTAGCCGGTGACGATCCAGCCGGGCGGCGCCAGGCTGCCCAGCAAGCCGAGATACTCCGGCTCCCCCGTCAGCATGGAAGCGACCGCACGGCCGCCGAACAGCCCGCGCGCGCTGCCTTCGCGCACGAAGGCCAGCAGGTCGGCGCCGAACAGGGCGTTGAAGATCCCGTCCGGCGCGGGCTGGGCCAGCGCTCCCACGGCTCCGGCGGCGTCCACCCGGCCCGGCGCGGTCCACTGCTCGCCCACGAACCGCACGTCGGGCCGGCGGCCTTGCAGCAGCTGGCGGAACCACCTGGCCGCCGAACGGCCGTACGCGTCGTCCGGCGCCACCGTCGCCCAGGTCGCGGCGGGCATCGTGAGCGCCGTTTCCACCAGCATGGCGGCCTGCTCAAACGTCGAGGGACGGAGGCGGTAGGTGTAGCGGTTGCCTTTCTCCCAGACCAAGGCGGAGGCCAGCGGCGCTCCCGCCACGTAAAGTTTCTTGTTCTGCAACGCGAAGGCGCTGAGCGCCAGGCCCACCTCGGAGGAGAAGCCGCCCGCCAGCAGGTCCACCTGGTCCAGCAGCTCGCCCGCCAGCCGCACCGCGTTCTCCGGCCGCCCGGCATCGTCGCGCGAGACGAACTCGACCGTGCGGCCGTTCAGCCCGCCCAGGTCGTTGACCTGGGCCAGCGCCATCTCCCAGCCCTTGCGGTACGGCCCGGCGAACTCCGGCTGGGTCGAATAGCTGTTGATCTCGCCGATCCGGATCGGCGCGTTGCCCTGGGCGCGGAGGATGGACGGGCGCGCGAGGACGGCCGCCGGCCCTGCGGCCAGCACGGCGCGGCGGGAGAGCGCCATCACCGGTCCCGTTCGATGCCGTCCGGCGCGGCTGCGGGCTTGGCCAGGGCCTGTCCCGCCGCCAAGGCCGTGGCGGCGGCCAGCGCGGTCAGGGCGAGGCGCGGCAGCACCAGCTCGGTTTCCCGGTTGCGGACCTCCACGGCGAGCATGACGGCCGAGATGGCGGCCAGGCCGAGCGCGCCGAGCGGGCGGGTCGCCTCGTTCGCCACCATGACGGCGCCGAGGGTCTCGATGGCGCCGACGTTGCGCATCTGACGCCGGGTCAGGCCCCAGCGGCGGAACAGGCCGGCTTCCAGCCCCGTCAGCTTCAGGATGCCCATGAAGGCGAAGCTGAGTTCCACCAGGGCCGTGCGCCCCTCGTTCTGCTTGACCATGCCCTGCTTGACCATGCCTGAAGCCTCCATCTCGGGTAGATGGTGCAACGCAAGCGGGGAGCGCGGGATGCAGCGCCGCCAGCCTGCGTCAGCCTTCCAGGCTGAGCGCCGCCAGCAGGTCCTCGGCCACCGGGCCGCGCACGGTGGCCAGGCACTCGGCGTAGAGCTTGAGCAGCTCCTCCTTGCCTTGTCCGTTGGACGGCGCCCGCAACAGTATCTTCTCCATCAAGCGGAACGCCACGGCTTCCGGCGAACCAGCCTCGACCACCAGCTCCGTCACTGCGCCCGGGCGGCGCGGCGGGCGGCGCGCTTGGCGCGGGCATGGTCCTTGATCTGGTCCAGGGTCACGTAGCCTCTATGGTCGGTGTCGATGGCCGCGAAGTCGCGCGCCACGGACGGCATGGCGGCGCGGGCCTGCTCTTGCGTCAAGTGGCCGTCATGGGTGGTGTTCGCCTCGTCGAACCGCGCTTGCAGCGTGCGGCGGCCGTGCCGGCGCGAAGGGGCTGCGGAGGTCGCCACCGGGGGGGGCGGCTGGTCGCCGGCGACGTTGGGAGACCCCACCGGCCCGGTGGTCCCGGTCAGCGGGGTTTGCGCCTGGGCGGCGGCGGCGAGCAGCAGGAGGACGGCAAAGGCAGGCCAACGCATGGAACAACTCCGGCAACGAGGTCAGGCAGCGGCGGCGCGCAGCACGCCCAGGGCATCCTCCACCTGCGCGGCGGACACGTCCAGGTGGGTGCACGCGCGAGCCATATGCCGTCCCATGACCGAAATCAACACGCCATCGTGTGCGGCGCGCCGGGCCAGCTCGTCGGCGTCGAACCCGGCGGCCGAGGTGTCGATGTAGACCAGGTTGGTTTCCGGCGTCCGCACCGAAAGCCCCGGCACCTGCGCCAGGCCGCGCGCCAGCGCCTTGGCGTTGGCGTGGTCCTCCGCCAGCCGGCCGATGTTGTGGTCCAGGGCATGGAGGCAGGCGGCGGCGCACAGGCCGCCCTGGCGCAGCGCCCCGCCCATGCGCTGCTTCCAGCGCCAGGCCTGGCCGATGAACGCCGCCGTGCCGGCCAGCACCGCGCCCAGCGGCGCGCCCAGGCCCTTGGTGAAGTCGAGCCACACCGTGTCGTAGCCGGCCACCATCTCCGCCGCCGGCACGCCGGCGGCGACGACGGCGTTCATCAGCCGTGCCCCGTCCATGTGGGTCGCCAGGCCGTGCTCGTGCGCCGCGTCGGCGACTTCGTGGAGCCCGTCCAGGCTCCAAACGGTGCCGCCGCCGAAATTGGCCGTCTGCTCCGTGGCGAGCATGGCCTGCGGCGGGGAATAGCGGGAGCGCGGGCGGATGGCCTCGCGCACCGCGGCGGCGCTGAACTGGCCGCGCTCGCCGGGCAAGCCGGTGATGGTGGCGCCGGCCAGGGCGCCCGGCGCGCCGCCCTCGCTGGTCAGGATGTGGGCGGTGTGGTGCGCCAGGATCTCGTCGCCGGGGCGGCAGTGCACCAGGATGGCGACCTGGTTGCACATCGTGCCCGTGGGCAGGAACATCGCCGCCTGCTTGCCCAGCAGGGCCGCCATTCGCTCGCACAGCCGGTTGATGGTCGGGTCGTCGCCGTTCTGCTCGTCGCCCACCTCTGCCTCCATCATGGCGGCCTTCATGGCGGCGCTGGGCCGGGTCTGGGTGTCCGAGTACAGGTTGACCCGGACCGGCACGTCCGAGCGGTGGGGCGGCGGGGCGTAGGTCATCAGGCAGCCGGCACGGGGGTCACGCTCACGGTGGCCGTGGGCCGCCCGTAGATGTCCCGCGCGCGCTTGAGGAACGCCTTGACCATCGCCTGCACCGCCTGGTTGAACACGACGCCGATGGCCGATTGCAGCATCCGGCTGCGGAACTCGAAATCGACGAAGAAATCCACCCGGCAGCCATGCTCCACCGGGGTGAACGTCCACTGGTTGTTGAGGTAGCGGAACGGGCCGTCCTCGTACTTCACGTTCACCGTGCGGGGCCGCTCCAGCGCCACCCGGCTGGTGAATGCCTCGCGGAACGGGCCGAAGCCGATCTTCAGGTCCGCTTCCAGGTCGGTGTCCGTGCGGCTCTTGACCACGGAGGCGGCGCACCAGGGCAGGAAGTCACGGTAGTGCTGCACGTCGGCCACCAGGTCGAACATCTGCTCGGCGGTGTAGGGCACCAGTTTATGCTCGGCATGGGTGGGCACTTAATGGTGGCTCCTGCGGGCGGCCTGCAAGGCGGCGAAGTCGCTGTCGGCATGGTAGGACGAGCGGGTGAGCGGAGTGGCGGACACCAGCAGGAAGCCCTTGGCGCGGGCCAGGCCGGCATAGCCGGCGAACTCCTCCGGCGTCACGAAGCGGTCCACGGCGGCGTGCTTGGGCGTCGGCTGCAGGTACTGGCCGAGGGTCAGGAAGTCCACGTCCGCCATCCGCATGTCGTCCATCACCTGGCCGACCTCGCCCTTGGCCTCGCCCAGGCCCACCATCATGCCGGACTTGGTGAAGATGCCCGGGTCCAGCGCCTTCACCTGGTCCAGCAGGCGCAGGGACTGGAAGTAGCGCGCGCCCGGCCGGATGGAGGGATACAGCCGCGGCACGGTTTCCAGGTTGTGGTTGAACACGTCCGGCCGCGCCGCCACGACCAGCTCGACGGCGCCCGGCTTGCGCAGGAAGTCGGGCGTCAGCACCTCCACCGTCGTGCCGGGCGCGGCGGTGCGGATGGCGCGGATGGTGGCCGCGATGTGCGCCGCCCCGCCGTCGGCCAGGTCGTCCCGGTCCACGGAGGTGACCACCACGTGGCGCAGGCCGAGCTTGGCCACCGCGTCCGCCACCCGGGCCGGCTCCGAGGCGTCCAGCGCGTCCGGCTGGCCGGTGGCGACGTTGCAGAAGGCGCAGGCGCGGGTGCAGGTGCCGCCCATGATCATCATGGTGGCGTGGCGCTGGGACCAGCATTCGCCGATGTTGGGGCAGGCCGCCTCCTCGCACACGGTGACGAGGCCGTTCTGCCGCATCAGCGCCCGGGTTTCGTGGTAGGTCGGATGGTTGGGCGCGCGCACCCGTATCCAGTCGGGCTTGCGCAGGGCGGGCGCGTCCGGGCGGCTGGCCTTCTCCGGATGGCGGACGCCGGCTCTGGCCTGCGTGTCCCGGAGGACTCCGCCGGCGCGATGGTCGATGAGGACGCGGGTGGACATGGCGGTTAAGTGGCTCCCGGGGCGGGGCAGGTCAAGCATCGGCCCTGCTGCGCTGCGGGAGCCGTTGCCATGGCGTGCAGATGCCACTGATCTTTCACGCAAAGCCGGCCAAGCGTGCCGCACTTTGCCGCCGTTGCACAAGGGAGATGCCAAGATGGGCTTGCAGACGCACCAGTTCGGGCCGGCCAAGCAGATCACCGCGCACCTGCTGACCCAGGCGGGGACGGTCGCGGCCGGCGCGCCTGCCACGGCGGAGCAGGACGCGCAGGCGGCGGCGGTGGGCGCCATCTTCGCCGGGTTCATCAAGGCGGCGACGTTCAGCCTGCATGTCGCCATCTACGACTTCCGCCTCACCGGCCAGGCCGGCGAATTGCTGGTGGGCGCGCTGAACGAGCGCGCCGCGGCCGGGGTGGACGTGCGCATCGCCTACCACCACGCCAAGCAGGACCGCACGCCGGACGTGTTCGCAGCCTTGGGCGACGACCCGGCGCCGCCGGGCACCGCGGCCTTCGTGGGCCGGATGCACCCGGCGGTGCTGCGCCGCGGCATCGCGGACACGGCCGAGCTGGAGCCGCCGGTGCACGGCGAGCCGATCGACCCCGGCGCGCACCTGATGCACAGCAAGTACATCGTGCGGGACGGCACGCTGCCGGGTGCGGCCGTGCTGACCGGCTCGACCAACTTCACCAACGACGCATGGTCCTTGCAGGAGAACAACATCGTCATCTTCGAGCGGACGCCGGAGCTGGCGCGCTACTATGCCAACGATTTCGGCGAGATGTGGGACAGCGGCGCCATCGCCAACTCCGGCCGGGACGACACGGGCACGGTGACGATCGACGGCATGGCGGTGAGCGTCGCGTTCTCGCCGGGCCAGGGCCGGCAGATCGACACGGATATCGCCTCCGCCATCGGCGCGGCGAAGGAGCGGCTGCTGGTGGCCTCCATGGTGATCTCCTCGGGCGCGGTGCTGGGGTCCATGGCGGACCGGGCGCAGCAGGTGGCGGAGTTCGGCGGCATCTTCGACGGGCCGCAGATGGCGGGCGTGGTGAAGGACTGGTCCAAGGCCGGCGGCACGGCGGGCGGGACGCAGGGCAGCACGGCACAGGGCAAGGCGCAGATGTTCGCCGCCCTGGCGCCGCTGATGCACGCCAAGCCCTCCACGCCCTACGGCGCCGACACGCCGCACAACTTCATGCACGACAAGCTGGCGGTGTGCGACGAGACGGTGGTGACCGGCAGCTTCAACTTCTCCAGCAACGCGACCCGCAACGCGGAGAACGTGGTGATGATCCGCAGCCAGGACGCGGCGGACGCGTTCGCGGCCTATGTGCGGGAGTTGCTGGGGCTGTATCCGAAGATGGGGCTGTAACCCAGCCCGCCCCGCGACAGGGCCGGCACCGCCGGGAGAACAACCATGCGCGTCGTCGTCACCGGGGCGAGCGGCTTTCTCGGCCGCCGGCTGGTCCGCGCCCTGCTCAGCCGCGGCAGCCTGTGCGGCGAGACGGTCGAGCAGGTCACCGCCTTCGACACGGCGCCGGACGGCATCCCGGACGGGCGCGTGCGGGCCATCGCCGGCGACATCGCCGATCCCGCCCAGATCGCCGGCCTCATCGATGAACAAACCTCCGCCGTGTTCCACCTGGCCGCCGTGGTGTCCGGCCAGGCGGAGCAGGAGTTCGACCTCGGCATGGCGGTCAACGTCCGCGCCTTCGAGGCATTGCTGGAGCGCATCCGCGCCGTGGCCCCCACCGCCCGCCTGGTCACCACCAGCTCCGTCGCCGTGTTCGGCGGCGCGCTGCCCGCCGTAGTGCCGGACAGCCAGGCGTGGGAGCCGCAAAGCTCCTACGGGATGCAGAAGGCGGTGTGCGACCTGCTGCTGGCGGAGTACAGCCGGCGCGGCTTCGTGGACGGGCGCAGCCTGCGCATGCCCACCATCGTGGTGCGCCCCGGCACGCCCAACCGCGCCGCCTCCTCCTTCGCCAGCGGCATCATCCGCGAGCCGGTGCATGGCGTGGGCGCGGCGTGCCCGGTGGCGGCGGAGACGGCGCTGTGGGTGATGTCGCCGGGCCAGGCGGTGCGCAACATCCTGCACGGGGCGGAGTTGCCGGCGGCTGCCTTGCCTCGTCGGGTGCTGAACATGCCGGGGTTGTCGGTCACGGTGGCGGCCATGCTGCAAGCCCTGCGGCGCGTGTGCGGGGACGCGGCGGCGGACCGGGTGCGGATGCAGCCGGACCCGGCGATCCAGGCCATCGTCGGCTCCTGGCCCGGCGCGTTCGCCGCCGAGAGCGCCCGCGCGCTCGGCTTCACGGCGGACGCGGATTTCGAGGGCATCGTGCGCGCCTTCGTGGCGGAGGCCTGAGATGCCCGCCTTCGCCGCCAACCTGACGATGAACTACCCGCATTTGCCGCTGCTGGACCGCCCCGCGGCGGCGGCGGCCGACGGGTTCAAGGGCGCGGAAATCCTGTTCCCCTACGAGCACCCGGCGCAGGCGCTGCGCACGCGGTTGCAGGATGCCGGCCTCACGCTCGCGCTGTTCAACGCGCCCCCCGGCGATTGGGCGGCGGGCGAGCGCGGCATCGCCGCCCTGCCCGGCCGCGAGGACGAGTTCCGCCGCAGCATCGGCACGGCGCTGGAGTACGCGGCCGTGCTCGGCAACACGCGGCTGCACGTGATGGCCGGGCTGGCGGCTCCGGACGCGGACCGCCCCCGGCACCGCGCCTGCTACGTCGCCAACCTGGCCTACGCCGCGGCGCAGGCGGCCCCGCACGGCATCATGGTCCTCGTGGAGCCGATCAACCCGCGCGACATGCCGGGCTACCTGGTCAGCCGGCAGGAGGACGGGGCGGACATATGCCGGGAGGTGGGCGCTCCCAACGTCAAGCTGCAGTTCGACCTGTACCACGCGCAGGTCGCGGGGGGCGACGTGGCGACCCGGCTGCGCGCGCTGGTCGGCGCCGTGGGCCACGTGCAGGTGGCGGGCGTGCCGGACCGCCACGAGCCGGACGAGGGCGAGCTGCGCGCGGAGCACCTGTTCAGGCTGCTGGACGAGCTGGGCTACCCCGGCTGGGTCGGCTGCGAGTACCGGCCGCGGGGCGACACGGGCGCCGGGCTGGGCTGGCTGGCGCCGTGGCGCGGCCGGAGCGCCGTGCAGGCCTGAACTCCCATGCTCCCGGCCGCGTTGACCGGCACCAGCCGGAGCGAGCCATGCCCAAAGCAGTGATCTTCGACGTGGACGGCACCTTGGTGGACAGCGTAGGGCTGCACGCGCAGGCCTGGGTGGATGCGTTGGAGGAGTTCGGCCACGAGGTCAGCTTCGCGGACGCCCGCCGCCAGATCGGCAAGGGCGGCGACCAGCTGCTGCCGGTGTTCCTGGACCAGGCCGAGATCGAGGAGAAGGGCGAGGCGCTGGAGAAGCGCCGCGGCGACATCCTGAAGGAGCGCTACCTGCCGCAGGTCAAGTCCTTCCCGCAGGTGCGCGAGCTGTTCCAGCGCATCGAGGCCGCGGGCCTGCGCATCGCCCTGGCCTCCTCCGCCAAGGGCGACGAGCTGCAAACCTACAAGAAGCTCACAAACATCGAGGACCTGGTGGAGATCGAGACCTCCTCCAGCGACGCGGAGAAGAGCAAGCCGCACCCGGACATCTTCCAGGCCGCCATGCAGAAGCTGGGCGGCGCGATCCAGCCCGCCGACGCCGTGGTGATCGGCGACACGCCGTATGACGCGGAGGCGGCCGGCAAGGCCGGGCTGCGCACGGTGGGCATGTTGTGCGGCGGCTGGTCGGAGGCGGAGCTGCGCGAGGCCGGGTGCATCGCGGTCTACCGTGACCCGGCGGACTTGCTGGCGCGGTTCGATCAGTCGCCTTTGACGACGGAATAGAACAGGAGCCTTCCGCCGCGCTGCTGGCATGCGGCCGGCGGCGGTTCCATGATGGCGCGGCAACGGCGGGGCGTCACGGCATGAGCTTCAAGCGGCGGGCAAGCGCGACGGCGGCCGGGGCCGGCACCTTGCTGCTGGCCGTGGCGTGGCCGATGGCGGGCAGCCTGGCCGCGCCGCGCCGCCCGGCGGAGGAGCCGCCGCCGGCCAGCCAAAGCCTGCACGAGGCGGTGGCCCTGGCGTGGGAGCGCCTGCCGCAACGCCGAAGCCTCGCCGCCAGGCAGGCCACCGCCGGGGCGCAGTACGCCGCCGGCGGCGCCCTGCTGCCGAACGCGCCGACGTTCAACGGCAGCTACTTCAACGACAAGGTCGCGGGCAGCAACTACAACTACATCACGGCGCAAGCGGGACTCAGCACGCCGGTCTGGCTGCCCGGCGAAGGCACCGCGACCCAGCGCCTGGCGAAGGCCGGAGCGGCGACCGCGGCGGCCGACACGGAGGCCGCCCACCTGCTGCTCGCTGCCCAGGTGGTCGATGCCGCGGCGCAGGCGCTGCTGGCGGCCAACGCGCGGGACGTGGCGGCGCGGCGGCTGCAAACCGACCGGGCGCTGGCGGCGGACCTGGCCCGGCAGTTCCAGCTGGGCGAGGCGTCCGAAAGCGACTCGCTGGTCGCCAGCGCGGAGGCGGCCAGCGCCGATGCCAGCCTGCAAGGCGCCGAGGCGCAGCTCGCCGCGGCGCGGCTTGCCATCGCCGTCCTCACCGGAACCGAGCTGGCGCCGCGGCTGGACGGAGCCGGCCTGGCGGCGCCGGGTGCTGCGGGCGCGGACTTGGTGGAGGCCCACCCGCGGGTGGTGGCGGCGCTCCGCGCGGTGGAAACGGCGCGGGCCAACGCCAGGCTGGTGCGCATCGCGGACCGGGACGACCCGGAGATCGGCGTCGAGGGCATCAATGAGAAGCAGTTCGGCTCGCCGTGGGACACCAGGCTCGGCGTCACCGCCACGTTCCATTTCGCCACGGAGGCGCGCAACGCGCCGCGCCGGGCCGAGGCCGAGCAGCAGCTCACGGAGGCGGAGGTGCAGCTCGCCGCCGTCCGCCGGGAGGTGGCGGCGGGCCTCAGGCAGGCGGAAGCGCTGCTGGCCGGGTTCGAGCGCGGCAGCGCCGCCGCCGTCCGGGCCGCGTCCGACCTGGAGAAGCGGCGCGGGCAGATCGAGCGGGCCTGGCGCGCGGGCGAGATGCCGCTGATCGAGGTGGTGCGCGCCAACGCGGTGGCGTTCGACGCCGCCTTCGCGCGGGACAAGGCGCAGACCGACCTGGCCGCCGCCCGGCTGCGGCTGCGGCTGGCAGGGGGGATGCTGCCGTGACGCGGCGCCTGGCCTTGGCGCTCGTGCTGGCCGCCGGGACGGGGGCGGGCGAGGCGCCCAAGGCTGCGGCGGACCCGCCCGGCGTGGTGGAGATGACGCCCGAGCAGCAGGGGACGACGCGCCTTCAGCTCGCCCAGGCCGTCCGCCGCCCGCTCACCGAACCGGTGCGCGTGACCGGCTCGGTGGCGTTCGACCCGGGCCATGTGGCCCTGCTGCGGCCGTTCGGCGAGGCGCAGGTGACGCGCATCCTGGTGCAGCCGGGCGATGCGGTGACGGCCGGGCAGAAGGTGGCGGAGCTGAACATGCCGGCCCTGGCCGCCGCCGAGCAGAACCTGACGGCGGCGCAGGCCTCCGTGCGGGAAGCCGCCGCAGGCGTCGCGGTGGCGCGGGATGCGCTGCGGCGCGGCGAGACGCTGGCGCGGGACGGCTCGCTCGCGGTGGCGGAAGCGCAGCGGCGGCGGCTTCC
>CAXTNC010000040.1:0-9275 GCA_964245495.1 uncultured Acetobacteraceae bacterium
GCCGGAGCGCGCGCCACGCCGGGCACGGCCGGCACTGGGGCCGCAACAGGCGCTGCGAACGGCTGGCGCTTCTTGCGCACTTCCACCTGGACCTCTTTGGACCGGCCATGGCTGAAGCTTTGGCGCACCGAACCGGCGTCCACCGTGCGGCCCAGCTCAAGCCGCCCTGCTGGGCGCAGCGAAAGCCGTGCCTTGGCCGTGTCCTGATCGTTGTTCTCGCTCATTCACCCGTCCGTTCGCTCGACCCGCGCCGCCGTTGCGGCGCTGGGATGATCTTCAAATCGTCTTTCCCAGCATCGGGGCTGGTCATGGAAGCCAGCCGGAACGCTTCCGCCTCCAACGAGTCCGCCAGGCGGCCTGGCATCACGGCCACATGCACCACATGGTCACGGCCGAACACCGCTCCCAGAGCTGCCGCACGCAGGGGCCGCACCACCGGGACATCCCGCGCCCCTGACAGCAGACGGCGGCACTCCGCATCGCTGCCGTCCGATGCCTGCACCACCACGCCAATGCGGCCGCCAACCAGGGCCTCGCGCGCCTTGGCATAGCCGCCTACGGCCTGCCCGGCCCGGCGCGCCAACCCAAGCAGGTCAGCAAACCGCCGTGCCAGCCCTGCCTGGATGGTCGGCACGAGGGCTGGAGGCAGCGTCACCGGCCCGCGTGCCGCCCGCGCGAAGGCGCCTCGAACTGCGGCAGCTTCTATCACGTCGGCGCGTGGACTCAACCAGAAACCCCGTCCGGGCAGCCTTGCCAGCAGGTCGGGCACCACCGTTCGGTCCGGCCCGAGCACGAAACGGATCATGCGCGTCCGCTCGCCATGCTGACGGGTGACGATGCAACGGCGCATCGGGCCGCGCTCCTCGTCCTCCTCGGCGTCGACCAGGGATGCAGGGTCAGGCGTCGCCACCCTCCTGGACGGCCGGGGCTGCCTCGTCGTCAAACCAATGGGCGCGCGCGGCCATGATGACGACGTTGGCGGCCTCCTCGTCGATCGCCTCCGCGCCCACGATCTCGACCAGTTCGTCGCCTGCCAGGTCAGCCAGGTCGTTCAGGGTTTTCACGCCCTTCTCGCCGAGCTGGACCAGCATCGCCGGGCTGAGCGCCTCCATGGCGGCGATGTCGTCGCCCACGCCCAGCTCGCGGCGGCGATCGTCCAGCTCCACGTCGCGGCGCTGCAGGAACAGCTCCGCACGGCTGATCAGCTCGCCCGCCACGCTCTCGTCGAAGCCCTCGATGTCGGCCAGCTCATCGGCCGGGGTGAACGCCAGCTCCTCGACGGAGGTGAAGCCTTCCGTCACCAGCAGGCCGGCGATCATGTCGTCCACGTCGAGCGCCTCCACGAAGATGCCGGTGCGGCGGCGGTACTCCTCCTGGCGGCGCTCGCTTTCCTCCGCCTCCGTCAGGATGTCGATGTCCCACCGGGTCAGCTGGCTGGCAAGGCGCACGTTCTGGCCGCGGCGGCCGATGGCGAGGCTCAGCTGCTCGTCCGGCACCACCACTTCCACGCGCCCGGCCTCCTCATCCATCACCACCTTGGTCACTTCCGCGGGCGCCAGCGCGTTCACCACGAAGGTGGGCGCCTGCGAGGACCACGGAATGATGTCGATCTTCTCGCCTTGCAGCTCCTGCACCACCGCCTGCACCCGGCTGCCTCTCATGCCGACGCAGGCGCCAACGGGGTCGATGGAGCTGTCCCGGCTGATGACGGCCATCTTGGCGCGGCTGCCCGGGTCGCGGCTGACGGCCTTGATCTCGATGATGCCGTCGTAGATTTCCGGCACCTCCTGCGCGAACAGCTTGGCCAGGAAGGCGGGATGGGTGCGGGAAAGGAAGATCTGCGGGCCGCGCGGCTCCTCGCGCACGTCGTAGATGTAGGCGCGCACCCGATCGCCGTTGCGGAAGCTTTCGCGCGGGATCAGCTCGTCGCGGCGCAGCAGGGCCTCGGCGCGGCCCAGCTCCACCATCAGGTTGCCGTACTCGGTGCGCTTGACCAGGCCGTTGATGATCTCGCCCACCCGGTCCTTGAACTCGTCGTACTGCTTCTTGCGCTCATACTCGCGCACCCGCTGCACGATCACCTGCTTGGCGGTCTGCGCGGCGATGCGGCCGAAGTCGATCGGGGGCAGCGGGTCCACCAGGTGGCCGCCGATCTCGATGTCGGGCTGGAACTTGCGGGCAATGTGGACGGGGATCTGGGTTTCCTCGTTCTCCACCACCTCCACCGCCTCCGTCCAGCGCGACAGGCGGACGTCGCCGTTCTTGCGGTCTATGGTGGCGCGGATGTCCTTCTCGCTGCCGTACTTGGCGCGGCCGGCCTTCTGGATGGCCTGCTCCATCGCCTCGATCACCTCCTCGCGGTCGATCGACTTTTCCCGCGCGACGGCGTCGGCGACCAGCAGCAGTTCGGGGCGGGAGACGGCGGTGTCCATGGTTTCGTGTTCCCTCAGTTCAGCGTAGTCGCCGGGTCTTTCGGCGGCGCCGTCGCGGCGATCAACGCATCCGTCAGCACCAGTTTGGCCCGGCGAAGGTCTGCCAGCGGCAGTGCCACGTCCGTGCCGTCGTCCAGGCGCAGCCTGCCCGTCGTTTCATCAGCCCCCAGCACGATGCCGCTGAACCGCTTGCGGCCGTCAATCGGCATGTTCACCTCGGCCTTCGCCTGGTGGCCGGCGAAGCGCACCCAATCCTTCGGCCGGGTCAGCGGCCGGTCGATCCCGGCACTGCTGACTTCCAGCGTCCAGGCGCTCTTGATCAGGTCCGCCACGTCCAGCGCGGCGCTGACCACATCGTTGATGCGCTCGCAGTCCTCGATGTTGATCAGCGAGCCGTCAGCCCGATCCGCCATCACCTGCACGGTCGGGCGCTCGCGCCCCAGCACGGTGATGCGCACGATCTCATAGCCCATGTGGTCCATGGTCAGCCCGATCTCGGCGGCAATCTTCGCTTCCAGAGTGACGTGTCGAGCAGTTGGTTCTGTGCTGTCGTTGTCCAAAACGCAAAAAGGCGGCCGGTTAGGGCCACCCTCCAGAAAGTCGGAGAATGATCGTAGAGGTCCAGACTAGCGCCGAACGCTCGGGCTTTCAAGCCCGTGCGTTCGGTCAGGGCAGGTTATTGGCCGTTCTGGTGCTGCTGCAGTTGCTGCTGGTTCAGCTTGGCCGTTTCGGCATCGCCAGTGGCATTTCCAGCGTCGTTCTTGTGGTTGACGTTGCTGTGGGGGTGCTTGGCGTTGGCAGCGAATGCCGCCGGAGCGACGGCAACGCTGGCAAACAGGGCGGCGATCAGGGTTAGGTGTTTCATCAAGGACACTCGCGAGGTTGCAACGATGGTAGAACGTCGCGGCGGATTGAACGGTTGCCTTGCGGGCAACGAAGCCAGAAGATGTTGCTGACCAGCACCATGCGGTTGAAGCCGGACGTGGTGGTGTTCGGCAAGTTCACCGGGCCGGCGGCGCAGAGGGCGGGTTGCCGCCCTGGTAGTTGCTGTTCAGCTGCGCCGCGTTCAGTTGGTCCACCTTGGAGTCGCCCGTGTCGTTGCCGGCGTCGTTCTTGTGATTGACGTTCTTGTACGGTGCGCCGGCATGGGCAGCGAGGGCGGGATGGACCGGTGCGCCAGCGGCCAGCGCAAGCGCAAAGAGAATGATGGCTGTCTTCATGGCATGGCACTCCAGGTCGATGCCATGAAGCAACGTCATGCCTGTGCAAGGGTTCCGCCAAGGTCGTGACGCCGACCATGTCGGCGTTGTGCGCCAGCCCAGCCAAGTCGGCCTCCCTCCGTGCCCGGCGGGTGCGGCAGCGGCGCCATCCAGCCGCAGTCGGCCGTGCGGGCTGCCACGCGGGCGGACATGTCCATCAGCTCGCGCGGGAACCTCGGCAGGCTGCCCATGTGGCGGTGGCCCGGGCAGGGCCGTTGCCTGGTTCGGTCTGGCCGCTCATTGAATAGCCTCGCCGGGATAGGCGCCCCAGAACGCGTCGCGCTTCAGCCAGCCGTGGTAGTCCCCGACCTGCACCTCGCACCAGGGGGCGGCGGCCTCGCAGGCGCGCAGACGGCCGATTACCCCGGGCTTCAGCCGGGCCACCGGGTCCGCGCCGTCCTGCGGGCCGGCCCGGACCGTCTGCTCGGTTCCGGCCACCACGAAGCTGCGCCGTCCGGACAGGGTTGCCTGATGCACCCAGCCTTTCACGCCTTCCTGGTCCGCGACCAGCCGCCAGACCTCAAACTCGCGCTCGATCTGCACCGGCAGGTCGCGGCGCTTGTACACCCACTCGATCGGGTAACGCAGGCCGGGGCCGGTGCGCAGGTTGACGTCGTCGGTCTTGAGCGATGCGAAGCGCGGCAGCGGCAGGCCGGTGTTGCTGCCCTTGGCTGGCTCCGTTGGCGCGGCCGCCACGGCTGGCGGCGGAGGCGGTCCAAGGGCCGGATGGGCGGGCTTGGCGGCCGGCTTGGCAGGAATGGGGGCAGGCTTCGCGGCCATCGAGGCATGGTGCGCCGGCACGAGGCGGGGCGGGGCGCCGGCAGCGCCGGCGAACAGCAGCATGGCAAGCAGCACGGGGCGCATGAACCCTCCCTGCCAAGCGGCGGCCAGCCCGGTCAAGCCTCAGCACGTGATGACGGGACCGCCGCGCACGGCTTCCAGGAAGGTGGCGACGCCCGCGACGGCCACGCCGGGCAGCAGCGCCGCCGGGTCGATCGCCTCCGCCCGCAGCCCTGCCTCGCAGGCGAGGGCGCGGATGCCGAGTTCGGCCGCCGCTTCCCGCAGGGTGTCCAGCCCGGCGACGCCGCGGGCGACGATGGCGGCGTCCCGTTCGGCATCCTCCAGGCTGCGCCAGTCCGCCAGCAGCGCCCGGCATCCGCCGTTGGTGGCGAACAGCGTCACGTCCCGTCCCAGCGCCGCCGCGGCCGTGGCCAGCACGAAGGCGTAGTGCGCCCGGTCGTGCGCGCCGGACAGCAGCAGCACGCCCAAAGGCTCGCCCACCTGCTGCTCAACCATGGTTGGGGCAGGCCGGGTCCTGCGGCAGGCGGATGGTGCGGAAACGGGCGCCCAGCGCGTCCCAGACCAGCAGCCGGCCGGCCAGGCTGTCGCCGATGCCGAGCACCTCCTTCAGCACCTCCGCCGCTTGCAGCGTGCCCATCACCCCGGTGACGGCGCCCAGCACGCCGGCCTCGCCGCAAGTGGGCACGGCGCCCGGCGGCGGCTCGGCGGGGTGAAGGCAGCGGTAGCAGGGGCCGCTGCGCTTGAAGGTGGCCAACTGGCCGTCGAAGCGCAGCACGGCGGCGGACACGAGAGTCTTGCCGGCCGCCATGCAGGCATCGTTCAACAGGTAGCGCGTCGGGAAGTTGTCGCTGCCGTCGCACGCCAGGTCATAGGCCGCGACCAGGCCGGCCACGTTGGCGGCGGTCAGCCGGGCCTGGTGCAGCTCCAGCCGGGTGGCGGGATTGAGCGCGCGGATGCTGGCGGCAAGGGAGGCGACCTTCGGCTGGCCGATGCGGGCGGTGGTGTGCGCCACCTGGCGCTGCAGGTTGGACAGCTCCACCTCGTCGTCGTCCACCACGCCGATCGTGCCGACCCCGGCAGCGGCGAGGTACAGCACCAGGGGGCAGCCGAGGCCGCCGGCGCCCACGACCAGCACGCGCGCGGCGCGCAGGGTGGCTTGGCCAGTGCCGCCGACCTCCGCGAGCAGGATGTTGCGCGAGTAGCGGGTGACCTCGTCGTCGGTGAAGTCGAGGTCCAAGCGCCGAGGCTCAGACCTTCTCGACCTGGCCATATTCCAGGTCAACCGGCGTGGACCGGCCGAAGATGGAGACGGACACCCGCACGCGGCCCTTCTCCTCGTCGATCTCCTCGACGGTGCCGTTGAACGAGGTGAATGGCCCGTCCGCCACGCGGATCTGCTCGCCGATCTCGAACAGCACGGCGGGGCGGGGACGCTCCACCCCCTCGGCGGACTGCTTGATGATGCGGTCGGCCTCGGACTCGCTGATCGCCTGCGGCTTGGTCTTGCTGCCAAGGAAGCCGGTGACCTTGGGCGTGTCCTTGATGAGGTGCCAGGTGTCGTCCGTCATCTCCATCTTCACCAGCACGTAGCCGGGGAAGAACTTGCGCTCAGCCTGGATCTTCTGGCCGCGCTTCAGCTCGACCACGTCCTCGGAAGGAACCAGCACGTCGTCCACCAGGTCGGCCAGGCCCTTGCGGGCAGCCTGCTCCTTCACCTGCTCGGCGATCTTCTTCTCAAAGCCCGAATAGACGTGCACGACATACCAGCGCTTGGCCACGACCTGTACCCTCGACTAGACGGACGCGCCGAACAGGATGCGGACGCCGAGTCCGGACAACTGATCGACCACGAAAAAGAACACGGCGGCGGCGGCGGCCATCGCGAAGACAAGCCCGGTGGTGACCAGCGTCTCCTTGCGGGACGGCCAGGTGACCTTCACGACTTCGGCGCGCACCTCGCGCACGAACTGAGCCGGAGCGATTGCCACGACCATACCCTTTCCAAGATGACCTGAGCGGACCGGGCTGGCAGGGGCGGAGGGTCTCGAACCCGCAACCTCCGGTTTTGGAGACCGGCGCTCTAGCCAATTGAGCTACACCCCTGCACGGCCCGAACGGGCTGGCGCGCCATCAAGGGCCGGGCGCGCCCGATGTCAAGTACGGCGGCCCGTTGCCCGGCGCTCGGTATGCTGCCGAATGCTTGTCAAGCGGCTCTGGCAAGGGCTGGGAAGGGTGGAGCGGGTGACGGGGATCGAACCCGCATTGCCAGCTTGGAAGGCTGGAACTCTACCATTGAGTTACACCCGCGCTCCGCGCTGATCATAGCGAAGCGTTGCCCAAACCGCCAGGGGCCTGCCGCGTGCGCGCGCTTGCAGCACGCAAGGGCTATGAATCGCCGGGGTGTGCAGCCGCCTTGGCGGGGGCCGCTCAACCATGCTAAGCGCGCGGCTTGCCTCCCTCCGAGGCGCTGAAACCTCCACCGCGGCATCCGGCCGGCATGATTGGAAGAGACATGAGCGAGATCGCCGACAAGGTTAAGAAGATCGTGGTGGAGCATCTCGGCGTGGAGGAAAGCAAGGTGACGCCGGAGGCTTCGTTCATCGACGATCTCGGCGCCGACAGCCTGGACACGGTCGAGCTGGTGATGGCGTTCGAGGAAGCGTTCGGCGTGGAAATCCCGGAGGATGCCGCCGAGAAGATCGGCACGGTCAAGGACGCGATCGACTACATCGAGAAGCAGAAGGCGGCCTGAGCCGGCTCCGGGCCAGGCAGGAGGCAACGGATGCGGCGCGTGGTCGTGACGGGAATGGGCATCGCCTGCCCGCTCGGGGTGGGGGTAGCCCATGTTTGGCGGCGGCTGGTCGAGGGCCATTCCGGCATCGCCGCCATCCAGTCCTTCGACACGGCGGAGCTGACCGCTAAGATCGCCGGCCAGGTGCCCACGGGCGTGCGGGCGGAGGGTGGGCTGGACCTGGGCGAGTGGGTCCCGGTCAAGGACCAGAAAAAGATGGACCGGTTCATCCACCTGGCCATGGTCGCGGCCGCGGAGGCGGTGGAGGACTCCGGCTGGGTCCCGGAGACCGAGGAGGACCGGTGCGCCAGCGGCGTGATGATCGGCTCCGGCATCGGCGGGCTGCAATCGATCTACGAGGCGTCCCTCCTGGTCAGCCAGGGCAAGGCGCGCCGGCTGTCGCCGTTCTTCATCCCGTCCGCGCTGATCAACCTCGCCTCCGGCCATGTTTCCATCAAGTACGGCTTCAAAGGCCCCAACCACTCGGTGGTGACGGCCTGCGCCACCGGCGTCCACGCCCTGGGCGACGCGGCGCGGCTCATCATGCTGGGCGACGCTGACGTGATGGTGGCAGGGGGCGCGGAGGGCGCGGTCAACCCGCTGGGCATCGCCGGGTTCTGCGCCTCCCGGGCGCTGTCCACCGGCTTCAACGACCGCCCCGCCGAGGCGAGCCGCCCCTGGGACCGCGACCGCGACGGCTTCGTCATGGGCGAGGGCGCCGGCGTCGTCGTGCTGGAGGAGCTGGAACACGCCAAGGCGCGCGGGGCCAAGATCTATGCTGAGGTGTCCGGCTACGGCATGTCCGGCGACGCGCACCACATCACCGCCCCGGCCGAGGGCCACGAGGGCGCTTTTCGCGCCATGACGGCAGCGCTCCGCAACGCCGGCATGGCGGCCTGCGACGTGCAGTACGTCAACGCCCACGGCACCTCGACGCCTTTGGGCGACGACCTGGAGCTGGAAGCGGCCGAGCGGCTGTTCGGCGACGATTCCGCCAACGTCTGCATGTCGTCCACCAAGTCGGCCACCGGGCACCTGCTGGGCGCCGCGGGCGCGATCGAAAGCATCTTTTCCATCCTGGCGATCCAAGACGGCGTGGCGCCGCCGACCCTGAACCTCGACCAACCCAGCCGCGCCAGCCCGATCGACCGGGTGGCGAAGGAAGCGCAGCCGCGCCGGATAAACGTGGCGCTGTCCAACAGCTTCGGCTTCGGCGGCACCAACGCGAGCATCCTGTTCCGCCGCGCCGCATGAGGCGACCCGCTCCCTCCTGATGCGCCGCGCCCTTTCCGCCCTGCTCATCGTCCTCTTGGCAGCCGGCGGGACGGCGGGCTGGCTCGCCACCCAGTACCGCGCATCCGGCCCGCTTCCCGCCGCCGCGGCCATCGTGGTGCCGCGCGGCGGCCTGGCGGACCTTGCGGCAGACCTGCGGCGGCAAGGGGTGATCGCCCAGCCGCTGGCCTTCCGCGTCCTGGCCGCGCTCACCGCCGCGAACGGGCCGCTGCACGCCGGCGAGCTGCCGTTCCCAGCTGCGGCCAGCCTGCGCCAGGTGCTCGCCGTCCTGCGCACCGCCCGTCCGGTGCAGCACCGCTTGACCATCCCCGAAGGGCTGACCGCGGCCCAGGTCGCCCGGCTGGTGGACGCGGCGGACGCCATGACCGGCGATGCGCCGATCCCGGCGGAAGGGTCCGTGCTGCCCGAAACCTACAACTACGAGCGCGGCGCCACGCGGGAGCAGCTGCTGGACCGCGCCCGGGCCGCCATGGATGCGGCATTGCAGCGGGCCTGGGACGCGCGGACGCCGGGCCTGCTGTTGGCCGGCAAGGCGGAAGCCCTGGTGCTGGCCAGCCTGGTCGAGCGCGAGACGGCCAGGCCGGAGGAACGCCCGCTGGTCGCCGCCGTGTTCCTCAACCGGCTGCGCCAGGGCATGAAGCTGCAATCCGACCCGACAGTGGCGTACGGCGCCAGCGGCGGCCTGGGCGTGCTGGACCA
>CAXTNC010000040.1:9375-19400 GCA_964245495.1 uncultured Acetobacteraceae bacterium
CGAGCCGGCGCTGTGCTTCTCTGTCAGCGCCACCACCCGCGCGCCGCGCCCCGGCGAGCAGGACGGCGTGCACTACCTGTTCCGCTCGCCGGAGGCTTTCGCCGCCATGGTCGAGGCGGGCGATATGCTTGAATGGGCCGAGGTGTTCGGGCGCCGCTACGGCACCCCGCGCGCGTCCGTCGAACAGGCGCTTGCAGCCGGGCGGGACGTGGCGTTCGACATTGATTGGCAAGGCCACCGCCAGCTGCGCGCAGCCCTGCCGGGCGATGTCGTCAGCGTGTTCGTGCTGCCCCCCTCGCTGGGCGCCTTGGACAGCCGGCTGCGGGGCCGGGCCGGCGACGACCCGGCGGAGATCGCCCGTCGCATGGCGGGCGCCCGCGATGAGATCGCGCACTGGCCGGAGTTCGACCACGCCGTGGTGAACGAGCGGCTGGAGGACGCGGTCGGCGCGGTGCGCAGCGTGCTGCACGCGGCCCGCTGCGCCACGGGGCGGCAGCCCGGCCTCGGCGCGTTCGTGGCAAATCTGAGCTGAAACGGCAGCGTTCCACAGCACGGTGGCGATGCGGCCACGGCTTGGGGAAGCACGCAGTGCTTATTTGCGGTTCGGCTGGCGCAGGCTGGCCGCGGCGCGCGTATCGTGCACGTCCGGAGAACGATCCCATGGCCATCCTGATCGGCGCAACCCGCCGCACTCTCGCCGCCGCCGCGGCTGCGGCCTTCGTGTCCGCGGCGCTGCCCCGCCGTCCGGCCCGTGCTGCGGCGTCGGCCGTCTTGCGCATCGGCAACCAGAAGGGCGGCTTGCGTTCATTGTTCGAGGCTTCCGGGATCGCGGGCAGCCTGCCCTACCAGATCGAGTGGAGCGAGTTCGGGGCGGCGCAGCCATTGCTTGAAGCGTTGAACGCGGGCGCGCTCGACCTTGGCCATCAGGGCGATTTCGCTTTCCTGACGGCGTTCGCGGCAGGCGCCCGCCTGAAGGCGATCGGCGCCAGCAAGGCATTGCCGGCCGGGCAGGCGATCCTGGTGCGCGACCCGGCGATCCGCAGCGTGGCGGACTTGCAGGGCCGCAAGGTGGCCGGCAACCGCGCGGGCTGGGGCCAGTTCCTGATCCACGCCGCCCTGCAACAGGCCGGCGTCCCGGCGGACGCCGTGGCCATCAAGCTTCTGCAGCCGGCCGACGCTGCCCTGGCGTTCCGCTCCGGCGGGATGGACGCCTGGGCGGTGTGGGACCCCTACGTGTCGTTCGAGGTGCTCCAGTTCGGCGCGCGCGTGCTGGTCGATGCCGGCGGGCTTTCGCCGTCAGTCACCTTTGTTGCCGCCACGGAGGACGCCATCAGCAGCAAGCGGCCGTTGCTGGCGGACTTCCTGGAGCGCTTCGCCGCCGCGTGGCAGTGGGCGCAGGGCCACGTCCCAGAATATGCGCAGTATAATTCCGGGCTGACCCATCTTCCGCAACCGGTTCTGGAACGCGCCTACGCCGAGCAGCGATCGGGGGCAGTCCGCCTGGATGGCCCCCTGATCGCCGACTTCCAGCGCGTGGCCGACCAGTCGGCCGCGTTCGGCTTGCTGCGCGGGGGATTGGACGTGCGCGACAGCCTCGACCTCAGCTTCACGCCCGCCTCAGCGGGCTGAAGCGGGTCAGGACCGGACCAGCAGCGTCTCCAAGGCCGTCAGCATCTGCCCCGAGCCGAACGGCTTGCGCAGCAGCATCTCTGTTTCGGACAAACGGCCCACCCGGGCCATCATGTCAGGGCGTCCGGTCATGAACACCACGGGCCGGTCCGGATGGCGCGCCGTGAAGCTGCGCGCCACGTCGATGCCATCTGCGGCGCCAGGCATCTGGATGTCCGTCAGCAGCACGTCGATCCCGTCCACCGTCTTGAGCAGCCGGCAAGCCTCGTCGCCCGACTCCGCCGAAACGACGGTGTAGCCGGCTTCCTCCAGCGTTTCGGCCAGGGTAAGGCGGATAAGGCCTTCATCTTCAACCAGAAGCACGCAATGGGGCATTGGAGCAGCGACCTCGCCAGGCGGGACGCCCGGTGTTGTTTTGGTCTAAAGAAACCTGTCCTGAATTCCTTGTAAGATTCCCGAGAGGTGAGCATTTGCCTGCCGCCTTGATGCGCCGCCGCCGCATGCCCGGCGCAGGGTCCCCCGGCTCTTGCCCCGGCGCACGCCGTTCGCTAGGACAATGGCCGCGCTGGCGCCCCTGGAGGCCGGCCTTTCGCGCTTGCGGCATCGGCTGCGGCGCCCGAACGAACGGAGTTCATCATGGCCGGCTTCACCACGATCCAGGCCGAGGCGCGCGAGCTTGCAGGCAAGGGGGCGGCACGCGCGACCCGGCGGGCGGGGAAGGTCCCTGCCGTCATCTATGGCGCGAAGGAAGCGCCGGCGCTGATCTCGCTCGATCCGCGGGAGGTCGTGCGCGAGCTGGTGCGCGGCGGCTGGCGCTCGCGGCTGTTCGAGGTCACGGTCGGCGGGCAGACCCAGCGCGCCCTGATGCGCGAGGTGCAGTTCCATCCAGTGAGCGACAAGCCGGAGCATGTGGACTTCCAGCGCCTGGCAGCCGGCCAACCGGTCCGCGTGGCCGTGAAGGTGTCCTTCACCAACGAGGCGACCTCCCCCGGCATCAAGCGCGGCGGCATGTTGAACGTGGTGCGCCACAGCGTGGAAGTGCTGTGCGATCCCGACCACGTTCCGGAGGCCTTCGAGGCCGACCTCGGCGCGCTCGACATCAACGACAACATCCGCTTCTCCGACTTGACCGGGGTGGAGGGAGCCAAGCCGACGATCGCCGACCGGGATTTCGTGGTCGCCACCGTTGTCGCGCCCACCAAGTCGGCCGAGGTCCCGGCCGCCGAGGCAGCTCCGGCGGCGGCCAAGGGCGCTGCCCCGGCCAAGGCTGCCGCCCCCGCAAAGGCCGCTGCGAAGCCCGCCGCCAAGAAGTAACGCGTGCAGCTCTGGGTCGGGCTTGGCAACCCGGAGCCAGCGATGGCCCGGCAGCGGCACAATATCGGCTTCATGGCGGTGGACCACATCGCCGCGCGCCACGGGTTTTCCCCGTGGCGCAACCGCTTCAAGGGCCTGGTCGCGGAAGGCAGCGTCGGCGGCGAGAAGGTGCTGGCGCTGAAGCCGCTCACCTACATGAATGACAGCGGCGCCGCGGTGCAGCCCGCCGTCGCGTTCTTCAAGTTGGCGCCCGGCGCCGTCACGGCGTTCCATGACGAGCTGGACCTCCCTCCGGGCCGGGTGCGGGTCAAGCGGGGCGGCGGGGCGGCCGGGCACAACGGCTTGCGCAGCATGGACCGGCTGCTGGGCAGCCCGGACTACTGGCGGGTGCGGCTCGGCATCGGCCATCCGGGGCACAAGGACCGGGTGACTGGCCACGTGCTGGGCGATTTCGCCAAGGTGGATGCCGGATGGCTGGCGACGCTGCTGGACACGGTGGCGGACGCGGCCCCGCTGCTGGCGGCGGGCCGGGCGGACGCGTTCATGACGGAGGTCGCGCTGCACGCGCGGGAGGGCTGAATGGGGTTCAACTGCGGCATCGTGGGCCTGCCGAACGTCGGCAAATCGACGCTGTTCAACGCGCTGACCGCGACCGCCGCGGCGCAGGCGGCAAACTACCCGTTCTGCACCATCGAGCCGAACGTCGGCCGCGTCGCGGTGCCGGACCCGCGCCTCGCCCTGCTCGCCGCGATCGGCAAGTCGGCCAAGGTCGTGCCGACCAGCCTGGAGTTCGTGGACATCGCCGGCCTGGTGCGCGGCGCCAGCCGGGGGGAGGGCCTGGGCAACCAGTTCCTGGCCAACATCCGCGAGGTGGACGCCATCATCCACGTGCTGCGTTGCTTCGACGACGACGACATCACCCACGTGGAAGGCAGCATCGACCCGATCCGCGATGCCGAAACGGTGGAAACCGAGCTGATGCTGTCCGACCTGGACAGCCTGGAGAAGCGCCTGCTGCCGGCGGGGAAGAAGGCACGCGGCGGCGACCGCGACAGCCTGGCGGCCGTGGCGCTGATGGAGCCGCTGATCGCGGCGTTGCAGGCCGGCCGACCCGCCCGCAGCGCCATCCCGCCCGGCGAGGCGGAAGCTGTGCGCCGGCTGCAGCTGCTGACCTCCAAGCCGGTCCTGTACGTGTGCAACGTGGCGGAGGCGGACGCGGCGGAGGGCAACGCCCGCTCGGCCGCCGTGGCCGCCATGGCGCAGGCGTCCGGGGCGGCGAGCGTCGTGGTGTCGGCCGCGATCGAGGCGGAGGTCAGCCAACTGCCGGAGGAGGACCGGGCGGAGTTCCTGGCCGGGCTGGGACTGGCCGACAGCGGGCTGGACCGGGTGATCCGGGCGGGCTACGGGCTGCTGGGCCTGCTGACCTATTTCACGGTCGGCCCGAAGGAGACGCGGGCCTGGACGATCACGGCGCAGACCAAGGCGCCGCAGGCGGCCGCGGTGATCCACAACGATTTCGAGCGCGGCTTCATCGCCTGCGAGACGATCGCGTACGACGACTACGTGGCGCTGCGCGGCGAGGCAGGCGCCAAGGAGGCCGGGCGGATGCGCGTGGAAGGCCGTGACTACGTGGTGCGCGACGGCGACGTGCTGCTGTTCCGGTTCAACGTGTAGGAAAGCAGGCCATGAGCGTCATCGGCTGGGTCGTGTTCGGGCTGATCGCCGGGTTCATCGCGAGCAAGATCGTTAACAAGTCAGGGTCTGGGCTGGTGCTGGACATCGTGCTCGGCATCGTGGGCGCGGTGGTGGGCGGCTACCTGGTGTCGTTCTTCACGGGCGACGCGTGGGAAAGCCATTTTGACATCGCCAGCATGATCGTGGCGGTGCTGGGCGCGGTGGTGGTGCTGGTGGCCTACCATGCGGTGTTCGGGCGGCGGGTAAGATAGGGCTTGCTGCGCTTAGGAGTGAAAGTAGTGCGCCCAAGCCGCGCCGGCCGCGAAAGCCCCTACCACCAGGCCCACGACCTGAAAGAAGATCCCGTAGGTCTGGCGCCGGAGTTGGCGGTTGGCATGGTCGATGTCGAACCGCATCCTGTCGATGTTGGCGTGCATCTGCTCGATATTCGTAGTCATCTGCTCCACCCTCAGTTCGTGTTCACGCAGTTCCTGGTCGGCGTTCAACGCCATCCTATTACATCCTGAGCCCTAAACCGTGAACTGCTCCGTGATGATCCGCTCGGACAGCGCCATCTCCGGGTCGAACAGCACCGTCCAGAAGATCGAGCGGTCCTCGCTCACCGCGACGGAAGCCACGTTGCGGACCTCGAAGGCGTCCGCCACCGCGGCCACCGGGCGCTTGTCCGGCTCCAGCACCTCGAACAGCACGTCCGCCGTGCTCGGCAGCAGCGCGCCGCGCCAGCGCCGGGGGCGGAAGGCGCTGATGGGGGTGAGCGGCAGCAGGTTGGCCGAGAGCGGCACGATCGGGCCGTGCGCCGACAGGTTGTAGGCCGTGGAGCCGGCGGGAGTGGCGATCAGCACGCCGTCGCAGATCAGTTCGGGCAGCCGTATCCGTCCATCGACCGAGATGCGTATCTTGGCCGCCTGGCGCAGCTGGCGCAGCAGGCTGACCTCGTTCAGCGCCACCGCCTCCTCCACCGCGCCCGTCTGGGTCACGGCGTGCATCCGCAGCGGGTGCAGCACGGCGGCCTGGGCGTTTTCCAGCCGCCGCGGCAGGTCTTCCTCGTTGAACGGGTTCATCATGAAGCCGACCGAACCGCAGTTCATGCCGTAGATCGGGGTCGCCCGGCCCGTCAGGGCGTGCAGCGTTTCCAGCAGGTGGCCGTCTCCGCCCAAGGCCACGATCACCTGCGCGTCCGCCAGGCCCGCATCGCCGTAACGCCCGGCCAGCCGGGTGCGGCTCGCCTCCGCGGCGTCCGTGCGGGCGGCGACGAAGCTGATGCGCTCGACTGGGCCTGCTGCCGGGTTGGCCGTCAGCGAAGCGCTCACGCGCGGGTCAGCCCGGGAGCGCTCACGCGCGGGTCAGCCCGGGAGCGCCCATGCGCGGCTCAGCTCGGGTCGAACCGCGGCTCGGACCGGCTGCGCCGGCTGACTGCCACGCCCGGGCCGGAGGCGCGGGGCGGGATGGGCGGCAGGCGGTCCGGCTGCGTCCAGCGGCGGCGCTCGTTCCCGTCGCTCTCGTACTCCACCCGGCCCGGCTCCGGCAGGCGCAGCGCGAGGCTGCGGATTTCGCCCTGGATCTCGTCCAGCCGCGCTTCCACGCCGTCCAGCCGGCCTTTGATTCCGAACACGCTGAACGGCATCAGCAGGAAGGCCAGCAGGAACAGCACGGCGATCACGACCAGGGCGAAGCTCACCCAGGCGGGCACCCAGTCGGGCAGCGTGAACGGTATCGTCATGGCGCGACCGTAGCCGAGTGGGACGGGGCCGCCTAGCGGGCCAGGCAGACCACGGTTTGACTATCGCGCTTGATCTCTTCGGGCAAACGGGCCAAGGCGGTGGGCGTGATGAAGCTGTTGATCCCAGGCCCGGTTTCCACCCATCCCTCCGTCCGTGCCGCCGCCGCGCAGGACTATGCCCCGTGGGACGATGACTTCCGCCCCTTGAACGAGGATGTGCGCGCCCGGGTGCTGCGGGCGGCCCAGGCGCGCCCGGGCGTGCACGCGGCGCTGCCGCTGCAAGGCTGCGGCCATTTCGTGCTGGAAGCCGCGGTCCGCACCTTCGTGCCGCGCGGCAGCCGCGTGCTCGTGCCCGCAACCGGCGCCTATGCTGGCCGCGCCGCGCGCCTGGCGCGAGAGGCC
The DNA here is from genome assembly GCA_964245495.1 of uncultured Acetobacteraceae bacterium. Lineage (GTDB taxonomy): Bacteria > Pseudomonadota > Alphaproteobacteria > Acetobacterales > Acetobacteraceae > LMUY01. Next base: position 16,136 of record CAXTNC010000040.1, read on the forward strand.
GGCTGCGACGTGAGCATGCTGCCTGTGCCGGACGACGAGCGGGTGGATCCGGCCACCCTGGAAGCTGCCCTGCGTGCCGACCCGGCGATCAGCCACGCGCTGCTGGTCTACAGCGAAACCAGCACCGGCATTTGCCATGACGCCCCCGCCTTGGCTGAGGCCGCCGCACGCGCCGGCTGCCGGGTGATCGTGGATGCCGTTTCCGCCTTCGGGGCGCTGCCGCTCGACCTGGACGCGCTGCCCGCAGTGGATGCCGTTGTGTTCACCGCCAACAAGTGCCTGGAAGGGCTGCCCGGCCTGGCCTTCGCCGTGGCGCGGGTGGACCGCCTTCTCGAGTGCCAGGGCCGCGCCGGCAGCTGGTCGCTGGATTTGGCCGACGTGTACCAGCATAGCCTGCGGATGGGGTGGGGTTGCTTCCGCTTCACCCCGCCGGCGCAAATCCTGGCGGCGTTCCAGGCGGCTTTGGACTTGTGGGAGGCCGAAGGCGGCTGCGCGGCGCGGCTGGCGCGCTACACGGCCATCCAGCGCGCCCTGTATGACGGCGTGCAGCAGCTCGGCCTGCGCCCTTGGCTGCCGGAGGCGGTGCAGGGGCCGGTCGTGGTGAACGTGCGGGCGCCGGCCCATCCTGCCTGGTCCCTGCCGGGCTTCGTGGAAGGGCTGAAGGCGCGCGGCTTCCTCATCAGCAACTTCCATGACACCCCGGAACCGTCCTTCCGCGTCGGCTGCATCGGCGCCATCACGCCGGGGGACATGACGGACGCGGTCGCGGCGATGGGCGAGGTCCTGGCTGGGATGAACATCACGGCCGCACGCGCGGCATGATGCGCAGCGACATCGACATCGCGGATGCGGCGGCGCTCCGCCCGATCGCCGCCGTCGCCGCTGAACTCGGCGTCCCGGCGGACGCACTGGAGCCATACGGCCGGTTCAAGGCCAAGATCGGCTTCCCATTCATCGACAGCGTGGCCGACCGGCCAGACGGCGCGCTGGTGCTGGTCACCGGCATCAGCCCCACCCCCGCGGGGGAGGGCAAGACCACCACCACCATCGGACTCGGGGATGCGTTGCGCCGGATCGGGCGGCGCGCGGCCATCTGCCTGCGCGAGCCTTCGCTCGGGCCGTGCTTCGGCGTGAAGGGGGGCGCCACGGGCGGCGGCATGGCGCAGGTGGCGCCGATGGCCGAAATCAACCTGCACTTCACCGGCGACTTCCACGCCATCACGGCGGCGAACAACCTGCTGGCGGCCATGCTGGACAACCATGTCCACTGGGGCAACGCGCTCGGCATCGACACGCGCCGGGTCAGCTGGCGGCGGGCGCTGGACATGAACGACCGCGCCCTGCGGGAGGTGGTGGCGGGCCTGGGCGGACCCGGCAACGGATTGCCCCGGCAGGACTCGTTTGACATCACGGTCGCTTCCGAGGTGATGGCGGTGTTCTGCCTGGCGCGGAACCTGGCCGACTTGCAGGACCGGCTCGGCCGCATGATCGCCGCACCCGGGCGGGACGGGCCGGTGACGGCGCGGGACCTGAAGGCGGATGGAGCGATGGCGGCGCTGCTGCGCGACGCATTCCAGCCCAACCTGGTGCAAACGCTGGAAGGCTCCCCCGCCCTGGTTCATGGCGGGCCGTTCGCCAACATCGCCCATGGCTGCAACTCCGTGATGGCGACCCAGCTCGGGCTGAAGCTGGCCGACGTGGTGGTGACGGAGGCCGGGTTCGGCGCCGACCTGGGCGGCGAGAAGTTCCTGGACATCAAGTGCCGCTCCGCTGGCTTGCATCCGGCCTGCTGCGTCGTGGTCGCCACCGTGCGCGCGCTCAAGATGCACGGCGGGGCGGCCCGGGCGGAGCTGGCGCGAGAGGATGCAGCGGCCGTGTCCCGGGGGGCCGTCAACCTCGCCCGGCATGTGGAGAACATGGGAAAGTTCGGCCTGCCCGTCGTGGTCGCGATCAACCGCTTCTTGGGCGACACGGCGGCGGAATACGAGGCGGTCCAGGCGGCTGTGCCGGGGGTGGAAGTCGTGCCCTGCTCCCATTGGTCGGACGGCGCGGCCGGGGCGGAAGGGCTGGCCCGCGCCGTCATGCGCCGGGTCGATGGCGGAAGGGCTGCCTTCCGGCTGCTTTATCCGGACGGCATGGCCCTGGCGGACAAGCTGCGCACGGTGGCGCGCGAGATATACCGTGCTTCGGACATCGAGATGGCGCCAGCAGCCAGCAAGCGGCTGGCCGCATTTGAGGCCGCGGGATTTGGCCATCTGTCAGTCTGCATCGCCAAGACGCAGTACAGCTTCACTGCCCATCCGGCGCTGCTGGGCGCCCCGGACGCGCACGTTCTCCCGGTCCGGGAAGTCAGGCTGTCAGCAGGAGCTGGTTTCGTCGTGGCGATCTGCGGCGAGGTCATGACCATGCCAGGCTTGCCCCGCCACCCTGCCGCCGAGGCCATCGGCCTGGGACCGGACGGGCGGGTGAGGGGACTGTTCTAGCCGGGTCGCCGCAGCAACTCAGCCAAGGCTTGCGGCAGAGGATCTTGAACAGGTGCCTGGTACTTGGCAGTCAGGCTCAAGCGCAGCCATCTGGTCAAAGGCAGTTCGTCGGCGGATTGCGTGCCGGTCATCTCCGTCCTCCGAGGCTTTGGGTCAGTTTCCACCAAATGTTAAACGGGGAAGCGTGTGACAGTTTCGCTGCAACAGCGAACACCATGGATCTGCTGTGGCGAGGCAGATCAACTCTGTGTGTCAAGACCTGCGATCAAGAGAGCAAACCGGCCAATGCAAGTTTGCAGCCTGGTTGCCGAGTCAAGTGCCAGCGCGACAGGCTATGACACGAAATAAACAAACTCGACCAAAAACGCCATGGGCCGCCGCCATCTTCTGCAAGTCGCGGCCTTGTCGCGGGGATTGATGCTTGCTGCGGCCGGCGCTGCCAGCGCCGCCGACACCGCGGGCGCTTTGGTTGTGACTGCCAAGCTCATTTCCAGGCCGGACCGTGCCGATGCGCTCCGCGACATCTTGGTGCCGTTCTTCGAAATCGCTCGCAAGGAGTTGGGCTGCCAGCATTACACCCTGCTGGAGGACCGCCAAACGCCCGGCCGGTTCCTGACCTACGAAACCTGGACCGATCAAGCTACCCTTGCCCCTGCATGCAAACGCTGGCGATCAAGCTGGCTGCCTCAAGTTGGCCGACATCCTGGCCAAGCCATTCATGCAGGCCATGCTGAACACGATCAGCATATCTTGACCGCCAAACTGATGATGCTGGACTGCGG
>CAXTNC010000041.1:0-6549 GCA_964245495.1 uncultured Acetobacteraceae bacterium
GGCGGTGTTCGTCATCGACGAGGCCGGCCTGCGGCGGGCGGGCGACGGGATCGACGGCCTGATGGCCGTGCATCTGGACGTGTTCGCAGGCGCCGGCGGGGACCGGGCGGGCTACGCCGAGGCCCGCGTGGCGCGCCGCCGCACCAGCTCGGACACGGGCGAGGACTCCCGCGCCGTGCTGTACGACTTCGTGGTGCAGATGATGGCGGACATGAACGTGGAGTTCGAGTACCAGGTGAAGCGCTCGCTGGGGGAATGGCTGCAGGGCACCGCCGGCAGCGCGCCGCCGCCGCCGCCCGTGCAGCAGGAAAGCCTGCCGCCGCCGGGTCAGCGCCAGCAGGGTCCGAGGCTGTGAACATCAAGTGGGCCGTGCGCGGCCTCGCCTGACCAGAACCGCGGCGTTTGCCCCCATGCGGCTGATCATTCCCAGCATGTCCCGCTCGGCCCCGTCCGGCCGGCCCCGCACGGCCCAGCAAGCGCCGACGGCGGCGGCATAGATGACGGCGCCGGCCATGACGGCTGCCAGCAGCGCCCCCGCCAAGGCCGCCCCGCTTCGGTTCACCGCCGTCCATCCGAAACCGAGCGCCGCCATCCCTGCCGCCATGGCAGACGCGCCCAGCAGGCTCGGCCACGTCACCCGCAGCACGTCCGCGCCGCCCAGCCCCAAGTAGCGCAGGGTCAGCGCCAAGGTGAGGCCCTGCTCCAGCGCCGTGGCAAGGCTGACCACCAGGGCCGCGCCAAGCAGGCCGCGCCACGGCGTCAGCACGATCAGCAGCGCGAGCTTCACCGCCACCGAGAGCGCCTGGATGCCGAGCAGCGGACGGAGCAGGGCGTGGGCGTTCAGCAGCGCGGAGCCGATGGCGCCGCCCACCATCAGCGTCAGCGCCACTCCGAGCACCTGGATCACCACTGCGGCGCCGGACCAGGCGGCGCCGAACGCCAGCCGCACCACCGGGTCCGCCACCAGGGACAGGCCGACGCCGGCCGGGACCGCCAGCAGCGCCGCGCTGCCGATCACGCGAAGAAAGGTTTCGGCCGTGCCCGCCTTGTCGCCCCGGGTGGCGGCGAAGCCGGAGAAGCACGCCCGGGACAGCGGCGAGATCAGCTCCGTCGCCGGCAGGGACGCGATCTCCGAGCCTACGGCGAACACGCCCACCTGCGCGATGCCGAACACCCGGCCGATGACGAACCCGTCGCAGCGGTCCCGCAGGAGGCTGCTCAGGCTCAGCAGCCAGGACCAGAACGAGAAGCCGGCGATCTGCCGCCACGCGGGCAGCCGCAGCCGCGGGCGGCACGGGTGCATCCGGTAGCCCAGGACCGTCCGCAGCAGGATGCCCACGAGGATGGCGCTGACCAGCGCCCAGTGGGTGTGGAAAGCGAACGCCAGGCCGATCGCGACCGCGATGCTGGCCAGGCGGGGCAGCAGCATCAGCACGAACTCCTTCTCGAAGGTCAGGTCCCGGCGGAAGTCCACGATGCCGATGTTCTCGAACGCCGCCACCAACGCGCCGGCAGCCAGCGCCAGCATGACCGGGAACAGCCGCGGGTCCCCGAAGAACTGCGCCACCGGCCAGGCCGCGCCCGCCACGAGCGCCGCCGTGGCCGCGCCGCGGATGACGTTGATGGTGAACGCGCTGTCGTACAGGTCCCGCGTCGGGCGTTCCTCGCGGATGACGGCCTCCTCCACCCCCAGGGAGGACAGCGAGTCGATGGCCTGGGAGAACCCCGTGGCCAGCGTGACCAGGCCGAAATCGGCCGGCAGCAGGAGGCGGACCAGGCAGAGGGTGCTGAGCAGGCCGAGCGCCCGGGTCATCATGCGCCAGCCGATCACCCAGCCGGCGCCCTTGGCGGTCTTGGCGAGGACCGAGTCCGGGGCGGCCCCGCTCATCGGAGGTCGGTGGTGAGCGCCGCCATCTGCGCCGACAACCCGCGGGCGTTGGCGCGCTGCAGCCAGGCTTCCAGGGTGCTCACGCCGCTGGCCTGGGCCACAAGGAGGATCACCGCCGGGTCCGTGCCGGCCAGGCTGCCGCTCGCCTGCCGCAGCCGGCCGCGCAGGCCGCCGCCCATGGGTTCGCCGCCGGCCCACAGCGCCGACGCGAACGCCTGGCGCAGCTTGGCCGATGCAGCGCCTTGCCAGCCAGGCGCGCCCGCGTCCCGCATGGCGAAGCTGCCCGCGTCGTCGTCGTCCAGCGCCGTCAGGCTGCGCTGGGCGGCCAGCAGCGCCATCGGGTTGGTGCGGGGCGGGAAGGCGACCGCCAGGACCTGCACCGCCCCCTCGCACGTGAACGCGCGCCGGGTCGCCCCCGCTTCGGACAGCGCGGCCTCGCCTTCCTCCCAGACGCGGCTGGACGGCTCGCAGCCGGGGATGGCGCCAGGTGCTGCCACAACCTGCCGCGCCGCCGCCCGGTCCAGCCGGCCCGCCAGCAGCGGACCCGCTGCGGCCAGCAACCCGAGGCCGGCTGCGGTCAGGATCATGCGGCGGCCGGGCAAGCCTGGCTGGGGAACCGGCGGCGGACGCTGCCGCCCGACATCCTGGCGGAACGGCAGGCCCACGGCGATCAGCAGCAGCAGCACGAGGGAGAAGAACAGCCAGCCATAGATGATGTGGTCGGCGGCGGCAGCCTCCGCGCTGCCGATCCAGTGCCCGGCCGCCACGATGCCGAGCGCGCGGACGCCGTTGGCCACCACCGCCAGCACCACGCAAGCTGCCACGAACACCACCCGGCGCAGCAGGCTGCGATACAGGGTGAAGGCGTAAAGCACGCCGAACGCCACCGCCGCGATCAGGAAGCGCAACCCGGCGCAGGCCTCCGCGACGTAGAACACGCCTTCCGGGATCTCGATGGTGTAGCCGTCCGAGTAGTTCGCGATATGCAGCAGGTTCAGCCCCCGCACCACGAACCCGGCGGTGAAGCCCTGCAGCGGCGCCGTCAGGAACGCGCCGAACGGCACCAGGAACATCAGGTAGACCAGCGGGGCGGCGAAGGCGCGCACCATCGCCCAGCCCAGCACCGCCAGCGCGAGCAGCGCGGCGCAGGCCAGCGCCACGACCTGGCGCCCCTCCATGACCCCCCGCCGCTCGGCCGCCAGCCAGGCGATGGCCAGCGGCGCGGCCAGCAAGGCCGCCCATGGCAGCGGGCGCAGCGCCACGGCGGCCACCCGCTCCCGCCGCTCCCACGCCAGCCAGGCGGCGATCGGCAGCACCAGGAAGCAATGGTTGTAGGCGGTGGACACGGACCAGACGGACACGGCCGCGGCCGCCTCCCGGTGGAATGCCATGCCGAGCAGCACCAAGCCCAGCCCCAGCGCCGGCAGGGCCGCGCTCAGGCGCTGCGCCGTGGGCGCCGCCAGGCCGGCCCGCGCGCTCACGCCGCCATCAGCCGGTCCAGCCGCTGCAAGGCGGCGGCCCAGGAATAGGAGCGCTCGACCGTGGCGCGGGCCGCGGCGCCCAGGCCGGGATGGCCGCCTTGCAGCACCTCCGCCGCCCGTTCCGCCATGGCGTCCGGCGTTTCGGCCACCAGCAGGTCATGGCCCGGGTTCGCCCGCAGCCCCTCCAGCGCCTGCGGGGAGACGAGCACCGGGCGGGCCATCGCCATCGCTTCCAGCACCTTGTTCTGGATGCCGCGGGCGATCCGCAGCGGCGCCACGGCCAGCGCGGCATGGGCCATGTAGGGGCGGATGTCAGCCACCCAGCCCGCCACGGACACGCCGGGCAACGCCGCCAGCGCCTGCACCGCCGGGTTCGGGCTGGCGCCCACGATGTGGAAGGTGGCCGCGGGATGGCGCGCCCGCACCAGGGGCAGCACGGCGCGGGCGAAGAACTCCACCGCGTCCACGTTCGGGCGGTAATCCATGGTGCCGGTGAACACGATGGCAGACCGATCAGGATAGGGTGACGATCCGGCGTGCGCCATGGAGAAGTATTCCAGATCGACGCCGTTCTCCACCCACCCTGCCCGCCCCCGGCTTTCCGGCGCCAGGTCCACGAAGCGCCGGCACTCGTCTTCCGACACGAACAGGGTGTGGCCGAACCAGGCGGCCACCTGGCGCTCATAGGCCAGCAGGGTGCGCCCTTCGCGCGCCCAGACCGGCCGCATCGGCAGGCGGGCCTGCTGCGCGTAGGTGGCCCACTTCTCGGAATCGACATCGACCATGTCCATGATCGCGGTGGCTGTCCCGTGATGCATGGCGTGATGCATGACGTACTGGGCCATGGCGGAGGAGAACACGAACACCCGCCCGACCGTCCCTGCCCGCATCGTGCGGTCCACCCAGGCCTGCAAGCCGGCATGGTGGAAGTAGTCAAGCGTCAGCGGGCGTCCGGGGCGCAGCCGGGCCAGCGCGTGCAGGCGCTGGCTGCGCTTGCCGATGCTGGGGCACTCGACGCTGGCGCAGAGCTGGCGCAGCAGCGGGAGATGAACCAGGTCCGCCGGGTCGTCGGCGAGGCAGCCGAGGTGCACGCGGTGGGTTTGCGCCAGGTGGCGCAGCATGTGCCAGGCGCGTATCTTGTCGCCCTTGTCCGGCGGGTAGGGGATGCGGTGGCAGAGGAACAGCAGGTCCTGCACGGGATCAGCCGATGCCGCGCACGATGGGCGGCCCGATCAGCTTGGCCACCGGCAGCGGCAGCTTCTTCCAGGCGGCGATGAACAGGCGGTACTTCGGGTTGAGCGGGTTGTGGTCCGGCAAGGACGCGCCGGGGCGCAGCTTGTAGCGGTAGTGCAGCGGCGCCGGGTCGAAGCCCAGGTTCTTCTTGAAGGCGAACGCGCCGGTGCCGAGCTTGCTGCGGCCGAAATCGAACAGCCGGATGCCGCGCTCGCCGGCCCGGCGCATGACCTCCCAGTACATGAAGTCGTTGGCGGCCCGGGTGCGCGCCGCTGCCGTGCCGCCGCCGTAATAGGGCAGCACCTCGTCACGGAAGGTGAAGTTCAGCACGGAGGCGAGCGGGCGGCCCTCGTCCAGCACCGTCAGCACGTCCGCCTGGTCCCCGAACACGTCCCGCAGCGCCTGGAAATAGCGGCGGGAGAACACGGGCGTGCCGAGGTTGCGCACGCTTTCGGCGTAGATGCCGTGCAGCCGGTCCACGCCGCTGTCCTGCACCGCTTGGAGCTTGTTGCTGATGCCCTTGCGCACCACCGCCCGCTGCTTGCGCGGGATCGCCTTCAGGTTGGCTTCCGCATCGGCCACGATGGGCTTGCGGAACGTGACGTACAGCTCGTCCGCGCGGGACACCCAGCCCTCGCGCTCCGGCTCCGGATGCAGGAAGCGGAACTCCAGGGAGGGCACGCCGGTGCGGCGCAGCAGCTCCGAAGCATGATCGGTCAGGGCGTCCGCGCTCTCGGCATCGGCCGCGAGCGGGCCGCCGTAGACGCAGAACGGGTTGGACACGAGCGCGTGGCCGAACAGGCGGCTGCGCACGTGGACCAGCGGCAGCACGCCGGTGACGGCGCCGTCGCGCTCAGCCAGGACGTAGCGGGTCGGATGGCCGAAGGCGCGGTCGATCACGCGGCGCCATCCGGCCAGGTGGAAGAACGTGCCGGCGGGCTGCCCCGTCACGAAGGCGTCCCAGGCGGGTTCGGCCGCGTCTTCCAGCGGGCGGCATGTCACGGCCACCGGGTCAGGACTCCAGCTGCGGGGCGAAGACGCGGTCCATGCGGTCCCACGCGAAATCCCGCAGCAGGCGGTCCACCCGGCCGGACATGCGGCCGATGTTCACGTAATGGCGGAAGCGGGACATGCGGCCGGCGCCCGCGATGCGCGGCTGGTCCGGGTCCACCTCCCACGGGTGGAAGTAGAAGATGCCGGGGCGCTGCTCCGCCCGGTTCAGCCGCTGCAAGCCGATGCGGAACAGCCGGTAGGGCAGCAGGCGGAAATACCCGCCGCCGGAGCACGGCAGGTTGCGCCGCAGCAGCCGCACGGTGGTCATCGGCAGCTCCCACAGCGTGCCGGGGCCGGGCCGGTACGGCGCCCGCGGCGCGTCCGGCACGCCGTACAGGTCATGCCGGATCGGGAACACGCTGGAGCTGTAGCGGTAGCCCTGCCGTTCCAGCTGCTCGAACGCCCACGGGTTGCGCGGGCCTACGGAGAAGGTGGGCGCGCGGTAGCCGGTGACGGGCACGCCGCCGATGTCCTCCAGGATGCGCCGGGTGCGGCCGACATCGGCGCCGAACTCGGCCGGGGTGAACCGGTGCGCGAGGACGTGGTCATAGCCGTGGCTGGCCAGCTCGTGCCCGGCGGCCACGATGCGGCGGACCAGCGCCGGATGCCGCTCCGCCACCCAGCCCAGGGTGAAGAAGGTGGCGCGAACCTGCGCGTCCGCGAACTGCTGGAGGATGCGGTCGGTGTTGGCCTCCACCCGGCGCGGCACGCCGTCCCAATCGGTGCGGGGCACGGCGCCGGCAAAGGCCTGCACCTGGAAGTAGTCCTCCACGTCCACGCTCATCGCGTTGCAGATGCGCGTCACGGCACCGCCGCCCCGAGCAGCTTGAGGATGCCTTGCAGCATCTCGACCCGCGACGCCATGTCGCCGGCAGGCTGCGCCGGTGCCGGTGC
>CAXTNC010000041.1:6649-13351 GCA_964245495.1 uncultured Acetobacteraceae bacterium
GGTGCGGCCGCTGCCTCCCCGCCGATGTCCTCGTCCAGTTCCAACGCGGTTGCCTCCACCATGGGGGCGGTGATCACTTCCGCCTCCTCCAGCGCCCCGTGCAGCAGCAGGCGCGAGCACAGCCGGTTGATGCGGCGCGGGATGCCGCCGGTGTGCCGGTGGATGCCGGCGAAGGCCGCGGCGTGCCAGGCCGGGCGGCCGTCCCACCCGACCAACGCCAGCCGGTGCTCCACGTAGGCCTGCGTTTCGGGCAGCGTGAGCGGGCCCAGATGGTAGGACGCCAGCACGCACTGGCGCACCTGGTTCAGCTCGGGCCTGGCGATGGTCTGGCGGAACTCCGGCTGCCCCAGCAGGATGATCTGCAGCAGGGACCGCCCATCGGCCGAAAGGTTGGACAGCATCCGCAGCTCCTTCAGCCCCTCGACCGAAAGGTTCTGCACCTCGTCGATCACCAGCAAAGCGCGGCGGCCTGTGGCCCGCACCTCGCGCAGCTTCTCCTCCGTCAGCCGAAGCAGCTGCGCCTTGTCCGCCGCGGCCTCCACGCCGAAGCCGCTGGCGACCAGGCGCATCAGGTCGTCAGCGGACACCCGCGTCGTCATGATGCGGTTCATCACGTAGGACGCGGAATCCAGCCGCGACCAGAGCAGCTCCACCAGCGTCGTCTTGCCCGCGCCCACCTCCCCGGTGATGACGATGAAGCCTTCCTGCTGCTCCAGCCCATAGATCAGGTGCGAGACGGCGCGCGAGTGCCCGGCGCTGCGGAAGAAGAACCGGCTGTCCGGCGTCAGCTGAAACGGCAGGCCCGTCAGGCCGTAAAACTGTGCGTACATGGGTGCGACCGCTTACAGGCTCTTGCGAAGGCCGACGAGGACTGCGTTCACCAGGATATTCTGCCCAGCCACGTTGGTGGACTGGTTTGTGACATAGTATCCTGCCGTTCCGGTTAACGTGGGGCTGAGGGCGTACCCAGTTTGCAGGTTCAGGCCCACGGTTTGGAACGACGTCGCCGGCACGGTTTCCGACTTGGTGCTGGTGTAGAACACCGAGGCCGTGCCGGACAGCACCGGCGTCAGCGCGTGCGTCCAACTGCCGTTGCCGAACACCGCCCGGTCAGAGAAGCCGTTGAGGCCGTTGACCGGGCTGCCGTTGCTGATCACCTTGCGCCGCTCGGCCTCCACGTTCAGCGAGAACACGTCCCGGTCATAGGTGGTGATCGCGGTCGCGGAGAACCGGGACAGCCGGTACAGCTCGTTCTGCTGCGGCAGCAGCTGGTCCGAGATCAGGGCCGGCGCGCCGGTCACGGTGTCGATGCTGTTGCCGAACTGGTCCACGGTGGTGGCGTCCAGGCTGTCCTGGATCTCTTCCTGGCTCGTGGTCAGACCCTCGGTGTAGCTGCCGAACACGCGCAGGCGCGCCGTCACGGCGTAGGACAAGCTCGCCTGGGGCGCGTCGAAGCCGTCCCGGTGGCCGTAGGTGAAGGTGAAGACGCTCCGCTCGTTCGGCGTCAGCCGGAAGCCCGCGCTCCACACAGCGTCCCTGATCCGGACGGGGTTGGCGCCGGAATAGTTGATGTCCTCGTAGCCCAGGCTGGCGAGCGCCGCCACCGTGCGGTTGATGCCGTAGCCGGCGCTGTCGATCGCCGTCGTGCGCCGTGCGCCGCTCAGCACCGTGTTGCCCGTGCTGGAGTACTGCACCGCGTCCAGCCGCAGGCTGTCGTTGAGGCGGCCGAAGTTCTCCCCGGTGGTGAAGTCGGCGTACTCCTCGTTGGAGCGCGTGGCGCCGTTGGCGAAGTTCTGGCTGAGCGCCGGCGGCAGCAGCGGGCCCAGCCGCAGCGGCGTCGCCAGGGAGTTGAACGGCGCGTTGCCGGTGGTGTCCGTGTAGCTGAACACGTAGCCCGCCCGCGCCGTGCCCAGGCCGCCGAACCGGTGCGTGGCGTACGGCGAAACGTCGAACGAGAGGGTGTTGGTGCGGTTCTGGTTGCTGTAGTAGGGCAAGCCGTTCTGGCCGTAGTTGCCGCTGGCGGATTGCTGGTTGCCGTAGCCATGGGCGGTGAGGAACAGCGTATCCGGCACGGCCGTGGCCAGCACGGAGCCGTTGAACAGCTGCGCCACCTGGTCCTGCTGGCCGGTGCTGGCGTAAAGCTGCACGTCCGGCGCGTAGGTGATGTTGGCCTGCACCAGGCGCGATTGGCCGCTCAGCGTCACCGCGGGCAGGATCGACGTCACCAAGTCCGCCCGGCGCGGGTTGCTTGCCTGGAACACGTTGTCCGTCACCAGCTCCTGCACGCCGATGGACGGGGTGAGCGTGAAGGCCCGGTCCTCCGGCGTGCTGTTGCCGAGCAGGCCGTCCACGACGGAGCGGAAGCCGGCCTGGATGTCCGGGCTGATGGGTGCCAGCGCGGGCGCCACGAAGTCGGCTGGCGGCACGATGTCCGCGCGGGCCGCCGCGGGCAGCGCCAAGCTGCCCAGCCCGGCCCAGACGGCCAGGCGGACCGATGGTGGAGGACGCGGCTTGGTCATGGTGCGCTGAGATGCGGCCCGTTGGGTCGGCTCAGTAGCCATACGCCCCGAAGGTGTCGCTGGCGGTCATCTGCACCTTGTTCAGGAGCAGCATCACCGTCGGGCACGCGTCGATGAGGTCAAGCGCCGACTCCAGCTCCGCCCGCTGCGTGCGCTGCGCCTCCACCAGCATGACGACCTGGCCGACGGAAGGCGCCAACATGCTGGGATAGCTGCTCGACAGGCAGGGCGGCGTGTCCAGCACGATCAGGCAGTCCCGGTGGGCGCGGCACAGCCGTTCCAGCGCCGTGACGACCGGCTTGCCCCCGCTCGGCATGTCAGGCCGTGGCTGGCCGACGGGCAGGACGCGCAGGTTCGGCAGGGCGGTCCCGGTCAGCACGTCCGGCATCGGCAGCCGGCTGTCGTATGCGAGGTCCAGCAGGCCAGGCCGGGCCAGCAGGTCCAGGTTCGTGCTGAGGGTGCAGCGCTGCAGGTCCACGTCCACCAGGATGACCGGCTTGTGGCTGCAGCTGGCCAGGCTGCCGGCCAGGTTGAGGGCCGAGAAGCTCTTGCCCTCGCCGGGCCGGGCGCTGGTCAGCATGACCAGGTTGGCGAACGCCGTGGACCTCGCCGCCGTGCCCGCGACCGCTTGCAGCACCTGGCCCTGGACGATCCGGAACTCCTCGGACAAACGCTCCCGGGTGTTGGCCCAGTCCATCATGCCGGCCCGCTTCAGCGTGGCAGCGTCGATGCTGGCCGGAGCAAGCGCCGCAGGCTGCGGCGCGGCTTGCACGCGCATCGCCGGGATGGCGATGTCGTCAGCCAAGCTCTGGGCACCGGGCCGCGGCGCCCGGGCGTCCGCGCCGGCAGGGACAGGCTTCGGTTCAGGCTCCGCCCGGGCCTGCACCCGCACCGGCACGGCAGTGTCGTCGGCCAGGGCCTGCAAAACCGGGTCCTGGGAGCTGGGCACGGCGGGCACGCGCTCCGGCGCCGGCGGCGGAACGAACCCTGGCTGCTCCTCCAGCAACCCGGCCGCCGCATTTTCCCGGCCGCCCATCCGCTTGGCCGCGCGCTCGATCAGGTGGGAAGGGTGCGGTTCCATCAGAGGACCTTTTGCAGCCACATCGGGTAGGTCGCGAAGCCGCCGAACACGGCCAGGAGCAGCGCGAACCCGGCCGCGAACCCGGCCAGCCCGGCGCTGCGCGCCCTGCGCCGCGGACGCGCCTGCATGGAGATGCCGCCCAGCACGGGCAGCCCGATCTCCCGCAGGCCCTGGACCGAGTAGAACGAGGTGTCCAGCTGGACCAGCAGGAACACCAGCGCCAAGCCTGCGCCCACCCCTGCCACCAGCACGCCAGCCGTCAGCAGCAAGCGCTTCGGCCCGGCCGGCGCCGTCGGGATTTGCGGAGCGTCCACCACGCGCAGCTTCACCTTGTCCGCCTCCTCGTCGGCCGCCGCGCCGATCCGCATCGACTCCCGCCGGGCGAGCAGCTCGTCATAGTTCTTGCGCAGCACCTCGTAGTCCCGGTTCAGGTTGACGAACTGGGCCTGCACGCCCGGCGCGCCCCGCGCGATGTCCGCCAGCCGGGCCTCCTGGTCCGCGGCCTCCCCCGCTTGCCGCTGGAGCGAGGCGAGCGCGCTTTCGGCGTCGAGCAGCCGTATCTTCAACTGCTCGAACACGGGGTTCGGCACGGAGCGGTTGCGCGGAGCCGTCGCCCCGCCGGATGCGGACCCGCCGGACGCGCGCGCGGCCGCGACGGCCTCGCGCGCCGCGATGACGTCCGGGTTCTTTTCCGTCAGCCGCAGGCGGAGCTGCTGCAGGGTGCGCTCGGCAGCCGCCATGTCGGACACGCCGCCTGGGCCGCCACCGGCCGTTTCCGTCACCAGCAAGGGAGGCGTGGTGGCCATCTCCTGCTTCAGCAGGTCCCGCCGGGCCGCCGCGTCCGTCACCTGTCCGCGCAACGACTGGGCTTGGTCGCGCGCCGCGTCCAAGCGGGACGCCCCGCCGTCGGCGCCAGGCAGCAGGTCGGCGTACTTGACTTGGAAGGCGGCGCGGGCCTGCTCGGCGGCGCGCAGCTTGTCCTCGTAGGAGGTGATCTGCCGTTCCAGGAACACCCGCGCGCCTTCCATGTCCTCCCGCGAGGTCCCGGTGGCGCTTTCGACGAAGATGGTGACGATGGTTTGCACCACGTCCCGCGCCAGCTTCGGGCTGGTGTCCGTGTACTCGATGGTGAACAGGTTGCGGGTCTGCGGGATGATGCGGATGCTGGTCGTGAGCGACTGGATCAGCTGGTCCCGCTGCGCCTGGGTGGCGGCGCGGGCGCCCAGGTCCGTCTTGGAGATCAGCTTCTGCAGGTTCGGGCGGCTCAGCAGGGTGCGCTGCAGGATGTCCACGTCGCTGCCGGTCGAGCTGTCGATGGCGAGGCCGTGCAGCAGCGGGGTCAGCACCGCGCCCGTGTCCACGTACAGGCGCGCGCTGGATTGGTACTGGTTGGGCAAGGCGCTCACGCCTGCCCAGCCGGCCAGGCAGACCACCCACGCGATGGCCAGCGCCGCCCAGCGATGCTTCCAGGACACCGTGAGATAGCGGCTGACCAGGCTGCGGATGAAGATCATGGCCGGGTCAGAACCAGGTCTGCGGGATGATCAGCGTGTCGCCGGGCTGCATGCCGACGTTCTTGGAGATGTCCCCGTCCCGGATCAGGTCGCCCAGCCGGACGTGGATGGTGTCCGTCTGGTTGCCGTTGCGGCGGATGATCTCCGCGTTGTTGCCGGCGGCGAAGCGGGTCAGGCCCTTGGCCTCGATGATCACGTCCAGCAGGGTCATGTGGTCCCGGTACGGCAGGGCGAGCGGCTGGGTGGCCTCCCCGATCACGCGGATCTGCCGGTCGAACGGGCCGACGAAGCCCATCACCACGACGGTGACGTTGGGCGTCTTGACGTAGTCCTTGAGCTTGCCTTCCAAGTCGTGGCCGAGCTGGGTCGGCGTCTTGCCGGCGGCTGCCATGTCGGGGATGAGCGGGGTGGAGATCTTGCCGTCCGGGCGCACCGGCAGGTTCACGCTCAGCTCCGGCGCGCGATAGACCGTGATGCTGAGGTTGTCTCCCGGGCCGAGGATGTAGCTGCTTTCCGTCGTGCCGTTGGTCTGCGCCGGGCCGACGGTGGTGCGGGAGCCGCCGCACCCGGCGAGGCAGAGCATGGCCAGGAGAACGGAAGCCTGTCGTGTCGCTCGCGTGCGCATTGCCATCTCGATCTGCTTCGGCTGCGGTTATAATAAGGCGGAGAGGTTAACATCAACTGACAAGCCGCCGGGCTTCGGCGCTGCCGCGGCATGGGCCGCGAGGTGTGTTCGTTTCGCTGCTGCGCGCGTTCGCATTTTGGTAAACGCTCCTTGCTAAGCGGGCGGGGCGAGGAGCATCCATGGCTGGCATCAGCGTCGTCATCCCGACCTACAACCGTGCCGGGCTGATCCGCGAGACGCTGGACGCCGTGTTTGCCCAAACCATGCCGCCTGACGAGGTCATCGTCGTGGATGATGGCTCGCAGGACGGCACGCCCGCCGTCCTCGCCAGCTACGGCCGCCACGTGACGGCCGTGCGCATCCCGAACAGCGGGGACCTGGCGGCGCGCAACGTCGGGCTGCGGCTGGCGCAGGGCCGCCTGGTGGCGTTTTGCGACAGCGACGACCTGTGGTTGCCCGACTTCCTGGCCGTTCTGTCGGCGCAGTGGCAGGCGGAGCCGGGCCTGCTGGCCTGCTACTCGGATTTTCGCGTTCTGCAAGGCGCCACCGCGTCCGCGCGCAGCAAGTTCGAGGACGCGCCGGCCGGCTTCTGGTCCGGCCTGCGCCCCACCGGGCCGGATGCCGGCGTGTTTGACGGCGCGATCGTGGAGCGCCTGCTGGCGTTCCAGCCGTTCTTCCCGTCCTGCATGATGGTGGACCGGGCAGCGTTCGCGGCGGCGGGCGGCTGGGACGAGGGGGTGAGCCGCATCGTCGGCTGCGATTTCGCGACCGCCCTGCGCGTGGCGGCCCGGCCGCCAGTCGGCGTGGTGCGGCGACCGCTTGCCGCGATCCGCAAGCACGCCAGCAACTTCTCCGGCGACTCGGAGAAGATGAACCTGGGGGACGCGCTGGTGCTGGAGCACGCGCTGTCCACCCGTCCGGAGCTGGCGCCGCGGGCCGCCGCCATCCGGGCCAGCGCGGCGC
>CAXTNC010000041.1:13361-18614 GCA_964245495.1 uncultured Acetobacteraceae bacterium
GCGCTGGACAGCGCGTTCGCCCGGCGGGACTTCGGCGCCGTGGGCGCGATCCGGCGTTTGTTGCCGCGGGGCGCGCGGTCCCCCAAGCAGACGGTCAAGTGCGCCATCGCCGGGTTGCCGCCCGCCCTTGCGCGCGCCATCGCCGGCCGGCAACGCGACGGGTGAGCTGACCTATGGACGTTTCAGTGATCTGCCCGGTGTTCAACACAGCGCCGAACCTGCTCGCAGCCGCCATCCGGTCCGTGCTGGAGCAGTCAGGGCCGCACGCCTGTGAGATGATCCTGGTGGACGATGCCTCGACCGACCCTGCCACCCTGAAAGCCCTGCATGAAGCCGAGGCAGGCGGCACGCGGGTGATCCGTCAGGCGAGGAACGCAGGCCCGGGCCAGGCCCGGGCGGTGGGCGTGCGTCATGCCGTGCACGACTGGATCGGCTTCATCGACTCCGATGACCTGTGGCCGAACGGCAAGCTGGACCGGGCCGAAGCGGTGCTGCGCGGGCAACCCGAAACGCGATGGATCGGCGGCGGGTATGCCAGCCTCCATGCCGGGGAAGAGTTGCGCCCGTTCCCCTTCCTGGCGGGGGACGGATTGCGGCCGGAGGATGGCCGGCCGGCGCGCCTTGCCGCGCCAGCCCTCACCAGGGAGCTGATCGGCAACTGGGTTCCGCTGGGCGCGAACCTGGTCCGCAAGGACCTGATCGCTGAAGTCGGGAGCTTCCATCCAAGCCTGATCTACGGCGAGGACTGGCTGCTCTGCCTGCAGCTCTCCGTTCATGCCCCGATGGACTACCTGCGCGAGGTCACCTACCTGCTGCGGCGGCAGGGCGCCAGCATGATGCGTTCCCCCGCCCGCATGTCCGCCAAGCTGGTGCACAGCGTCCAGGTCGCACGGCGGGACCCGGCGCTGCGCATCGTGCGCAAGGAACTGCGCTGGTTCTGCTATGGAACCTACAAGGACATCGCGATGAACAACGCCCTGAACGGAAGGCGGCTGCGGGGCCTGGCGTTCGCCCTGCGCGCGCTGTGCGTCGATCCCCGCGAGGTGCCCGAGTTCGCGTGCTACCTCAAGTCGCTGCCGCTCAAAGGCCCGATGCTGGCCCGGCACCTGCGCGGCTACAGCAGAGCCGAGCAGGTCATCCTCAGCGCTTTCCCGCCCTTGGCGCATTGACGCTGCGGCCGTGCGGCAAGCGCCGCCTCAACCGCGCCACCGAAGCGCGCGCTGGACGCGCGGATCGTGCTTCAACAGGCCCGCGATCCGGCTTTCCGCACCCGCAGGCCGGCCGCACGCCACCCACAAGGCGGTCTGGCAGGCAAAGAACACCACGAAGGTGAGACAGCCGACAGCGCCGCCGGCAACCAGGGCGTAGCCCCGCGCCAGGCCCACGTGCGCCCACGCGCCCGGAACGAAGCTGAGCACCGCGCACGTCGCCGCCACCGAAACGGCAGCGCGCAGCAGCGTCATGGCCAGGCTGCGCAGCTCCGTGTTGCCCGCGGCGCGGAGCTGCCAAACGAACATCACCGACTCCACCGCGATGATCGCCACCACCGTTTCGCCGATCAGGCTCAAGTCCTGCGTGTGGCGGACGAGCAGGATGCCGCAAACCTTGATGGCGGCGGCGATGGCGTGGCTGGCGAACACCCGGCGCACCTGGCCCTGCGCGGACAGCACCGTGACCGCCACCCAGCTGAACGGCAGGAACATGCACATCCAGGCCAGGGTGGCGATCAACGGCCGCGCCGCATCCCACTGCGGGCCGAGCAGGCTGGCCACCAGGTAGCCGGAACAGGCGGAGATGCCGGCGGAGAACGGGATGGTGCACAGCGCCAGGGCGCCGGCGACGGACAGGCCCATGGCCACCGGCTCCGACCCGCTGCGGCGCGCCAGGGAGAATCCGGGGAACAGCGCGGTGCAGGCCGGCTCCAGCAGCTCGGTGACTGGCAAGGACGCGATCTCGCTGGACAGCACGTAAAGGCCGAAGGCGGCCGTGCCCAGCGCCGGGCCGAGCAGGAAGGGGTCGGCCCGGGTCAGCACCATCAGCGCGAGGCCGCCGGCCCAGCTCCAGAACGAGAAGTGCAGCAGGTACCGCCAGCCGGCCAGGCCGAAGCGGGGCCGGTGCGGGGAGGCCACGTAGCTGGCCACGACGCTGCTGAGCTTGGCCATCGCGGCGCCGGCGACCAGCGCCCAGTAGGAATGCAGCAGGAAGGCCAGCGCGGTGGTCACGGCGAAGCCGAGCAGCCGGGGCGCTGCTTGCAGGAAGAACTGGGTGCGGAAATCCAGCGCGCGGCTGAACCTGACGACGCCGATGTTCTCGCACCCGGTCACGACCGTGAAGAAGGCCAGGAGCAGCAGGATGGGCTGCAGCCGCGGCTCGCCCAGCAGGCCGGACGCGAACAGGCTCAGCCCGGCGATCAGCAGGGCCGTGAGCAGGGCGCGGGCGACCTGGAAGGTGAAGGCGGTGTCGTAGTAGTCCCGCCGCTCGTCGTGGAGCCGCACCAGCGCGTCCCGCACGCCGAGCTGCGACAGGCCCTCGATGGCGCCGGTGACGGCGGTGGCCATGGCGACGATGCCGAAATCCTTGGGCGCCAGCAGGCCGGCGAGGATCAACATGCTGACAAAGCCCAACATGCGGCTGACCATGCGCCACGCCACCATCCACCCGGCGCCGGTGACGACGCGCGAGGTGATGGAGGCGGGCGGGGTGTTGGTGTCCATCATCGGAGTGCCCTAACCGGCAGGATCGCAGGCCCGACGCGCCGGCCGAGGGAACCATACGCCGCCATGGTTACCAACTCACGCGCGCAAGCCGTCCCACGACGCGGGACCCGGCCGCTTGGGCGCGCAGCCCGGCTGAGGGGGCCGGTCAGCCATGGAGGGACAACGCCGATGCGGCCGGCCTGCCCGGCTCGACGCGGAAGCAGGCCATGAGGCCCCGGGTGAGGCGCTGCTGGACGCGGAGGCGATCCAAGGACCATGCCAGGGCCGCCGCCGCGGCCAGCGTCACGCACAAGGCGACGGATTGCCTGGACACGCCCGCCGTCGGCAGGCCGGCGTAGCGGTCCAGCGCGCTCACCCCGGTGAACACGGGCTGGTGGAGGCAGTAGACCGGGTATGACATCCAACCGAGGAACCTGGAGCCTTTGCTCAGCCACCGGGTCCGGCATGGGGTGCAGGCGGCCAGGAGGACGATCGTTGGGGCAGCCAGGCTGGCCGCTGCAAAGTAATACAGCCCATATGCTCTCCATGGCCAGAGCAGCATGACAAGCACCGCGACGTATATCGAGATCGGCGACAGAAACCTGACAAGGCTGATTCTTCTCATGAACCCGATCCGTTCACGGTCGCGCCAAACGCGGTAGGTGAACATGCCCGCCAGGAACCCGAACAGGCATCTCGGAAATCCACCAACGAAACCGTCAATCTTCCAACCGAAATCAGGCTTCAGTGCGTCCTCATAGTTTGAGAAGGCGTAAACAACGCTGTATAGCAACAGCACGCCAAGGAACACGCAAGAATAAACAAGCAAGTCCTTCACACGGAGTTTCAAGAATTTTGCAAACGCAAGGCTCAAGAACATTTCAAAGAAAACAGACCAGAGCGCGCCATCGGTTGGACAAAGCGATCCAGAATAGGACTTTTTCAGGCTGAAGAAGGGAATGAAAACCATGTTCGTGGACGTTGACGCAACGACGTCCCGCAATGTGTAGTCGAAATTGTTGAGCGTGTTCCAAGCCCAAAACACAGGCGCACCGGCAAGCAAGCTGGCCGCCATGAGGGGCCAAAGGCGAGCGATGCGGCGTATGATGAACTCAGAGAAGGTCATTCCGCCAATCAGCTTGGCTTCGTAGGCGTGCACGATGACAAATCCGCTTAGGATGAAGAACAGATCGACGGCTATGTACGAATTCAACAGGAAAACGATCTTGCCGTCCCCGTAGTAATGGTAGACGGCTACTACCATTGCGGCGGTGCCGCGCACGCCATCCAGCGTATCGAAGCGGTGCTCCGAGTAGCTGGTCATGCCGTCAACCCGCTTTTGCTGCTCATGGCCCTCAATGGCCGGAAATCCTGACGAAATCCTTTCTTTCCGCCCTGACTGCCTTGAAATGGGCGATCCGGCCTTGGTCCTGGGCCAGCGCGACGAGCTTGCGCATCCAGACGTCCGGCCGCGCATGCAGCCGCGACAGGCGGTAATTGAGCGTGCGGACCGCCAGCCGACGCCATAGCCAGCGCGGCACGCCGAAGATGCGCGGCCCGTCCGGGCACTCGCCGCGCCATGCCTCCGTCCGGCCAAGCCCGCTGAACCAATCCGCCACGTAGGCCGCGGTCTGCCGCTTCGGGGCTATCATGTGCTCCACGACGCAATCCGGCAGCCAGCGGCCTTCGTGCCCGGCCGCGAGCATGGCCATGAAGCAAGTCGTCTCCTCACCGAAGTGCAGCTTGCCCGCGCCCAGCTCCGGGTCGAAGGGAAACTGCCGCTGCACCGCGGTGCGCACCGCGTAGTTGGCGCCGAACGGGATCGTGTCGCCGTCCGGCTTGAGGGCGATGGGCGTGTCGGCCAGGTTGCGGGCCGCGAACGGCAGGCCGAGGTGCGGCAGCGCCTTGGGGAACCAGGGGGTGACAGGCTCTTCCAGCACCGGGACGATGCGGCCGCCGAACAGCGCCGCATCCGGCCACCGGGCGAAGGCCGCGGCGTAGGCGCCAAGCCAATCCGCCGCGACGATCACGTCGTCGTCGGTGCAAGCCATGTGATCGCCCCGCGCGTGCGCGCTCGCCGTGTTCCGCGCAATGGCCAGGCCGGGCCGCGGCTCAAGCACCGTTCGGATGGGAAGCCGCGCCTCGAACTGCTTGACGACATCCTGCGTGCCGTCCGTGCTGCCGTTATCGACGACCAGCACCTCCCATGGCTCGGCGATGGGCGCGCTGCGCTCAAGCGATCGCAGCGTCCTGGCAAGCGAGGCCGACCTGTTGAAGGTGCACAATGCCACGGTGATCAGCATCCGACCGCCCGAACTGCTGCTCATAAGGCCGTCAGTTAACACCGACAGTCCAGGAGCGCGACCTGTTTTCCGCCCCTCGCTGCCATGGCTGCTCAGCCCCGCGATGGCTGTGCGAGAACACTGACTGGCGCGGAGGAAGCGGCCGGGGTGGAAGACGGCGCAGCAAATGACGGCGCGAGCAGCGTCCGCCAGCCGGACTCAGCCATCGTCCGGCCCGTCCTGCGCCCGGTGCGCGCGGCCGAGGTGGGCGCGGC
>CAXTNC010000042.1:0-18380 GCA_964245495.1 uncultured Acetobacteraceae bacterium
ACCCTGCACCGCCTGCTCGGGCGAGGCGAAGGCCGGCACCCCCGCCCCCGCCAGCCGGCGGCGATGGCCCGCGCCCGTGGTCTCGCCCATGGCGCACACCAGCAGCGGCGCCCGGCCGCGCGGAACCGCCGCCAACGCTTCCACCCCCGCCATGTCCGCAGGCCCGGTGGGCGCCAGCACGACCAGGATGCCGCCGACCTCGCGCGCGCCGGACAGCATGGCGGCAGCGTCCGCCAGCCGCGTGGGCGCCTGGACGCCGACGTAGACCACGTCCGCCACGCCCTCGGCGGGAAACGCCAGGCGCAGCACCTCCTGCGTTTCCGGCGTCAGGGCGGCGAGCGGGATGCCGCTGCCCAGGGCCGCGTCCGCCGCCATGCGGCCGGGGCCGATCGCGTTGCTCACGATCGCCAGCGCCTCGCTGCGGGGGGCCGGCGCGCGGGTGAGCGTTTCCAGCGCGGCCAGCATGTCCTCCAGGCGCGAGACGGTCAGCACGCCGGCCCGGTTCAGCGCGGCGTCGAACACCATCTCCGCCCGGCCGGTGGGGTCGAGCAGGCGGCTGCCGGCGCGCAGGGCCACCACGGGGCGCAGCCGGGCGGCGGCGCGGGCGGCGGACAGGAAGGCGCGCGCGTTCCGGATGCGGCGGATGTCCAGCAGGATCGGCCCAGTGCCGGCGTCGCGCGCCAGGAAGTCCAGCACGACATCAAACCCGGCGCCCGCGTTGCCGCCAATGCCGACGATCTGGCTGAAGCCGACACCGTTCGGCTCCGCCCAATCCAGCACCGCCCGGCACATCGCCGCCGACTGCGAGACCAAGGCCACGCGGCCGGGCTGGGGCCGCAGGTGGGACAGGGTCGCATCCAGCCGGATCGACGGGCAGGCGATGCCGAACGAACCGGCGCCCAGGATGCGCACGCCCGTCGCCGCCTGCCCGGCGGCGATGTCCGGCGCCATGCCCAGCGCCACCCCGGCGTGAATGCCCGCCCGCAGCAAGCCCGGCAGCAACGGGGCGACCGGCGCCGCCTCGGACGCGAAGATGGCGAGGTCGGCCGCGGCCGGGTCTGCGCCGGAAGGCACCAGCTGGATGTCGCCAGGAAAGGCGCTGGCAGCGAGGTTGGCGAGCACCTGCTGGCCGATCCGGCCCTCCCCGTCGAACACGGCCAAGGAGCGGGGACGGAACATGCGCTCCGAGTCGAAGCGGGCGGCGGACGGGCGGCCAGGGTTCATGCTGCAATGCAACATAGGAAGGGCGGTTTGCAAAGCCATGCCATGCTCGCCGCCGTTTGCTGCATGGATGCAGTTGACGGCCTAGGATTGCGGCGCCGCAGCTTCAACCAGGGCGGTCAAAGTCCTGCTGCGCGAGTGCTGAAGCCCCGCAAGGCAACGATCGACTGCTCCCACGGCCTCCGGCGGCGGCTGGGCGCATCGGATCACCGCCACCAACCCGCTGGAAGCGGGACCGGCATGGCGAGCCTGCCCATGCCGACACCCTCGCACCAGATGTGCGCTGCGTCGAGAAAACCCCTGTTCACTGGCATGGACGGGGTTGCGCTTGATCTGCGCGAGAAACCCTTCTCCCGCAAGCGGGAGAAGGGAAAGATCGAAGCAACGGCGCTTGAGGCCGCTGCCATCAGAACATGGCTTCATCCATCGCCATCATCGCGCCCTTGCCGGACTTGATCGCCAGGTAGAGCGACCCGGCCTGCGGCAGCAGCCGGTCCATGTAGAACTGCGCCGTGTGCAGCTTGGCCTGGTAGAAGCGGGCGTCGCCGTTGGCGGTGGGCAGCTTGCGGTGCGCGATCTCCGCCGAGCGGACCCACATGAATCCCATCGCCACCAGCCCGAACAGCCGCAGGTAGTCGGTGGCGGCGGCGCCTGCCTCCTCCGGGTCCCGCAGGCCGGAGGTGGCGATCTGGGCCGTGGCAAGCTGCAAGGCGCCGAACGCGCGTTCCAGCGCCTTGGTCATGGCGCCTACCGCCGGGTCGTCGCGGTGAGCGGCGATGTACTCGCTGACGGGGTGGAAGAAGCGGCGCAGGGAACGGCCCATGTTGGCGGGCAGCTTGCGGCCCACCAGGTCGAGCGCCTGCACGCCGTTGGTGCCCTCGTAGATCATGGCGATGCGGGCGTCCCGCACGTACTGCTCCATGCCGTGGTCGCGGACGTAGCCGTGGCCGCCGTAGACCTGCATGCCGACGCTGGCCATCTCGAAGCCAATGTCGGTGAACAGCGCCTTGACGATGGGCGTCATGAGCGCGGTGAAGTCCTCGGCCTCCGCCTTGGCCGCCGGGTCGTCGGAGCGGGCCACGGTGTCGAGTTCTTGCGCCACCCAGCCGCCAAGGGCGCGGCAGCCCTCGGTGTAGGCGCGGATGGTCATCAACATGCGGCGCACGTCGGGGTGGACCAGGATGGGGTCGGCAGCCTTCGCCTTGTCCTTGGCACCGGACAGCGAGCGGCCCTGGATGCGGTCCTTGGCGTAGAACACGGCGCCCTGGTAGGCGGCTTCGGCAGCGCCCAGGCCCTGCACGCCGACGGAAAGGCGCTCGCTGTTCATCATGGTGAACATGGCCTTCAGGCCGCGGTGCGGCTCGCCGATCAGCCAGCCGGTGGCCTCGTCGAAGCTGATCTGGCAGGTGGCGGAGGCCTTGATGCCCATCTTGTGCTCGATGGAGGTGCACACGACGCCGTTGCGGGCGCCGGGGCCTCCCGCATCATCGGGCAGGAACTTGGGCACCAGGAACAGGCTGATGCCCTTCACCCCGGCCGGCGCGTTCGGCAGGCGGGCCAGCACCAGGTGGATGATGTTCTCCGTCAGGTCATGCTCCCCGGCGGTGATGAATATCTTGGAGCCGGTGAGCTTGTGGCTGCCGTCCTCCTGCGGGACCGCCTTGGTGCGCAACATGCCAAGGTCGGTGCCGCAATGCGCCTCCGTCAGGCACATGGTGCCGGACCAGGTGCCGTCCACCATCTTGGGCAGGTAACGCTGCTTCAGCTCGTCCGTGCCGTGGTCCAGGATCGCCTGGTACGCGCCGTGGGTCAGGCCGGGATACAGCCCGAAGGAGGCGTTGCAGGCGGAGATCATCTCCTCGATCTGCTTGTTCACCACCTCCGGCAGGCCCTGGCCGCCGAACTCCGGCTCGGCGGCGATGGCGGTCCAGCCGGCCTCCCGGAACGCGTCGTAGGCCTGCTTGAAGCCCTTGGGGGTGCGGACAACGCCGTTCTCGTAGGCGCAGCCTTCCTCATCGCCGCTGGCGTTGATCGGCAGCAGCACGCTTTCGACGAACTTGCCGGCCTCCTCCAGGATGGTGTCGATCAGGTCGGGCGTCACCTCCTCCAGGCCGCGCATGGCGGTGAGCTTGGCGCTGTCATGCAGCTCGTGGATGACGAAGCGCATGTCGCGGACGGGAGCTTTGTAGGTCTGCATTCTGGTGGCTCCTTCAGGGTCTAGTTGCGCAGCGGCTTGCCGGTGGCGAGCGTGTGCTCCACCCGGGCCAGCGTCGCCGCCGTTTTCATCAGCTTGAGCAGCCCGGCGCGCTCCAGCTCCAGCAAGCGGTCCTCCGAAACCGTTTCGGTCAGGTCGGTGTCGCCGCCCGCCAGCACGTCGGCCAGCACGGCGGACACCACGAGGTCATGATCTGTGGCGATGCCGCGCTTGTGGAAGCCCTCCGCCGCCAGCCGCATCGCCAAAGCGCCGGACGGACCCGGCAGCTGCACTGCCCGCGGCTCCGGCGGCTGGTAGCCTTCGACCAGGGACAATGCCTTGGCCTTGGCGTCCGCCAGCAGCCGGTCGCGGTTCATGGTGATGCCGTCGCCGGCGCGCAGGAACAGGTGGTCGCGGGCCTGCGCCGCCGACTTGGACGTGGTGGCAGTGCTGACGGTCTCGAACACCTTGGCCGGCGCCGGCATCGGGCCGCCGGGCAGCTTGCCTTCCGCGGCCCAGCGCCCGAGCATCTCCTTGCAGCCGCCCCAGCCCGGCAGCAGCCCCACGCCGCATTCCACCAGGCCGATGTAGCTTTCGGCGTGGGCCTGCACCGCGCTGGAGTGCAGCAGGATCTCGCAGCCGCCGCCCAGCGCCATGCCGGCAGGGGCCGACACGGTGGGGAACGGCGCGTATTTCAGCGCCTTGTAGGCCTGCTGCCCGCCCGCGACGGAGCGCTCGATCTCGCCCCAGGCCGCGATGTTGGCGGCGAACAGCGCCGTGCCCAGGTTGGCGCCGACGGAGAAGTTCTGCCCCTCGTTGTAGATCACCAGCGCCTTGAAGCGCTCCTTCACCAGCGCGACCGCCTTGCCCAGCAGGGACATGATCGCGTCGTCCAGCGAGTTGGACTTGGAGGTGAACTCGAAGCACAGCACGCCGTCGCCGATGTCCCACACGCAGGCCGAGGCGTTCTTCAGCATCGGCTCGGAGCGGAGCTTGACGTCTTCCAGCAGCAGCACGCCGGGTGCGCGCGGCACGTCCCGGTACTCGCCTTCCAGGGTGAGGAACTGCTTGCGCCCGTCCTGCACGCGGTAGAACGGCCGGCCTGCCGCCAGCTCCACCAGCTTGGGCACGGCCTTGCCCTCGGCGCGCAGCTTGGCCGCGAACCAGGCGGTGCCGAGCTTGTCGATCAGCTCGAACGGACCCCAGCGCCAGGCATAGCCCAGGCGCATGGCGGCATCGACATCGACCAGCGTGCCCGCAGCCTCCGGCACCACGCCCGCGGCGTAGGCGAGCGTCTGGCCCATCACCGCCCAGGCGTAGCGCCCGGCTTTGGTGGGGGCGTCCATGATCTTGGTCAGCTCGCGCGCCGCCAGCTCCGGCAGCTCGGGCTTGCGCTCCGGCCGGTACTCGCCGGTCAGGAGGTCGATCGCCTGCTTCTTCCGGGTCTTGCGGTCGAACAGGTAGAACCCGCCCTTGCCCTTCCGCCCGATCATGCCCTGCTCGATCATGCGGCCCAGCAGCGGCATGTCGCGGTTGTAGACGTGGAACGCGTCGTCCGGCGCCAGGGTGCGGCCGAGGCTGGCGTTGATGTGCGGCATTAGGTCCAGGCCCACCAGGTCCAGCAGGCCGAACACGCCGGTGCTGGGGATGCCGAAGGGCTTGCCGATGATGGCGTCCGCCTCCTCGACCGTGACGCCGCCGTCGAACGCCTCGACCACCGCGACTTGCAGCCAGTAGTTGCCGACGCGGTTGGCTATGAAGCCAGGCGCGTCGTTGCAGGTCACGATCGTCTTGCCCATCGCCTTGTCGGCGAAGTCGGCCACCGCCTGCACGGTGGCCGGGTCGGTGCGCGGGCCGGGAACGACCTCCAGCAAGCGCATATAGCGCGGTGGGTTGAAGAAGTGGGTGATGAGAAAGTCGCGCTTGAACGCCTCGCCCATGCCGTCGGTCAGCACGCGGAGCGGGATGGTGGAGGTGTTGGAGGACACCGCCGATCCGGGGCGGCGCACCGCTTCCAGCCTGTGGTAAAGCGCCTGCTTGATGTCGGGGCGCTCGACGATCACCTCGATGATCCAGTCGCACTCGGCGAGGCGGCCGAGGTCGTCCTCGATGTTGCCGGTTTCCACCAGCTTGGCGGCGCGCGCGCTCATGAACGGCGCAGGCTCGGTTTTCAGCATCTTGGCCACCGCGCCGCTGGCCACCTGGCTGCGGTCGTTGGCGCCGGCGGGCACGATGTCCAGCAGCACCACGGGCACCCCGGCGTTGGCGACCTGGGCGGCGATGCCAGCCCCCATCACCCCGGCGCCGATGACGCCGACCTTCTTGATCTGCATCACACCCGCTCCAGCACGGTGGCGATGCCCTGGCCGCCGCCGATGCACTGGGTCGCCAGCGCATAGCGGCCGCCGGTGCGGGCAAGCAGGCTCGCCGCCTTGCCGACGATGCGCGCGCCGGTGGCGCCGAGCGGGTGGCCGATGGCCAGCGCGCCGCCGTCCAGGTTCAGCGTCTCGTCCCGCAGGCCGATGTCGCGCGCGGAGGCGATTGCCTGGCTGCTGAACGCCTCGTTCAGCTCCACCACGTCCACCGCCCCGATCTCGATCCCGGCGCGGGCCAGCGCTTTGCGGGTCGCGCCGATCGGCCCCACGCCCATGATCTCGGGGCCGCAGCCGGCCACCGCCTGGCTGCGCACCCGGGCCAGGGGAGTGAGGCCGTGGCGCTCGGCGTAGGCCTCCGTCGTCACCAGCACGGCGGCGCATCCGTCGGTCAGCGGCGAGGAGGTGCCGGCGGTGACGGAACCGTCCGTGTCGAAGGCGGGCTTCAGGCCGGCCAGCACCTCCGCGGTGGTTTCCGGACGGATGCAGCCGTCCTTGTCCACCACCGCCTGGCCGTGGCGGATGGCGACGATCTCGGCGTCCAGCTTGCCCGCGGCCTGCGCGGCGGCGGCCTTGGCATGGCTGCGCACCGCGAACGCCTCCTGCTCCGCGCGCGGCACCTGCCATTGCCGGGCCACGTTCTCCGCCGTCTCGCCCATGCCCATGTAGGCGCCAGGCTGCTTCTGGTGCAGCACCGGGTTCATCAGCGGATTGTAGCCGCCCATCGGGATGCGGCTCATGCTCTCCACCCCGGCGCAGATGAACACCTCGCCCGCGCCCATCGCGATGGCCCCGGCGGCGATGTGCACGGACTGCATGGAGCTGCCGCAGAAGCGGTTGACCGTCATGCCTGCGACGGAGATCGGCAGGTCGGCGAGCAGGCCGATCAGCCGCGCCACGTTGAGGCCCTGCTCGCCCTCCGGAAAGGCGCAGCCCATGATGATGTCCTCGATGTCCTCCGGCTTGACCCCCGTGCGGGCGATCAGCTCGCGGATCACCTGGGCCGCAAGGTCGTCCGGGCGCACCCGGGCCAGGCCGCCCTTCTTGGCGAGGGTGAACGGCGAGCGGGCGTAGCCGGCGATGACGACGGGGGACGGCATTCAGGTGTTCTCCTAGTCAGCTCGTTGCGCGAGCGTGTGGTTGGTCTGGCGGGCGATCTCACGCAGTTCGCTCAGGGTCTGCTCCAAAGCCGCGCGCTGCTCCTCCAGCGCGGCCATGCGGGCGGCCACCGCGGCCTGGAGCGCCATGAGCTGCTCCGTCCCAGTCGCGTCGGCATCATACAGGTCAAGGTACTGGGCGATGTCCCGCAAGGAGAACCCGAGCCGCTTGCCACGCAGGATCAGCCTCATGCGCACCCGGTCGCGGGCGGTGTAGAACCGCGTGGTCCCGAGCCGCTGCGGCTCCAGGAGGCCACGGTCCTCGTAGAAGCGCAGCGTGCGGGCGGTGACGCCCAACTCGGCCGCGAGCTGCGTCACCGTGAAGTTGCGCTCGGACGGTGCGGCTCGGGGGATGCCGGTAACGTGCACTGCTTGCCTATTACGTCAACGTGTACGGAACATATGTCGCAGCTCAGCGCTCCGCAAGGCCGCCCCCTGCGGCAGGCGGCAGCATGAGCAGGGCGGCGATGCTGACGGCGACCGTGCCGGTGATGCAAAGCCCGACGGCGGCCAGCCCGCCTTCCAGCAGCTGCTGCGCCGCATAGGGCGCCAGGGACGCGCCGAGCACGCCGTCAAGGTTGTAGGCGGCGGATGCCCCCGTGCAGCGCACCGCCGTGGGGAATGAGCCCGGCAGCAGCGCCCCCATCGGGGCGAACACCGCCCCCATCAGCGCCAACTCCAGGGCCATGAACGTCCCCGTTCCCGCCGCCGTGCCCGCGCCGAGCAGCGGCGCCACGGTGAACCCGGACGCTGCCGCCGATGCCGTGCCCGCCAACACGACGGTCCGGGCGCCGAACCGGTCCGCCAACCGCGCCGACACGGGTGCCACCGCCGCCATGACCACGATCGTGGCGCACAGCAGGCCCAGCGCCTCCTGCCGCGGCAGGCCGGATTCGCCGCCAAGGCCGGCGCCCTGCCCCATCCGCAGCAGGCTCAGCAGCGCGGGCGCGGCCCACCCGGCGCTGGCGTAGCCCGGCAGGCAGCCGATCAGCACGGTGGACCCTCCCATCAGCAGCAGGGAAGACACCAGGGTCGATTTGCGCCCCAGCCGGTCGCCGAAGTGCCCGAACAGGAAGGAGCCGACCGGCCGCGCCACGAAGGCGATGCCGAAGGTGGCGAACGCGGCCAGGCTCTGCGTCCCGGCCGCGCCCGGGGGAAGAACAGCGACCCGAGCACCAGGGCGGCGGCCGTGCCGTGGGCGTAGAAGTCATAGCACTCGATCGCCGTGCCGACCAAGCTGGCCAGCACGATGCGGTTCATGCCGTCCTGCGGCGCCGCCAGGCCCACCTTAAACGTCGCGCCAGCGCGGGAAGGCGGCGGCCTCGCCGTGCACGGCGCCGTCAGCGTCGGCCAACTGCCAGACTGTCCCGTCCTCGATCCAGAACTGCCGGCCGGACCGGGCCACGCGCAGCCCGCGGTAGCCGGATGCATAGCCCTGGCGCGCCACCAGGTCGAACAAGCGCTGCCGCTCGGCGCGGTCCGGCGCAGCGGCGGACAAGCGGGACGGCAGGGTGAGGAACTCCGCCCAGCCGTACTCGAAGCAGCGCTGCGCCGCCCGGTTGGCATACACGAAGTGCGGGTCCGATGCCGTGTCGTGGGCGAGGACGCAGAACGGGGCCGCCTCATACAGCCACCGGGCCTCGTCGACGCCTGCCGGAACCAGGGAGAAGCCGGTCAGCCGCCAGTGGCTGTCCAGGATCAGCCGGGACAGCGCCAGGTCGCCAGGGCCGTCGCGCGCGTCAGCCAAGCCCCATGAACCCCGGGGCCTGCGCGATCGGCGGGGCGGCGCGCAGCCGTGCAAGGTCGGGCCGGGGCCGGGCTGTGCGGGGGTCCCCGGCCAGGGCCGCTTCCAGCGCGCCGGCGGCGGACAGCAGCGATGCGTCCTCGCCGGGCCGGCCGATGACCTGCAACCCGAACGGCATCCCCGCCGCGTCCAGGCCCACCGGCAGGCTCAGGCAGGGATGGCCCGCCAAGGTGCCGGCGTAGGCCAGCGCCAGCCAGTGATAGTAGCTGTCCAGGGTCCGGCCGTCGATTCGCGCCGGGTACAGCTCGGACCAGGGGCGCGGGGTGACGCTGATGGCCGGGGCGAGCACGAAATCGAAGCCGGAAAAGAACTTGAGCCATCGTCGCTGCATGGCGGTTTGCAGCGTGAGCGCCCGGGCGACGTCGGCCGCCGTGTAGCGCAGGCCTTCCGCGACGTTGGCATGGATGTTGGGGCCGACCTCGCCGGGCCGGTCGCGCACCGTGTCCGCATGGCGGCCCAGGAATGCCACGGCGCGCAGAACCGCGAAGGCCTCGTCGGCGCCCGTGCAATCGGGCGCCGCATCCTCCGCGGCGGCGAACAGGTGGCGGAACAGGGCCGTCTTGTCCCGGAACGTTGCCGCGACCGCTTGCTCCACCGGCGCGAAGCCGAGGTCGGGCGTGAGGGCCACCCGCAGGGAGGCCAGATCCATCCGATGCGGGCCAGCCAGATGGGGCCGGGTCCACGGGTCCCGCCGGTCGTGCGACGCCATGGCCGACAGCAGCAGGAACGTGTCCTCCACCGTGCGCGCCATCGGGCCGTTGGTGCTGAGCGGCATCCAGCCGTGCTGCCGCGTTTCGTCCGGCACCACGCCGGGGGTGGGACGCAAGCCGACAACGCCGCAGAACGCCGCCGGGTTGCGCAGGCTGCCGCCCATGTCGGTCCCGGTCGCCAGCGGCACCATGCCGCAGGCCAGCGCCGCCGCCGAGCCGCCGGACGACCCGGCAGCCGAGAGCGCCGGGTCGAACGGGTTGCCGGTGGCGCCCCACACGGCGTTGCGGGTGTTGGCGCCGGCGCCGAACTCCGGCGTGTTGGTCTTGCCCAGCACGATGGCGCCGGCCCGGCGCAGGTCCGCCACCAGCCGGGCATCCTCCGCCGCCACCTCGTCGCGGTGCAGCAGGCTGCCGCGGGTGAACGGCAGGCCAGCGGCGGCGGTCAGGTCCTTCACGCCCAGCGGCAGGCCGTGCAGCGGCGGCAGGATGCGGCCATCCTTCGCCATCACCGCCTGCTCCGCCCGCGCCGCCGCGGCTCGGGCAGCCTCGAATCCCCGCGCGGGCATGGCGTTGACCGCCGGGTCGATCGCCTCCACCCGGGCGATGCAGCTGTCCAGCAGCTCCACCGGCGAGAGCGCGCGGCGGCCGATCAGCGCCCGCGCCTCCGCGGCGGACAGGTCGCACGGCTCGGTCACAGCCAGTCGAAGCTGAAGTAGTAGGCGAAGCCCACGAAGGCGATCACGGCCAGCAGGAGGGCGAACAGGATCACCGGCAGGAAGGCGCGGATCACCGACATCTCAGTAGCCCAGCGCCATGCCGTCCTTGCGCGGGTCCGAGCCGCCGACCAGGGTGCCGCGGGCGTGGTCGATCCAGATCGCCTGGCCGCCGCCGTGCGGGCGCTCGATCTCGATGGGGCCGTGGCCCAGCGCGGCCAGGGCGTCCACCGTGGCCTGCGGGATGCCGCGCTCGACCTCCAACTGGCCGCCGTAGGGGAACAGCCGCGGCAGGTCGAGCGCCGCCTGGATGTCCAGTCCGTATTCCAGCAGGTTGGTGAGGAACAGCGTCTGCCCCATCGGCTGGAAGTGGCCGCCCATGACGCCGAACGGCATCACCGCCTCGCCGTCCTTGGTGAGCATCCCGGGGATGATGGTGTGCATGGGGCGCTTGCCGCCGGCGATGCAGTTCGGGTGGCCGCGCCGCACCACGAAGCCTGCGCCGCGGTTGTGCAGCATCACGCCGGAGCGCTCCGCCAGGATGCCGGAGCCGAAGCTCTGGTAAAGGGAGTTGATGAACGAGCACACGTTGCCGTCCCGGTCCACCACGCAGAGATAAACCGTGTCCCGGTGCCGCGGCAGCGCCGCCTCCCCCGCCCGCGGCAGGTTTGTCATCGCCCGCGCCGGGTCGATGAGGGCGTGCAGCCCGGCGAGGTAGGCCGGGTCCAGCAGGCGGGCCACGGGCACGTCGGCGTGCGCCGGGTCGGCCAGGAAGGCGTTGCGGTCGCGGAAGGCGAGCCGGGCGGCCTCGACGTGGCGGTGCAGCCGCTCGGGCGCCAGCGGGTCGGCGGCGGTGGCGAAGCCGTCCAGGATGCCCAGCATCATCAGCGCGATCAGGCCGGAGCCGTTGGGCGGGCATTGCCACACCTCGCAGCCTCGCCAGGCCTGGTGGATCGGCTGCACGAACTCCGCGGCGGTGCGGCCGGCGGCGAAGTCCTCCGCCGTGTGCAGGCCGCCGCGGGCGCGCAGGGTGGCCACCATGTCCTCCGCGACGGCGCCCTCGTAGAAGCCGCGCGCCCCTTGCCGCGCAAGGGTGCGCAGGGTTTCGGCGAGCGCCGGCTGCACGAACACGTCGCCCGGGCGCGGCGGCTGCCCTCCCGGAAGGAACGCGGCCGCGCCGTTCTGCCGCAGCTTGGGCGCCGCTTCCGCCCAGTCGGTCGCCACCCGGTGGTGCACCGGCCAGCCCTCGGCGGCGAAGCGGATGGCGGGCTGCAGCGCCTCGTCCAGGCCGCGCGTGCCGTGGGCCGCCAGCAGCGCTTCCCACGCGCCGACCGCGCCGGGGATGGTGACAGCGTGCGGCCCCCGTTCGTCGAGCGCCGCGATGCCGTGCTGCTCGAACCAGCCGATGCCGGCGGCGGCGGGGGCGCGGCCGGAACCGTTCATCGCCACGACGGGGCGGCCCGGCTGCTTCCACAGGCAAAAGCAATCTCCGCCGATGCCGGTGGAATGCGGCTCGATCACCCCCAGCACGGCGGCGGCGGCGACGGCCGCGTCCATGGCGTTGCCGCCGGCGCGCAGCACGTCAAGCGCCGTGAGGGTGGCGGCCGGCATGGAGGTGGCAGCCATGGCCTGGGTGGCGTAAACCGGGGAGCGGCCCGGCAGGTGAAGGTCGCGCATAAGCCAAATTGCTCCCACGCCGGGCGGGGCTTGGCAACCAGCGGATGGGATGACCGGCATGAGCGGCCAGGCGACGATGGACGATTTCAACCGGCTCGACATCCGGGTGGGCACGGTGGTGGACGCGCAGCCCTTCCCAGAGGCGCGCCACCCCGCGTTCAGGCTTTGGATCGACTTCGGCGCGGAATTGGGCGTGAAGGCGTCCTCCGCGCAGGTCACGGTGCACTACGCGGCGGACCAGCTGATCGGCCGGCAGGTGTGCGCGGTGGTGAACCTGGCGCCCCGCCAGGTCGCCGGGTTCAGCTCGGAAGTGCGGGTGCTGGGGATGCCGGACGCGGATGGCGCCGTGGCGCTGGTGCGGCCCGACCTGGCCGTGCCCAACGGCGGGCGGCTGTTCTGACCGCCTACGCGACCGTCACCTGGGACCAGCTGCACCGCGACGCGCGCCAGCTGGCCACGGCGCTGGCCGCCCTGGGGCCTTGGCGCGGGATCGTGGCGGTCAGCCGCGGCGGCTTGATTCCGGCGGCCATCGTCGCGCGGGAGCTGGAATGCCGGCTGGTGGAAACGGTGTGCGTGGCCTCCTACGACGAGGAGGCCAGGGGGGCGCCGGCCCTGCTGAAGCCGCCCGCCGCGGCCGGGAATGGCGCCGGGTTCGTGGTGATCGACGACCTGGTGGACCGCGGCGAAACCGCGCGGCTGGTGCGCGGGATGCTGCCGGCCGCGCACTTCGCCTGCCTGTATGCCAAGCCTGCGGGACGGAGCGGGGCGGACACGGTCGTGGCCGAGGTGGCGCAGGACACCTGGGTGCTGTTCCCTTGGGACACGGCGCCCTTGTTCGTCCCGCCCATCGCCCGGGCGCGGCACTGATCCGGTTAATCCGTGCGTGACGCGCCGTTACCGTGTAGCGTGCCTGGACCGATGCGCATTTCAGCCTGCGCAGGCTAGCCTTCACGTGCTGGGCAACCCTGCGGAGGCATCATGATCAAGCACAGGTTTTCCGCCGGCGACCGCGTCGCAGTGTCGCCGGACCGGAGCAACGTTAACGCCCGTCCCGGCATCTACACCGTCGTGCGCATCATGCCTGTGACCGGGCCGGTTTGCCAGTACCGGGTCAAGAACGCGCTGGACGCGCACGAGCGGGTGCTGGACGAGGCGCAGCTCACCGCCGTTTAGCGAAACGCTGCGCAGGGACGACGGCGGGGGATCAAACGCGAGCGGCCTGAATGCTACAGCCGCCGGATCAGCCGCGCCCTGATGGTGCCCTCGAAGCCGCGCAGCTCCGCCAGGCAGTCGTCGCAGCCTTCCGCGTCCTGGGTGTCCACCACCACGTAGCCCAGCTCGCCATCCGTTTGCAGGTACTGTCCGGCGATGTTGACGCCGCGGCTGGAGAACACGCCGTTCACCCGGCCCAGCATCCCTGGCACGTTGCGGTGAATGTGGACGTAGCGGGTGGCGGCCGGGCGGCCGGGCAACTGCACCTGGGGGAAGTTCACCGCCCCCAGCGTGGACCCGGCGTCGCTGTAGTCGATCAGCTTGTGCGCCACCTCCGCGCCGATCCGCTCCTGCGCCTCGCCGGTGGAGCCGCCGATGTGCGGGGTGAGGATCACGTTGGGCAGGCCCTGCAACGGGGACACGAACCGCTCCGCCGCCCCGGCCGGCTCAACCGGGAACACGTCGATCGCCGCCCCCAGCAGGTGGCCGCGGCGCAGCGCCTCCGCCAGCGCGTCCAGGTCCACCACCGTGCCGCGGGCGTTGTTGATGAGGTAGGCGCCGCGCTTCATCGCCGCGATCTGCGCAGCACCGATCATCCCCGCCGTGTCGGCCGTTTCCGGCACGTGCAGGCTCACCACGTCGCTTAAGTGCAGCAGCTCCTCCAAGGAGCCGACCGGCTCCGTGTTGCCGTGGCGCAGCTTGTCGATCACGTCGTGATACAGCACCCGCATCCCCATGCCCTCCGCCAGGGTGGAGAGCTGCGAGCCGATCGAGCCGTAGCCGACGATGCCGAGCGTCTTGCCGCGCACCTCGAAGCTGTCCGCCGCCGACTTGTCCCACTGCCCGAGGTGCGCCGCAGCCGAGCGCGGGGTGATGCGGCGCAGCAGCATGACGATCTCGCCGATCACCAGCTCCGCCACGCTGCGGGTGTTGGAATAGGGCGCGTTGAACACGGGGATGCCGCGCCCACGCGCCGCCCCCAGCTCCACCTGGTTGGTGCCGACGCTGAAGCAGCCCACCACCATCAGCCGGTCGGCGGCGGCGAACACCGCCTCGGACAACTGGGTGCGGGAGCGGATGCCCAGGATGTGGACGCCGCGCACCGCCTCGGCCAGCGCCGCGCCGTCCAATGCCTTGGCGACGCGGATGACCTGCGAGTAGCCGGCGCGTTCCAGCAGGCTGACGGCGCTTTCGTGCACGCCCTCCAGCAGGAGGATGCGCACCTTGTCCTTGCTCAGCGACGGCTTGCTCATGCCCGCGGAGGTAGCGCCGGGGCGGTGGGGCGGCAAGGCAGGGCGGCTATGCATCCCGAGCCGCAGGGCGGCTACGCATCCCGAGCCGCAGGGCGGCTACGCGTCCCACCCGATGGCTTGGCGCAGGAACGCCATGCCGAGCGCCACGAAGGCGGCCACCTCCGCGTTGTCCTTGCCGTAGCCGTGGCCGCCCGCCGCCGGCTCGTAGAAATGCGCGTCATAGCCCATGGCTTGCAGCTTGGCGGCCATCTTGCGGGCGTGGGCGGGATGCACCCGGTCGTCCCGCCGGGCGGTGGCAAGCAGGATCGGCGGGTAGGGCCGGCCTGGTTCGGCGGCATGGTAGGCGGACATCGGGCCGAGGAACGCCCAGTCCTCCGGCTTGTCCGGGTCGCCGTACTCCGCGATCCAGCTGGAGCCGGCCAGCAGCTTGGAGTAGCGCCGCATGTCGATCAGCGGAATGGTGCAGAACAGCGCGCCGAACCGCTCGGGGTAGCGCGTCAGCATGTTGGCGATCAGGTGGCCGCCGTTGGAGCCGCCTTCCGCCGCGATGCGGCCCGGCCGGGTCACGCCGCGGCGCACCAGGTCGGCGGCGACGGCGGCGAAGTCGTCATGGGACAGGCGCTTGCCCTCCCGCCGCCCCGCCTCGTGCCAGCGGGTGCCGAACTCGCCGCCGCCGCGGATGTTGGCCAGCACGGTGGTGCCGCCGCGCTCCAGCCACAGCTTGCCCGCAGCGATGCCGTAGCTGGGCAGGCGGGAGATCGCGAAGCCGCCGTAGCCGCTCATGTGCACGGGCGCGTCCCCCGTCAGGCCGGGTGGGCCGGATTGCACGTAGGGGATGCGCTCGCCGTCGGAGGACACCGCCTCGTGCCGGGACACCGCGCACCCGGCGGCGTCGAAGGCGGGCGGGGTCCGCTTCAGGACGGCAGGGGCCGGGAGGCCGGGCGACACCAGGAACAGGGTCGGCGGGGTCAGCGGGTCCTGCGAGGTGGCCAGCAGCGTGCCGTCCGACTCCTCGGAGCGGGTGTCCAGCCCCCAGGCGCTCGCGGTGCCGGTTTGCGGCAGGCCAGGCAGCTCGCGGCTGGTCCAGGCGCCGGGTTCGACCAGCAGGAAGACGGGGCGCAGCTCGTCCAGCAGGCTGACCAGCAGCGTGCCGCCGACCCAGGAAAAGCCTTGCAGCGCCCGGCGCGGCTCAGGCTCGAACACCAAGGTGAAATCCCGGTCCCCGGCCAGGAAGGCGTCCAGGCCGATGCCGACCACCGTATCCGGCGCATGGGTGCGCCCGTTCACGGTCCAGGGCGTGCGCGGCCGGACGGCGAGCCAGCCGCGGTCGTAGTCGAAAGTGGCGTCGCTCGGCAGGTCGAAGCGCTGCCTGGGGCCGGTGCGGTCGCCGGCGAACACGGCGCTGTTGAAGAAGTCGGTGGTTTCCACGAACAGCAGCCGGTCGTTCTCGCGGTCGTAGCTGCCGGAGGCGGCCATGCTCGCCGAGCCGACCTGGAAGATCGGCCCGCCCGGCGCTTCGCCGCGCGGCCACAGCCGGACGGTGCTGGCGTAGCCGGACTGCGTGGCGCCTTGGCCTGCGGAGGACAGCAGCAGCGTGTCCGCGTCCAGCCAGGCCGCGCCGCCTTTCGCCTCCGCCAGGGTGAAGCCGCCGGGCACGAAGCTGCGGGCGGCGAGGTCGAACTCCCGCAGCACCGCGGCGTCGCTGCCGCCGCGGGACAGCCGCAGGATCGCCCGCTCGTGCGCGGGCGGCAGGGTGGACGCGCCTTGCCACACCCAGTCCTCGTTCTCGGCGGCGGCGAGCGCGTCCAGGTCGAGCAGCACGTCCCACTCGGGCGCGTTTGTGCGGTAGGAGGCGAGCGTGGCGCGCCGCCACAGCCCGCGCGGGTGCGCGCCGTCCACCCAGAAATTGTACAGCAGGCCGCCGCGCCGGGCGGGGATGGGCAGCTTGTCCGGACGGTCCAGCAGGGCGCGCAGGGCGTCGCGGTCGGAGTCGTAGCGGGCGCCGCCGAAGCGGGCCAGCGTGGCGGCGGATTGCGCGTCCGCCCAGGCGGTGGCGCGCTCGCCTTCGATGTCCTCCAGCCAAAGCCAGGGATCGTCGTCGGGGATGGCGAGGGTGGGGAGGTTTTGGTCCATGGGCGTGTCTAGCCAAGCAGCGGTGCCGCGAACAGCCTCGGGCGGAAGCGTTCCGCAGGCTCAGGCTGCGGATGACAACAGCGGCCAGGCCGGCGCAGCCGCGCGTATTAATATTTTTACAAAGTCTCAATAACCTGTTAACGTGCTGGCCTCAGTCGATGGGGGTGCGGATGAGCATGGACACGGCGTTGACGGGCTTGTTGGCAGCGGCGATGGCTTCCGGGGTGGCCCTGAAAGGCTTGCCGTCGATCGCCTGCACGATCCCGGCCAGGTGGGCAGAGTTGGCAGCGGTCCTTGATTTCGCCCACGTGGCGCTGCGCTAGCCATGCGGCGCCTGCCCGCCGCTGGCGCAGGCCCTGGCCCCCGCAGCCTGCGCCTACCCCTCCGCCAGCACCTCCCGGCTCGCCCGCACCCGGTCCACCCGCCGCCCATCGACCGACTGCACCTCGAACAGCCAGCCGGCGAACACCACCTTGTCCCCCACCCGGGGAACCCGGCGCAGCAGCGCCAGCAGCAGCCCGGCCGCCGTGTGATAGCTGCCTTCCGCCGGCAGGTCCGGCAGGAACAGCCGGGCCTTCAGCTCGTCGACCGGCATCATCCCGTCCACCACCAGGCTGCCCGGCGTCGCCGCCGCGTCCGCCGCCCCGTCCGGCTGGGTGTCGCTGGCGTCGCCCACAATCGCCTCCAGCACGTCGGCCGCCGTCACCAGGCCCTCGAAGCTGCCGTACTCCTCCATCAGCAGCGCCAGGCCCCGCGGGTCCGCCTTCAGCCGCTCCAGCGCGTCCAGGGCGGAGATGGTGTCTGGCACCACCATCGGCTGGCGCAGCGCCGCAGCCACGGACAGGTCGCCGCCGCCCAGCAGCCGGTCCAGCATGTCCTTCGCCTGCACCACGCCCACCACGTTGTCGATGGAGCCGTCGCACACCACGAAGCGGCTGTGCGGGGCGCCCTTCAGCGCCTGCACGATGTCCCGCCGCGGGTCGCTGCGGTCGATGAAGGCGATCTCGTTGCGCGGCGTCATGATGGCCCGCACCGGCTTGTCCGCCAGGCGCAGCACCCGCTCGATCATGTCGCGCTCGCCCACCTCCAGCACGCCCACCTGCGCCCCCTCCGCCAGCAGCGCCTTCAGCTCCTCCTCCGTCACCTTCTGCGGCGCGGGCCGGCCGGCGCCGAACAGCCGCAGCACCAGCGCCGTGGACAGCCCCAGCGCCCACACGAACGGCCCCATGGCCCGGCTCAGCGCGCCCAAGGCCCGGGCGATGCGCGCGGCCACCATCTCCGGCTGGCGCAGCGCCAGCTGCTTGGGCACCAGTTCGCCGATCACCAGGGTGAGGAAGGTGGTCGCCAGCACCACCACCAGCAGCGCCAGCTCCGCCGCGACTGGCTGCAGCGCCGGGACCGCCGCCAGCACCGGCGCCAGGCGGCCGGACAGGCGGGCGCCGCCGAACGTGCCGGTCAGGATGCCAACCAGCGTCATGCCCACCTGCACCGTGGGCAGGAAGCGCTGCGGGTCCTCCGACAGGCTGAGCGCCGCCGCTGACCCGGCTACGCCTTGGCGCTGCAGCACCATCAGCCGGGCACGGCGCGAGGACACCAGGGCCATCTCGCTCAGCGCGAACACTCCGTTGAGCAGGATCAACAGCAGGGTGAAGGCGATCTCGGCCGTGGTGTGCATGGCACCATCCTATCGCCGCCGGGTGCGGCGGGGCAAAGCCGGGATGGGCGGGCGCTGCCGGCGGTGGCAGGATGAGGTGATGAACCGTCCCCTCCCCGCCCTCGCCCTGCTGCTCGGCCTCGCCGGGCTGCTCCCGTTCGCAGCCTGCGGGGTGCTGGCGCTGCGCCCGGATGACGGGCGGGGAGCGATGGCGCTGGCAGCCTACGCCGCCGTCATCCTGGCCTTCCTGGGCGGGGTGCACTGGGGCTTCGCGCTGCCC
>CAXTNC010000043.1:0-18367 GCA_964245495.1 uncultured Acetobacteraceae bacterium
CCGGTTGTGGGATGACGGCAAGAACGTCGCGGTGCTGGACCAGGCTGCGGCGGGCTTGTCCGCCCCGCTCCGCGCCGCCGGGTCCGCCGTGGGGCCGCAGGGGGCGCGGGTGGCCTTGCAACATGTGCAGCTTCTCGGCAGCCTGGACGAGGGGGAGATGGCGCGGGCGTTCGCCGGCCATGCCGTGTTCGCCTCCGCGTCGGTGTACGAGCCGTTCGGCCTGGCGGTGCTGGAAGCGGCGCAGGCCGGGCTGGCGCTGGTGCTGTCCGACATCCCGACCTTCCGCGAGCTGTGGGAGGATGCTGCCGTGTTCGTGCCGCCGCACGACGCGGGCGCCTGGCGGGCGGCGCTGGAACGCGCGCTGGACGCGCCGGAGCCCTTAGCGGAGCGCGCCCGTGCCCGGGCGGCCGGCTGCAGCGCCGCCGCGATGGTGGAAAGCACCGCGGCCTGGCTCGCCGGGGTGGCCGCCTGATGCGCGTGGCGTACCTCACGCATTCACTGGAGTCCTGCTGGAACCACGGCAACGCGCACTTCCTGCGCGGCGTGCTGCGCGCGTTGCATGCCGCCGGGCATGAGGTGCTGGCGATCGAGCCGGTGCAGTCCTGGAGCCGTGACAACCTGCTCGCGGACGCGGGCGAGGCTGCGCTGCACGGCTGGCGCGCGCACTATCCTGGCCTGCTTCCCGTCCGCTCCGACGACCCGGCGGCGCTGCTGGACGGGGCGGACTTGGTGCTGGTGCACGAGTGGACCGCTCCGGGCACCGTGGCGCGGCTGGGCGCGCTGCGGCGGGCCGGAGCGCCTTGGCTGCTGCTGTTCCATGACACGCACCACCGCGCCGTCAGCAACCCGGCGGCGATGCGGGCGTTCGACCTGTCCGGCTACGACGCCGTGCTGGCGTTCGGCGAGGCGCTGGCCGCGGTGTACCGGCGCTGGGGCTGGGAGGGGCGGGTGTTCGTCTGGCACGAAGCCGCGGACACGGCGCTGTTCCATCCGCCGGCCGAACCCTGCTTGCGCGAGGGCGCGGTGTGGGTCGGCAACTGGGGCGATGGCGAGCGCAACGCCGAGCTGGAGCTGTTCCTGCTCGCCCCGCTCGCCCGCGCCGGCATCCCGCTCGACATCCACGGCGTGCGCTATCCCGCCGAGGCGCTGGCCACCCTGCGTCGTTACGGCGCGCGCTACCGTGGCTGGCTGCCCAACCACGCCGCGCCGGCCGCCTTCGCCCGCCACGCGCTGACGGTGCACGTGCCGCGCCGCTTCTACGTTTCCGACCTGCCGGGCATCCCGACCATCCGGGTGTTCGAGGCGCTGGCGTGCGGCATCCCGCTGATCTCGTCGCCCTGGCAGGACACCGAGGGGCTGTTCACGCCGGGGGAAGACTTCCTGGTGGCGCGCGATGGAGAGATGGTCGAGCGGCAGGCGCGGATGCTGCTGCACGAGCCGGATGCTGCGGCGGCCTTGGCTGCGCGGGGGCTGGCGACGGTCCGGGCCAGGCACAGCTGCGCGCACCGGGCGGAAGAGCTGATGGCCATCGCGGCGGGGCTGGGGACTGCCGCGGCAGCCGCATGACCCGCAAGACGCTCGCCTTCTACGGCTCCTCCCTGCTGTCCTGCTACTGGAACGGCGCGGCCACCTACTACCGCGGCATCCTGTCCGCGCTTGCCCCGCTCGGGTGGGACATCACCTTCTACGAGCCGGATGCCTTTGGGCGGCAGCAGCACCGGGACATCGCCCCGCCTGCCTACGCGCGCTCCGTGGTGTACGCCGCGACCCCAGACGGGTTGGCCAGCGCGCTGCGGCAAGCCGCGGTGGCCGATGTGGTGGTCAAGGCGAGTGGCGTCGGCGTGTTCGACGACGAGCTGATGGACGGGGTCATGGCCCATGCCGGCCCCGGCGCGCTGCGCCTGTTCTGGGACGTGGACGCGCCCGCCACCCTGGCCGCGATCCAGCTCGCGCCGGGCTGCCCGCTGCGCCGGGCGCTGCCGCAGCTGGACATGGTGCTGACCTACGGCGGCGGGCCGCCGGTGGTCGCCGCCTACGCTGCCCTCGGCGCCCGGTCCTGCACGCCGGTCTACAACGCGCTGGACCCGGCGACCCACCATCCCGTGCCGCCGGACCCGGCGTTCGCCGCGGCGCTGGGCTTCCTGGCCAACCGGCTGCCGGACCGGGAGGCGCGGGTGGAGGCGTTCTTCCTGGCCGCCGCCGCCGCCCTGCCGGAGCATGGCTTCCTGCTCGGCGGGCTGGGGTGGGAGGACAAGGCGATGCCGGGCAACGTCCGCCGCCTCGGCCATGTCGGGACGGCGGACCACAACGCGTTCAACTGCACCCCGCTGGCCGTGCTCAACGTCGCCCGGGACAGCATGGCGGCCACCGGGTTCTCCCCGGCCACCCGGGTGTTCGAGGCGGCGGGGGCGGGCGCTTGCCTCATCACCGACGCTTGGGAGGGACTTGGCCAGTTCCTGCGGCCGGGCGAGGAGGTGCTGGTGGCGCGGGACGGCCAGGATGTTGCCGAGCACCTCCGCAGCCTCGCCCCGGCGCGCGCCCGGGCCATCGGGGCCGCGGCGCTGCGCCGGGTGCTGGCCGAACACACCTATGCCCAACGCGCGGTGATCGTGGACCGGCTGCTCCGCGCGGCATGAAGGGCGGCTTCGCCGGCATCCAAGGGCTGCGCGCCCTCGCAGCCCTCGCGGTGGTTGCGCTGCACGTCGCTGACGAGGCGGGGGCGCTGGCGGGGACGCCGGGGCGCTCGCCATATCCATTCATCGACGCCTTGCCGCTGGAGGCGGGGGTGGATTTATTCTTCGTCATCTCTGGTTTCGTGATGACCTGGGCGTCCTGGGACGAGTTCGGCCGGTGGCGCTCCGTCGGGCCGTTCGTGCGGCGGCGGCTGCTGCGCATCGTGCCGCTCTACTGGCTGCTGACCGCAGCCGCGGCCGGGGCGGCCTTCGTCCTGCCGGGCCTGGTCAGTGACGGGCTGGGCGATGGATGGGGCTACGTCGCGGCATCGTTCGCGTTCCTGCCCTCGCGGCGTGCCGACGGCTTCGTGCAACCGGTGCTGCGCCTTGGCTGGACGCTGAACTACGAGATGCTGTTCTACGCCCTGGTGGCCTGCGCCCTGCCGCTGCGCCGGCCCGTGG
This sequence comes from uncultured Acetobacteraceae bacterium, assembly GCA_964245495.1. GTDB lineage: Bacteria > Pseudomonadota > Alphaproteobacteria > Acetobacterales > Acetobacteraceae > LMUY01. Next base: position 3,135 of record CAXTNC010000043.1, read on the forward strand.
GGCTGGCGGCTGTCCTGGCGGTGCTGGCCGGGCTGGCGGCCGCGGGACAATTCCGGCCGGCCGCCGTGGCATTGGCGTTCTGGACCGATCCGGTGGTGGCGGAGTTCGCCCTCGGCGTCCTGGTGGCCACGGCGGCCAGGCGCGGCTGGCGGGCCGGGCGGGCCGGCTTGCTCGGCTTGGCTGCGGCGCTGGGGGCGGCGTGGTGGGCCGGAGGCGACGCGGGGCGCGTCCTGGTCCGCGGCGGCCCGGCCATGCTGCTGGTGTTCCATTCGCTGTCATGGCGCCGCTTGCCGCGATGGCTGCTGCTGCTGGGCGACGCGTCCTACGCGCTTTACCTGGTGCATCCGTTCCCGATGCGGGCGCTGCGGGCCGGGTTCGTCAGGCTGCCGGGACCGTCAGCCGTGCCGCTCTACCTGGCGGCATCCCTTGCTTGCTCGGTCGCGCTGGCCTTGGCGCTGCACGTCACGGTGGAGCAGCCGATCCTGGCATGGGGGCGCAGGCGGTAGCAGGCGCGGCTGGAAGGCTCAGCTGCCTGCCTTCGAGACCTGTTCGAGCATCGTCCGTTCCGAGAGCAGCTGGGGCAGCACAGCGGCGGGCTGGCCCGGCGCGTAGAACAGGTAGAGCGGCACGCCGTCCCGGCCGTTCTGGCGCAGGAAGTCCGATATGGCGGCGTCCTTGCGGGTCCAATCACCTTTCAGGTAGGCAACATGGGCCTGGGCGAAGGCGCGCTGCACGGCGTGCGGGGCCAGGGCGACCTGCTCGTTCACTAGGCAGGACAGGCACCATGCGGCTGTCATGTTGACGAAAACCGGGCGGCCCTCGCTCCGCAGCTCGGCAAGCCGGGCGGCGGTGAACGGCTCGCTCGGCTCGGATGGTCCCGCGCCGATGAACAGCAGGGCCGCCGTCCCGAACGCGGCGGCGATGGCCAGGCCATGGCCCCATCGCCGGCCACGGCCGGAAGCGGCTTGGGCCGTCCGGAGCAGCCAGGCCGCGAACCCGGTGCCGAGCAGCCCGGCACCGGTGACGAGGACGCCGCCCGGCCCGGATTGCTGGCTGACCACCCAGAGCAGCCACACGGCCGCGGCATACATCGGGAACGCCAGCAGCTGCTGCAGGGTGGCCATCCAGCGGCCGGGGCGAGGCAGCAGGGACGCGGCATCCGGAACGGCTGCGATGGCGGCGTAGGGGGCGGCCAGGCCGATGCCCATGGTCGCGAACACCAGCAGCGCCAAGGGCGTGGAGGCCGTCAAGGCGCCGGCGATGGCAGCGCCCATGAAGGACGCGGTGCAAGGCGTCGCCACCACGACGGCGAGCAGCCCGGTGAAGAAGCTGCCAAGGTGGCCCTGCCGGCCGGCGAGCGATTGGCCCGCCCCCGCCGCAGGCTGCCCGACGGAGAACACCCCTGACATGTTGAGGCCGGTGGCGAACAGCAGCCACGCAACCGCCGTCACGAACACCGGCGACTGGAACTGGAAGCCCCAGCCGACGGCCTGCCCGGTCTGCCGCAAGGCCACGAAGGCGGCCCCGAGCATGGTGAACGCGGCCACCACGCCCAGGGTATAGCTTGCCGCTTGCGCGCGGATGGCGCGGCGGTTGCCGCCGGACATGCGCGCCAGGGCCATGGCCTTCATGGCGAGGATTGGGAACACGCACGGCATCAGGTTCAGCAGCAAGCCGCCGGCCAGTGCCAGGAGGAGCAACGCAGCAGCCGGTTGCCCCGGCCCGGCGCCTGCCTGCCAGCGGGCGGTTATGGCGTAGACGTGGAGTGACCCGGCGGTATCCTGCAACGCGACGACCCCGGGCAGGTCAGCGCCCGGATTTGCCTGTCCGCCCAAGCTCAGGCGCAGCCGCAAGACGCCGGCCCTGGCGAGGGGCTGCTGCGGACCGGATGTTTCCACGCGCCCATCCTCGGACGGGAAAAACGTCGCCTCCCGAACATCGGCCGGAAGGCCTGAGCCGGACAGGGACAACGTGCCCGCCTGGTCGATGGCGGCTTGGAACGGGGCTGCGACGGGGCTGCTGGCGGCAGCGGCCGCGAACAGAGGCGCCTGCGCTGAAGGCGATGGCTGGCCTGCGGGCAGCTCCAAGGTGAAGTCGGCGTCTTCCGGCACGCAAAGGTCGCGGCATGCGAGCCAACTCGCATGAACATGCAGGGACAAGGGAGCAGCGCTGGGTTGGATGGCCACCGGCAGCAGCACGTCGCCGTGGTAGGCGTACGCCACCAGGTCGCCTTCTGCGACACGGGCCGGCGCCGGCCATCGGACCGGGCCGGCGGCGCTGCCGGGCGGCAGGGTGAACGCCAGTTCGGGAGCGATGCCGACGGCGCCTGGATTCTGCCAGTACGTGTGCCAGCCAGGCGCCAGGCGCAGGCGCAGCGCTGCGTTGAAGGCTTGTCCCGGCAAAACTTGATCAGTGTCCGTCACCAGGGTGGCGACTGTTTGACGCGAGGTGGCAGGGGTGCTTTCGAGCGCCGAAGCCGGGCTGGCGAAGGCTGCCCAAACCGCGAAGGCAAGGCCGGCGGGCCGCGTGGCTGATCGAGTCCGGCCCAAGGAAGTCAGCATGGCCGGTTCAGTCGCCCAAGCCGGACGGCCTGCGCTGCCCGATCATGGCAAGCACCTCGCGGCGTGTTTCCTGGTGCGTGCGGAATGCGCCGAGCATGCGGCTGGTGACCATGGCCACGCCGGGCTTGTGCACGCCGCGCGTTGCCATGCACTGGTGGATGGCTTCGATCATCACGGCCACGCCCCTGGGCTGCAGGACGTTGTTGATGGTGTCGGCGATCTGCACTGTCAGCCGTTCCTGGATTTGCAGCCGTTTGCTGAAGGCATCCACCACGCGCGCGAGCTTGCTGATCCCGACGACGCGACGGTTCGGCAAGTAGGCGACATGGGCCCGCCCGATGATGGGCAGCATATGGTGCTCGCAGCAGCTTTCCAGGCGGATGTCGCGCAGCAGGATGATCTCGTCGTAGCCTTCAACCTCTTCGAAGGTCCGTTCCAGCAGTCCGGCGGGATCGGCGTCGTAGCCGGCGAAAAGCTCACGGTATGACTTGGCGACCCGGGCTGGGGTGCCTTGCAGGCCCTCGCGCGCCGGGTCGTCCCCGGCCCAGCGCAGCAAGGTCTGCACAGCCGCCTCCGCTTCAGCTTGGGAGGGCTTTCCAAAGGCTGGGGTGTCCAATTCAGCGGTCCAGTGTCGTGCGCGGCCTGTGGAAAGCTATCTTGCTGACGGACGCGGTCAATGGATGGGGCCGCCGCCATAGGGGCTGTCCAAGCTGAAAGGCGGCACCGCAACATCGAACGCTTCCCCCGACGGGCTGGCGACCATGTGGTACCGGCCACGCATGAAGCCGGTTGGAGTGTCGAGGGGGGTGCCGGAGGTGTACTCGAAACTGTCCCCTGGTTCGATGATGGGTTGTTCCCCGATGACGCCCGGGCCTTCGACCTCGATCGTCCGGCCACGGCCGTCGGTGATGCGCCAGGCGCGGCTCATCAACTGCACTGTTTCCGACCCGTTGTTGTGGATGCGGACCCGGTAAGCCCAGACATACCGATCTTCGTCCGGCTCCGATTGATCTTCAAGGAAGAAGGGCTGCACCTCGACGGCGACGGATCGGGTCGTGGCGCTGTAGTGCCGGTCCTTCATTCGGCAGCTTGCTGCTGAATGCCGCTGCCTGACGCTGCAGCGATGCCCAGGGCGAGGTCGGCGCACAGGTCGGCAGCATCTTCCAGTCCGACGGAGAGCCGGATCACGCCATCGCCGATGCCGAGGCGGTCACGTTCTTGCTGGCCGATGCGCATGTGGGTCGTGGTGGCCGGGTGGGTGGCAAGCGACTTGGAGTCGCCAAGGTTGTTGCTGATCGCCACGAGGCGCAGCGCGTTCATGAAGCGGAAAGCCGCCTCCTTGCCGCCCGTCAAATCGAAGCTGACCAACGTGCCGCCGCCCGACATCTGCGCCATGGCGAGGGTGTGTTGAGGATGGTCACGACGGGATGGATAGAGCACGCGGCGTATCCCGGGCTGCGCGGCGAGGAAATCAGCGATGGCGGCTGCCCGCTGGCACCCGGCCTCGACGCGCAGCATCAACGTTTCCACCCCCTTCAGCAGCAGCCAGGCATTGAACGGGGATAGGCTTGGGCCGGTGTTGCGTATGAAGGGCTGCAATGTTTCCTCGATCCACTTGCGATTGCCGAGCACAGCTCCGCCGAGGACGCGTCCTTGGCCGTCGATATGTTTCGTGCAGGAGTAGACGACGATGTCGGCGCCCAGGCGCAGCGGCTGCTGCAACAGCGGCGTGGCGAACACGTTGTCGACCACGACCAGCGCCCCGGCAGCATGGGCGAGGCTGCATACAGCTTGCACGTCGATCACTTCGAGCATGGGATTGGATGGACTCTCCAGCAGCACCATGGTTGCTGGGCGCTGGAATGCACGCTTCCAGGCTTCGAGGTCGGTTCCATCGACGAATTCAGTCTCGATGCCGTAGCGCGGCAGCAAGGTCGAAACAATCCAGTGGCATGAGCCGAACAGCGCGCGCGCCGCGACCACGCGATCACCAGCCTTCAGGTGGCACAGCATGGCAGCATGAATGGCTGCCATGCCGGTTGCCGTGACTCGGCATGTGTCGGCGCCTTCAAGCTCTGCAAGCCGGTCTTCAAGCATGGTGACCGTTGGATTGCCGAAGCGGGAATACTGGTAATGCGCTTGGCTGCCGTTGAAGGCTGCCTCAGCCGCCTCGGCGCTGTCGTAAACAAAGCCGGAGGTGAGAAACAGCGCCTCAGTCGTTTCGCCATGAGGCGTTCGCGCCGCGCCGGCGTGAACCAAGCGCGTCGCCATGTGATGGGTCGCCATAATTGCCGAACTCCCTGGGCCTGCTGCCAGCTAGCAGCCTGATAGACCAGCCATCGGAGCCTAGCCGCACCCTGCATTGCCGAGCGGCATAGGGCCTCTTTAGCGCGCTTGTTTAGCCTCGCCGCAATCCGGCCGGACAAATCACGAGGTGCCGCTGGGTTAGCCGAAGCAAGGTTGCGTCGTCAATCGGCAGTTTCTATAACTGGCACATCGGCCTGATGCGGGTGTAGTTCAATGGCAGAACGGCAGCTTCCCAAGCTGCATACGAGGGTTCGATTCCCTTCACCCGCTCCACCGTGAGCGTTTCACGTGAAACACGACGCTCAGCCTACCTTGCGCTGCTGCAACGTTGGAACGTTGCACTCAATCTTACCTCCAACCGCGATGGTCAGCCGGCTCAGCTGATCGGACACTATGAGAACAGCCTGCTCCTCGTGCCGCACCTTGCACGCGAGCTGCCGCGCCTCGTCGACCTCGGTTCTGGGCAAGGCTTCCCCGCCATCCCGCTCGCAATCGAAACAGGCCTTGAAATCGATTTGATCGAGTCCGATCGGCGAAAGGCAGCCTTCCTGACGACGGCCATGGCCAGCCTTGGCTTGAAAGGGGCTGTTTGGCCAAGCCGCATCGAAGCGACCAAGCTGCCGCCCGCGTTGTGCGTCACGGCCCGTGCGCTTGCTCCCATCAAACGGCTGGCAACGCTTGCATCACCTTTCGTGGCCGACGAAGGATGCTGCCTTTTCCTGAAAGGGCCGGCGGCTGCCCAGGAGGTCACTGCTGCCGAATTGCCGTTCAGGACGGACATATTCGCCACACCGGACCCGGCTTCCTGCATCGTCAAACTCACCAGGCTGCGATAAAGCACCTAGCGTGACCGCGACCTCGCCCCCCATCATAGCCGTGGCCAACCAGAAAGGCGGCGTTGGCAAAACGACGACCGTTCTCAATCTCGCCACGGCCCTCGCCATGGATGGCCATCAGGTCCTGATCATCGACCTTGACCCGCAGGGCAATGCTTCAACCGGTCTGGACGTGCCCCGGTCGGAGCGTGCGCCGGGCTGCTACAACAGCCTGACAGGCCGCACTCCAGTCATGGACTGCATCCGTGCCACGCAGATCGGCAATCTTTCCATTCTGCCAGCTGAAGCTGATCTTGCCGGGGCCGAGATCGAACTCGTCGCCCAGCCTGGCCGGGAATACCGTCTGCGCGACACGCTGCAAGGTCTCACCGGCTTCTCGATCATCTTCATCGACTGCCCGCCAAGCCTTGGGCTGCTGACGCTCAACGGTCTGGTGGCGGCATCGTCGATCCTGGTGCCGCTGCAATGCGAGTTCTTTGCGCTGGAAGGACTGAGCCAGCTTGCCCAGACCGTCGATCAGGTCCGAGCAGCCCTCAACAAGGCAGCAGCGATCGACGGCATCGTGCTGACCATGTACGACCGGCGGAACAACCTGTCTGAGTTGGTCGCCGCAGACGCCCGCAGCTTTTTCGGGGACCGCGTCTACAAGGCCAGCATCCCCAGGAGCGTCCGCGTGTCCGAAGCACCCAGCCATGGCAAGCCGGTGATGGTCTATGACAGCCGTTCCGCTGGCGCCCTCGCCTACGCGCGCCTTGCCCAGGAATTCAGCAGCCGGTTCAATCTCGGCTTCGTGCCGGCGTGAGGGAGCAAACCCCGCGCCTCGGCCGCGGCCTCGCTGCCCTGCTCGGCGAGGTGGGCCGCACGCCACAGGCAGATGGCGCCGTGGGCGCCCTGGATGCCGGTCTGCTGGAGGCCAATCCTTTCCAGCCCCGTGGCCCCGTCACCGATTCAGACTTGGCCGAACTTGCCGCGTCCATCCGGGTTCAAGGAGTGCTGCAGCCGCTCCTGGTCCGCCCCCACCCTGACCGCCGAGGCCATTACCAGATCATCGCGGGCGAACGCCGGTGGCGCGCCTCCAGGCTTGCCGGCTTGTCCGAGGTGCCCTGCTTCGTCCGAGCCATGACCGATGCCGACGCGAGCGCTGCGGCGCTGGTCGAGAACTTGCAGCGGCAGGACCTCAATCCGATCGAGGAGGCGCAGGGCTTCAAACGGCTGCTTGACGACTTTGGCCTCACCCAGGAGGAACTCGGCAAGGCGATCGGCAAGTCGCGCAGCCACGTGGCAAACTGCTTGCGCTTGCTTAACCTGCCCGACCGCGTGATCGAGCATGTCCGCGCTGGCAGCTTGTCGGCCGGACATGCCCGCGCCGCCCTGGCCTGCGCCGACCCTTTGCAAGCCGCCGAGCAGATGCTGGCGACCGCCATGAGCGTCCGGCAGGCGGAGGCCTTGTCGGAAAGCGCAGGACGGCCAACGAAATCAGAACGGCCTGTTTCGAGACACGACATCGACATGAGAGCCGTCGAAGCCGACCTTGCCAACCAGCTGGGCCTGCAAGTCTCCATCAGCTTCAACGGACGCAGCGGAACCATCAGCCTTCGATACCAGAACCTGGACCAACTCGACCACGTGATCGCCAAGCTAGGCCGACCTTGAAACAACTGGCGCATGGCCGGCCACGGACAGCAGCAACCCGCCTGCAATCGCCATGTCGGCGGAACCCGCCCGTTTGCACGCGATGTCGGCCGACCGGATCGCCTGCCCAAGCGTCTCCAAGGCAGGGATCGTCCACCGTTCGACCTCCCGAAGAAATGCCGGCAACTGGCGCGGGAACACCGGCGGCTGTAGGCTCCGGCATGCCTCCTCCGCGTTCCGGCCCTCCTGCATGAGCAGCCGCGTCTTGAGCAGCCGCATGACTTGGCTCGACAGGACGGCAAGCAGCCCCGGCCCGGTGGCGCCTTCCCGCACCAGTTCCTCGAACAGCACGTCGAACGAGGCGGCGCGCCCGGCAAGCGCGGCAGACACCGCCAGCCCCAGGGACGCATCCAGACGGGTGGCGCAGCAGGCCCGCGCGTCCTCCAGCTCAACGCGGGCACCTGCCGCATACAGTGCGAGCTTCTCAAGCTCTGAACGCCGCCGGGCGGAGTCGCCGGCAAGTTCCTCGGCAAGAAAGGCCAGGGCCTCCGTGCTCGCGCCGGCCTGGTTGGCGGAGAGCGTGCGCGCGATCTCCGCAGCAATGGCGCTGCTGCTTTCCGGGTAGCATCCGATGGCCGCCCAGTCCGGATGCTTCTCCGCCAATGCCCGGAGCTTGGACCGCGGCGTCAGGCTGCCGCCTTCGAGCAGCAAAAGCGCGTCGGCCCGGTGCTTGGCCAAAGGCTCCAGCATGGAGGCCAAGCCATCCGATGCATCCTGCACGCGGATCACCCGCCTGCCGCCGCCGAGCACGCGTGCGGCCACTTCGCCTTTGAGTCTGCCATGATCCTCCCGGGCGAGGATGCTGACCCGGAACGGATCGCTGACGGCGCCGATCACGGCGCGGGTTGCGGCGGTCACGCGGTCGCGCATGATGCCCGCCTCGTCGCCGTGGAACAGGATGGCGAAGAACCGGCCGGGGTCGCGCAGCACGCCGGCGACGTGCTGGGCCGCGATCTTCACGTCGAGGCGCGCTGGGCGAAGAAGGCCGCGACCTGCAACGTGATCTGGTCTGCGACCGCCTCCGTGATGCGGCGCTGAGACGCCTCCCCCTCCAGGTCGGCGGCGAAATACTGCTGATCAATAACGTTGACGCCGTCCAGGGCGCGCGCGGTGCCGTTGGCGACCAGCGTGCGGACCGGGTCCAGCATCTTGAGCGACCACGTCGCCGTCGCCACCTGGCGCAGCCGGGTGGCCGTGGAGTCTTGCTGGATGGCGATCACATCGCCGCTGATCCCAAGGCTCACGCTCAGCTCGTAGCGCTTGGCCAGCGCGTCGTCGCTGCGGTTCATGCGCTGCTGCAACGCTTGCCGCAGCAATTGGCCCGTCCTTTCCGGGATGAGGCCAACGTCGATCGCGGCCAGCTCGCGCTGCGTCGGCACGTCCTGCCCGTCCCGCGTGCCGTAAACCGGCCGGAAGCCGCATCCCGCCATTGCCAGCGCCGCCAGCACCGCGCCGCGCCGGCCCAACCTCACCCGCAAGATCACGCCGGCCCGCCCACGACGAAGTTGATGATCCGGCCCGGCACGTAAACCCGCTTGAGCACCCGGCGGCCCGCCAGCAGCCGCGACACGTTGGCATTCGCCTCAGCGGCCCTCAGCACGTCCGCCTCCGCCGCATCCATAGAAACCTCGATGGTGGCGCGCAGCTTGCCGCCGACCTGGACTGCCAGCGTCATGGTCGCCGATGTCAGCATGGCCGGGTCGGCGACCGGCCAGTCCAGGTTCGGCAAGCCGGCCGCTCCCGGGTGCAGGTGCGTCGTCAAGTGGCAGGCGAGATGCGGCATCATGGGTGCGATCAGGCGCGTGAAGATATCCAGGCTTTGACGGAGCGCGGCGACGCCTTGCTCGTCGTCCATGTCCAGCTCGCGCTGCGCGTCCGCTATGGCGTTGGCCAGCTCGTGCAGACGAGCGACAGCCACGTTGAAGGCGAATTGGTCCAGAGCCTGCGTGACGCCAGCGATCGTGCGGTGCGATGTTCGCAAAAGCTCATTCGAGCTGTCAGGCTGCACCGAGGACCTGACAGGCAGCGTCAGGGCGGCGGCGGCGAAGCGCGCCACCCGCTGGCTGAACCGGTGGGCGCCGGAGATGCCGGTTTCCGTCCACTCCATGTCCCGCTCCGGCGGGTTGTCGGACAGCACGAACCACCGGGCCGTGTCCGCGCCGTAGCGGGCGATGATGTCTGCCGGGTCGATGGTGTTGCGCTTCGACTTCGACATCTTCTCCGTCGGGCCGACAACGGCCGCCAGCCCGGTTTCAGCCTCCCGCGCGCCGTCCGCCTGATGGATGATCTCCGTCGGATACAGCCAGCGGCCATCCGCGGCGCGGTAGCTTTCATGCGTCACCATGCCTTGGGTGAACAGCCCGGCGAACGGCTCCGCCACGTCCACCAAGCCCGCGCGCTGCATGGCGCGGGTGAAGAAGCGCGCATAGAGCAGGTGCAGGATCGCGTGGTCGATGCCGCCGACGTACTGGTCCACCGGCAGCCAATGCCGCGCCGCCGCCTTGTCCACCGGATCGGCCGCGCCCGGGCTGCAGAACCGCGCGAAGTACCACGAGCTGTCCACGAAGGTGTCCAACGTGTCGGTTTCGCGCTCGGCCCGGCCGCCGCAGGCGGGGCAGGCCACCACGCGCCAGGCGTCATGACGGTCCAGCGGGTTGCCCGGGCGGCTGAAATCCACGTCGTCCGGCAGCACGACCGGCAGCTGCGCTTCCGGCACCGGCACGGCGCCGCAGTCCGGGCAATGCACCACCGGGATGGGGCAGCCCCAGTAGCGCTGCCGGCTGACCCCCCAGTCCCGCAGGCGCCAGTTCACCACCCCCTCGCCCTGGTCCATCCGGCGCAGGCGTCCGATGACCTCGGCGGCGGCCTCCTCCGTGGCCAGGCCGTCCAGGAAACCGGAGTTGATGAGGGCGCCGGGGCCGTCATAGGCTTTGGCGCCGACTGCGAAGGACGCAGCCTCCTCTCCTGCCGGCAGCACCACCGGCAGCACCGGCAAGCCGTACTTGCGCGCGAAGTCCAAGTCGCGCTGGTCACCGCAGGGGCAGCCGAAGATCGCCCCCGTGCCGTATTCCATCAGCACGAAGTTGGCGATCCAGACGGGGACCAGCCGGCCGTCGAACGGGTGCCGGACGGTCAGCCCCGTGTCGAACCCGCGCTTCTCCGCGCTCTCGATCGCGGCCTCGCTGGTGCCGAGCGCGCGGCACTCCGCCACGAAGGCCGCAGCCGCCGGGTCAGCCGCCGCCGCCGCGGCAGCGATCGGGTGCTCGGGCGCCACCGCCAGGAACGACATGCCGAACAGCGTGTCCGGCCGGGTGGTGTAGACCTCGATCGCCGCCAACCCGGCAGCGGGCCGCGTCAGGGCGAAGCGCACCCGGGCGCCCTCGCTGCGGCCGATCCAGCGCGACTGCATCGCCCGCACCCGCTCCGGCCAGCGGTCAAGCTGCTTCAGCGCGTCCAGCAGGCTCGGCGCGAAGTCGGTGATGCGGAGGAACCACTGGGCCAACTGTCGCTTCTCGACCGGCGCGCCCGACCGCCAGCCGCGCCCGTCCACCACCTGCTCGTTGGCCAGCACCGTCTGGTCCACCGGGTCCCAGTTGACCCAGCTCAGCCGCCGATCGACCAGGCCATCGCGCATGAAAGCCAGGAACAGCTTTTGCTGCTGGCCGTAGTAAGCCGGGTCGCAGGTGGCGAACTCGCGCGACCAGTCAATCGACAATCCCATGCTTTGAAGGACTGTCCGCATGGCGGCGATGTTGCGCCAGGTCCACTCCGCCGGATGGATGCCGCGCTCCCGCGCCGCGTTCTCCGCCGGCAGGCCGAAGGCGTCCCATCCCATCGGATGCAGCACGTCGTAACCGCAGGCCCGCTTGTACCGGGCCACGACGTCGCCGATCAGGTAGTTCCGGACATGGCCTATGTGGATGTCTCCGCTGGGATACGGAAACATCTCCAGGACATAGTATTTCGGCTTGCCTGTGGACGGGACATCCTCGACCCGGAATGCGTCGGCGGCAGCCCATTCACGCTGCCAGTGCTGCTCCACGCCCCTGAAATCGTAACTATCCGCGCGATCAGCCGCGGAGGCCGGCATTTGCTCTTGCATTCCAAGCTCACACCCATGCGGGCATGGCGCGGGGCGTCACTGGCTGGCGGTTTGCGCCCTCAGCTCGCGCGCCCGCGCCAGCACCTTGTTCTCGATCTCGCCCGTCGTCGCCTGGCTGACTGCCGCATCAACCCACTGGCCGCCCTGCTGCACCTGCCGGAAGATGGCCACCCGCACCCCGTCCGCGCGCAGCTGGCGGCCCAGGATGTAGGCCGTCGCCTTGAACCGCTCGCCGGCGGCCGAGGGCGGCTGGTACCAGTCGGTAATGATCACGCCGCCGAACGGGTCCGCCGAGGACAGCGGCATGAACGCCAGCGTGTCCAGCGCCCCGCGCCACAGATAGGCGTTCACCCCCAGCCCGGTGCTTCCTTGGTCACGAGTGCTGCCCGACGTCTTGCCGGCGCCGAACACCAGCCCCTGGTCGCCGCCGAGCTTGCCCCGCTGGCCGCCTTGGCCGCGGTAGTCGTTGTATTCGTTGTCGGCCACGGGACGGACCTTCGCATCGTCGCCGCCGCACGCCGCCAAAGCGAGCAGGCTGAGCAGCACGATCGGGCGGGGGCGGGAACGCGACACCATGGCTGGCCTGCACAAGTTTCTGCCGCAGCAGCGCGGTTCGTCTCTCTACAGGCTGCCGCCCCCCTCGCCAAGCGCCCCGCAAGCGGCTGGCCGCCATGCTTGACCACAGCGCCCCGGCACGGGAGCATGGCGGCCATGGCAAGCCCCGACCACGTCGCTGACCGGCTCGCGGCAGTCCGCGGCCGCATCGCGGCAGCCGCCCTGGCCGCGGGCCGCCGGCCGGAGGACGTGACGCTGGTGGCCGTGTCCAAGACCCACGACGCCGCCGCCGTGGCGGAGGCGCTCGGCGCCGGGCAGCTCGTGTTCGGCGAGAACCGGGTGCAGGAGGCGGCAGGCAAGTTCCCCGCCCTGCGCGGGGCCGCGCCCGGCCTGCGCCTGCACCTGATCGGCCCGCTGCAAACCAACAAGGTGCGCGACGCGGTCGCAGTGGCCGACGTGATCGAGACCCTGGACCGCCCGCGGCTCGCCGACGCGCTGGCGGCGGCCCAGGCGAGGGGCGATGCGCTGCCGGAGCTGCTGGTCCAGGTGAACGTGGGGCAGGAGGCGCAAAAGGCGGGCATCGACCCGGCGCAGGCCGACAGCTTCATCCAGGACTGCCAGGCGAGGTTTGGCGCCCGCCTGACCGGCCTGATGTGCATCCCGCCCGCTGACGAGCCGCCCGGCCGCCACTTCGCCTGGCTGGCGGACCGGGCGGCGCGGCACGGCCTGCCCGTCGTTTCCATGGGCATGTCGGGCGACTACGAGGCCGCCATCCGCCACGGCGCCACCCAGGTCCGCGTGGGAAGCGCCATTTTCGGCGCCCGAACCCCCGGCGCGTTGCCGCCTTGAACATCCGCGGCGCCCCAGCTTATCTCCGCACTCGTTGGTCGAGGTTCGCAGACGTGCCGGCACGTCCGTCCAGGACGGGGTGACCATCACCCGCTTGCTCTGCCAGGTGGAGTATGAAGCATGAGCATGGTCGCCATCGCCCCCAGAACCGTTCGCGCCCCCGTGCGGGCCACGGCCCTGCTCGCCGTCCTCGGCATCGTCTACGGCGACATCGGCACCAGCCCGCTTTACGCCTTCAAGGCCAGCCTGGACCATTTCACCAGCCGCGGCGTGGCCGAGTTCGAGATCCTCGGCATCTTGTCGCTGATCTTCTGGTCGCTGATCGTCATCGTGACCGTCAAGTACGTCCTCCTGGTGATGAGCGCCGACAACAAGGGCGAAGGCGGCATCCTGGCCCTCATGGCCTTGGCCCAGCGGGCGGCCAAGGACGGGCGCGGCAAGGCCGTGCTCAGCATGGTCGGCATCGTTGGCGCCTGCCTGTTCTTCGGGGACGGCATCATCACACCGGCGGTGTCGGTGCTGTCGGCCATCGAGGGCCTGGAGGTGTCCGCGCCGGACCTACAGCCCTACGTCGTGCCGCTGGCCTGCGCCGTGATCGTCGGCCTATTTGCCGTGCAGCACCGCGGCACGGGCGGCGTCGGCCGGGTCTTCGGCCCGGTGATGGCGGTCTGGTTCGCCGTCATCGGCATCCTGGGCGCCGAGCAGATCGCCGCCCAGCCGCACGTGCTCATGGCCTTGTCGCCGCACCACCTGGTCATGTTCTGCATCCGGCACGGCTGGCTGGCCTTCGTGTCCCTCGGCTCGGTCGTGCTGGCGGTGACAGGGGCGGAAGCGCTGTACGCCGACATGGGGCACTTCGGCGCGCAGCCGATCCGCTGGGCTTGGCTCGGCTTCGTGCTGCCCTGCCTGGCGCTCAACTACTTCGGCCAGGGCGCCCTGATCCTCGCCAACCCGGCGGCCATCGCCAACCCGTTCTTCCTCATGGCGCCCGAAGGGCTGCGCCTGCCACTGGTGGTGCTGGCCACCGCCGCCACCGTGATCGCCAGCCAGGCGCTGATCTCCGGCGCCTACTCCATCGCGCGCCAGTGCATGCAGATGAACTTCCTGCCCCGCATGACCGTGACCCACACCAGCCAAACGGAGGAGGGGCAGATTTACGTGCCCCAGATCAACACCGCCCTGTTCATCGGCGTGCTGCTGCTAGTGCTGGCGTTCCGCAGCAGCGGCGCGCTGACCTCCGCCTACGGCATCGCCGTCACCGGCACGTTCATCTGCACCTGCGTGCTCGCCGCATACGCGTTCCATCGCCAGTTCGGCTGGTCCCGCCCGCTCGCGGCCGGGGTGTTCGGCTGCTTCTTCCTGATCGACTGCGTGTTCTTCGCGTCCAACCTGCTGAAGGTGCCGGACGGCGGCTGGGTGCCGCTGCTGCTGGGCGGGGCGCTGATGGCGCTGATGACCTCCTGGAAGCGCGGGCGGGACCTGATGCTCGCCCGCTGGAAGCAGGACAGCCTGCCGCTGGCCTCCTTCCTCAAGCGCCTGCCGCAGTCGCGCACCCTGCGCGTGCCCGGCATGGCCGTGTTCCTCACCGGCACGCCGGATTACGTGCCCGCTGCCTTGCTGCACAACCTCAAGCACAACAAGGTGCTGCACGAGAAGGTGCTGTTCGTCACCGTCGCCAACGTGGACGAGCCGGAGGTCGGCCCCGAGCGCCGCACGGAGGTGACGGAGCTGGCGCCGGGCATCCACCGCGTGCTGCTGCGCTACGGCTTCATGGAAAGCCCCAACATCCCCCGCGCGCTGGAAGACCTGCGTGGCCGCGGGATGGAATACGACCCGATGCAGGTCAGCTACTTCCTCGGCCGCGAGGTGCTGGTCCGCGCCCTGGTGCCCAAGCTGCCGATCTGGCGGCTGTGGCTGTTCCTGGTCATGGTGCGCAACGCCGTGCCGGCCACCGTGTTCTTCCGCATCCCGAGCGACCGGGTGGTGGAGCTGGGCGTGCGGGTGGCGATCTGACCCGATCCTGGCGTTAAGCTCGGGCAAGTTTTCTGGTGTAGCACTTCAGGGGGCAGTTGAGGGTGCAGCCATGGGTGCAGTTCGCGTCACGATGGTCCTGGCTCAAGGGCCGGGCCGCCCAGGGGGCGACCTGGGCGACCGGATGATCCTGCACGTCATCCTGTCGCCAGGCGCCCACCTGGACGCCGCGGGGTGGAGCGCTGGGGACCAGCCCTGGCGCACCCGGCGCGAACGCTCGGGCCACCCGGTCCGCTCCGGCGAGCTGGTCAAGATCGAAGGCTGGGCCTTGCGCGAGCTGGGCAGCGAGGACGAGCCGCT
>CAXTNC010000044.1:0-17968 GCA_964245495.1 uncultured Acetobacteraceae bacterium
GCCGGCCGCTGGACTTGGCTCCGCTCGCGGATGATCCGGCGTTCGCCGGCGCCGCCGTGCAGCTGCTGCCGGCGGCGACGCTGCTGCGGCTGCCGCTGCCGGATGGCGACGGGGTGGTCTTGGCGCACCGCGCGGAGGGGTGGTCCGTGACGGTGGCCGGGACGGCGCCGGGGCGGGAGCCGCTGGCGCCCGTGTCCCAGAAGCTGCGCCTGGAGCTGCCGGCGCCGGCGCCGGGTCAGGTCGTGGTGGTGACGGACGCTCAAACGGGGCAGAACCTGCTGGTCGGCCCGTTGAAGGGCGCCGGCCCGGGGCTGCCTGTGGCTTTCCGGGTGCCTGAGTTCACGCTGCTGCCAAGCTGGCAGGGGGTGGTGATGGAAGTGATGTCCGACCACGCCGCGTTGCGCGCCATCCCCGAGGGTTTCGCGGTCGAGACCGGGGACGCGCTGTCTGCGGCGCCGGACAGCGTCCGGGCGCTCGAAACGGCCGCCGTGCTGACCCGCAATTTCGACTTCCCGCCGGAGCCGGCGGCCAGCCTGCTGCATCGCTTGCAGCTGCAAGTCCAAGCGGAAGGAAAGGCTGCGCCGCAGGCCAGGTTGGCCCCCCGTGAGGCTGCGGCGCAGACCATGATCGCGCTCGGGCTTGGGCCGGAGGCGCAGTCCCTGCTGCGGCTGGCGCTGAGCGAGGAGCCGCGCGCGGCGTCGCATCCGGAACTGTCCGGGCTGCTGGGGATCGCGGCCCTGCTGAGCGGACGGCCTGCGGAGTCGGACGGACTGCTGAACGCTGACCTGCCGCGGACCGACGAGGTGTCCCTATGGCGCGCGGTTCGCAGCGCCAGCCTGCAGGAAGGCTCACCCGAGGCGGCGGCGGTGTTTGCCGGCACGGCCGGGTTGGCCCTGTCGTACCCGGCTGCCCTGCGCGGCCGGATCCTGCCGCTGGCGGCCGAGACGATGGCGGAGGGAGGCGCCCCGGATGCGGCGGACGCACTGCTCGCCAAGTTGCCGAACGAACCCCTGCTTGCGATGGCACGGGCGATGCGGCTGGCCGCCAAGGGCGAGCAGCCCGCTGCCCTGGCGCTGTATGACGGCCTGGCTGCCGGCAGGGACCGCCTGGTCGGCGCCCGCGCGGCGACGGCGGCGACGCTGCTGCGGCTGGCCGTGGGGACGATTGATCCCGCCGAAGCGGCGAACCGGCTTGAACACGGGTTCCTGGACTGGCGCGGGGATGCGCGGGAACGCGACCTGCGGCTGCGCGCTGCCGAGCTGCGGGCGCAGGCCGGCCAGTGGCGCGCGGCCTTGGACCTGCTGCGCGAGACAGTCACGCTTTACCCGGACGATGCGGCCACCATCCAAGCCCGGATGGTGGCCACGATAGGACAGTTGCTGCGCGAGTCGGGCGCCAAGGCCTTGCCGCCGCTCGACCTGGTGTCGCTGGCTCAAGAGAATGCGGAGATGGTGGCGCAATCGGACGCCCAAGCGATGGGCGAGCTGCTGGCCGACAAGCTGATCGCGCTGGACCTGCCTGGGCAAGCCGGGCCGGTCATCGAGCGGATGGCCAAGGCGGCGGCGCCTGGCCCTGGGCGGGCGGCCTTGGGCGCGCGGCTGGCTGCCTTGCGGCTTGCCGAGGCCGATGCGGCGGGCGCCGCTGCGGCGCTTGCCGGCACGGACGCCCCTGGCTTGCCGGCCGCGCTGCTTGAGGAGCGTGGCTTGCTGGATGCCCGGGTGCACGCGTCCCGCCATGATGCCGGAGGCGCCGCGGCCATCCTGGCGCTGCTGGACACCCCGGCGGCTGACGACCTGCGCGCCACCATCCTGGGCAACGCCGGCGATTGGCCAGGGGCCGCGGCGGCGCTTGCCTCGCTGGCGAGCCGGTCCGTGCCTGCGCAGGGTGCGCTGGACACGGCGCAGCAGGACCTCGTGCTGCGCCTGGCGTCAGCCCAGGCGCGCGCTGGAAACGATGCCGCGCTGCATGCGCTCGGCCTTCGCGAGGCGGCCCGCATGGCGGGGCCGCGCGGCGACATGTTTCGCCTGCTGACCGCAGCGCCGGTGAACGGAGTGGGGGATTTGCGGCGTGCAGCGGGAGAGATGGCGCTTGCCCGCGCCATGCCGGCAGGCCTTGCAGCTCTCAACACCCATTAGGACGTGATCGCGCCGCCCTGTGTTTTAAGCAGCACGCAACTTGCGCCGGCGTCTCTCAAAGACTATCTATCGCCGCCTTGGCCCAAGGGGACGACGATCGTCCAACAGGCTATCTGCTGGTTTGGGGGTACGTGATGAACGCACTTGCTCAACTGGGGATGGTCTCGGAGCTTCCGAGCGAGAACCAGACGACAATCGCGACTCTTCCTGTTTTCGAGGAGGAGGATCGGAAGGATTATTTCGTCGAGAAGGACGGAATGAAGTTTGCCGGCACCCATCTGCTGGCCGACCTGTGGGACGCCGACAACCTGTCCGACCCGGCGCACATCGACACGGCCCTGCGCGCCGCTGCCGTGCGCGCCGGCGCCACGATCCTGCACAGCCACTTCCACCACTTCTCGCCCAACGGCGGCGTGTCGGGCGTGGTCGTGCTGGCGGAAAGCCACATCTCCATCCACACCTGGCCGGAGCGGCACTTCGCCGCCGTGGACATCTTCATGTGCGGCGACTGCAACCCCCACGATGCGATTCCCGTCTTGCAGGACGCCTTCACGCCGGGCCGCGTGGTGCTGGACGAGCAGCGGCGCGGCCAGTTCTAGCGGCGCTGCCGTGACCTGGCTGGCGGAGACGCTTTATCCCGGTTGGTCGCAGAGCTTCCAGGTCACGCGCGAGCTTGCGCGTGAGCGATCCGCCTTCCAGGAAATCGTCATCGTCCAGACGGAGCGGCACGGCCGCGTCCTGCTGCTGGACGGGGCGGTGCAGGTCACGGAGGCGGACGAGTTCGTCTACCAGGAGATGATGGCCCATGTTCCACTGATCCAGCACGGATCGGCGGAGCGGGTGATGATCATCGGCGCCGGGGATGGCGGCGTGCTGCGGCGCGTGCTGCAGCACCGCGGCGTGCGCCATGCCGTCCTGGTGGAGATCGACGCGGCGGTGATCCGGCTATCGCGCGAGCACCTGCCGGCAATCGGCGGTGATGCCTGGGACGATCCCCGGGCGGAGGTGATCGTGGGCGACGGCATCGCCGCCATGGCGGCGGCCCCGCCGCGCTCGGCCGACGTGGTCCTGGTGGACAGCACGGACCCAGCCGGACCCGGCGAGGCGCTGTTCAGCGAAGCGTTCTACCGCGACTGCGCCCGCGTGCTGACGCCGGGCGGCCTGCTGGTCAACCAGTCGGGCGTGCCCTTCATGCAGCCGGACGAACTGCGCGACACCAGCGCGTTGCGCGCCCGGGTGTTCCCACACGTCACGGCCTACCTGGCGGCGGTGCCGACCTACGTGGGTGGGTTCATGGCGCTTGGCATGGCGAGCGACCGGCTAATCACGCCGGCGTCGGATGCGGGGGCTAGGGCTGAGCGGGCAGGCATAATGGGCCAGACGGAATACTGGTCGCCAGAGGTGCACGCCGCAGCCTTCGCATTGCCCCCCTGCATCGCCCGGCTCCTGCCTTCCCGCTGACAGCGGCGGATGAGGTTGACGATCAATGCAAAAAGCGCGGCTTGCTTCCGCTCCTGATGGCCGTTCCGGTGCACGGATGTTTGGGTATAGCGCGGCCAAGCCTGTTTCCAGGCAACGGGACGCCGCCGGATCGACTTGCCTTGAACCTGCGCATAGCGCCTGCTTATAAGCACGTCCTGCAACGAACGCAGCCGCCCACCGGTCAGGCAACGGCCAGAGCGTTTGCAGCGCCGTGGATCGTAAGGGCCGGCAAAGCCGGTTATCTTGCAATGTCCGCACTGTCCGCTGCCTTTCCCGCCTGCACCAGCCGCGCCAGCCGGTCGAACTCCGCCACCGTCAGCGTCTCCGCCCGCCGCTCCGGCGAGATGCCGGCCCGGGCCAGCAGCGCCTCCCCGCCGAGCGGGCGCAGGGAGCCGCGCAGCATCTTGCGGCGCTGCCCGAACGCCGCGGCCGTCAGCCGTTCCATGGTGGCGAACAGCGCGGGCGCGGGCTGCGCCGGGTGGGGGCGGAAGCCGACCACGGCGGAGACCACCTTCGGCGGCGGCCAGAACGCCGCGGCCGGGATGCGGGCCAGCACGGCGGCCGTGCCGGTCCACTGCGCCAGCACCGCCAGGCGGCCATAGGCGGGGCTGTCCGGCGGGGCGCAGATGCGCTCGGCCACCTCCAACTGGAACATGAGGGTCAGGCGTTCCCACAGCGCGGCCTGGCGCAGCCAGCCGACCAGCAACGGGGTGGCGACGTTGTAGGGCAGGTTGGCCACCACGGCGCGAGGGGCCGGCACAAGACTGGCCAGGTCGGTTGCCAGCGCGTCGCCGGGCACCACCCGCAGCCGCGGGTGCTGCGCCGCCAGCTCCTGCACCGCGGCCACCGCCCGGGGGTCGATCTCCACGGCGGTGATGGAAGCGGCGGGGGTGTCCAGCAGCGCCCGGGTCAGCCCGCCGGGTCCCGGCCCCACTTCCAGCACGTGCCGCCCGGCCAGGTCCCCGGCCAAGGCGGCGATGCGGGCGGTCAGGTGCAGGTCGAGCAGGAAGTGCTGCCCCAGCGAGCGCCGCGCGTCCATCCCGTGGCGGGCGATGACGTCCCGCAGCGGACCCGGTGGCGGCGCGCTCACCCCCCGCGCATGTCGATGGTGGCCCGGCGCCGCAAGTCCCGCACCAACTGGCGGGACGCCAGCTCCACCCGTTCGTTCAGCAGGCGGTTGCCGATCTCTTCCTTGTTGCCTTCGGCCAGGTTCTTCTGGTCCCGGCCGCAGATCACCAGCAGCCCGATGCCGTCGTTGGACACCAGCGGCTTGCTCACCTGGCCCGGCGCCATGCCGGCCAGCAGCGCGCGCATCGGGCCGGACAGGCTTTCCTGCCGCACGTCGCCCGGGTCGGCCGGACGCGGGCTGGCCACGGCCTTGGACGCGGCCTCCATGCCGGGGCAGTCATGCACCGACTTCATCAGGCCCTGGGCGGTCATCAGCTGCTTCTTCTGCTGGTCCGTGGGGTTGCTCGGGTCCAGCGGCGTGCTGAACGGCAGGAACACCTGGCGCAGGGAAACGATGGTCGCCATGTCGTGGCCGACCTCGCGCTTGCCGCGCAGGGTGACGATCATGATGCCGCCCGGCACGGGGACCGGGTTGCTGATGGCCCCCTCCGGCATGTCCTTCAGCACGGCGGCGACCGGCGCGTCCAGCGAGCCTGACGAGATCCAGTCGCGGTCGCCGCCTTGCAGCGCCGTCTGGCTTTGGCTGAATTGCGCGGCGACCACGGAGAACGGCGCGCCGGCCCGCAGCCGCGCGATCACCGTGTCGGCGAAGCGCTGGGCGTCGGCGGACTTGGCCGGGTCGTCGATCGGCAGGAATATCTCGCCGATGCGGTACTCCGTCTGCCCGGCCTGCGCCTTCACCGCCGCCTGTTCGGCGGCGATGTCGGCGTCGGTGATCTCGGCGCGGGGGCCAAGCTCCTCACGCAGCACGCGGGTCCAGCCGATCTGCACCCGCGTCTGGTCGTAAAGGGTGCGGAGGGCCACCCCTTCCGCTCCCAGCTTGGCGCGCAGGGTGCCCGGCTGCATGCCGTTGCGCTGCTCGATGGTGTTGATCGCCTGGGCGATCTCCTTGTCCGTCACGACGACCTTGCGGTGCTGCTCTTCCTGCAGGCGCACCCGCTCGTCGATCAGCTGCTGCATCACCTGCGGGCGCAACCGGGCCAGCACGTCCGGGGTGACCGGCAGCCCGGTGGACAAGGCGAACAGCCGTCCCCGCGCGTTGATGTCCCCCTGGCTGATGACGTCGCCGTTCACGACCGCCACGATGTGTTCGCTGGGAACGGCCGCCTCGCCGGTGCTCACGGTTTGCGCCTGGCTGAGGCGCTGCTGGACGGACGGCGCAGGACCCGCCGCAGCCAGGAAGGCCGCGGCCAGCACCTGGGCGGCGGAAACCAGGCTCGTGGAGGCGAGGAGGCGCATGGCGTTCGTCCCGTTCATCCGTGGAACCCGATCTGTCCGACCGTCTTGAGCGTGACCGTGAACAGGACCGTGGTCGATCCGTTGTCGTTGTTGATCGAAGTGTAGCGCTTGAAGAAGGTCGTGTCGAAGATCAGGCACTCGTTTTCGTATGTTGCGTGGGCGCCGACGGAGTCCATCGCGGACAAAGCAAGGTTGCGCCGGGCGTAGGCGCTCAGCTTGTAGTTGCCATACTGGCTGCTGAACCCTGCGGTGACCTCGTTCCGCGGCGACAGGTAGCTGGAAGGATAGCCGGTCGGCAAGACCGTCCTGGGCGACTGGTCATAAAGGAGGTATGGATTGGTCGCCGAGTAGAAGTAGCCGGCGGAAACGCGCAGCAGCGGAGCGCCTGCGGATGCCAAGCCGTCCACGAAGCGGATGTCCCCGTTGCGCGAGTCCACCCGGGTGCGGGCCGTGAGGTCGAACCAGGTGGACGGTGTGATGGTGGCCCGCGCCACGACGTCCGACACCCGGCGGTTGAGGCCGGACAGCAGCGGCACGCTGTTGTCCACGTGCTCCTTGTAGGATTGCCCGACCAGGCCGTCGATGCTGGTGCTGCCGATGACCCAGCTGGCGTGCAGCCCTGCGTTGGCCCGCAGCCCGCCCTCGAACCGGTCGATGCCGGGGTAGCGGTTGATGGCGAACAGGTTGGCGTCGGTGAACTCGAAGTCGAGGCTGTCCTCGTTGGGGATCTTGCCGCCCAGGAAGGACGGCGCGTTCGGCGCCGCGATCAGCTGCACGATCGGCTCGACGATCTGGCTGCCCAGCGCGCCGCCAGGGCGGATGAACGGCCAGCGCAGCTCGGCGGCGAGCGTCGGCTGGGCGTGCGCGGTGGTGGTGTCCGAAAGCGAGCCGTAGGTGGGCTGCTGGTTCACCCCGCTCGCCTGGTAGGCGGCCAGGTCGGCGTGGATCGTGACCTTGTACTGCTCGCCGTGGCTGCCGGCGAAGGGGCGCTGCCAGTCCAGGCTGGCCCCGGCCCGCTGCGTGTCGGTGCCTTGGGAGCGCAGCACGTCGAAGTCCACCGTGTCGAAGCGGAGCCGGCCGCCCAGCGCATCAGGTTCCGCGAAGAAGCTGTACTCGTAGCGCGGCAGGACATACGGAACCTTGCTCTGCACGATCGAGGTGGCCAGGCCCTCGTAGCCGATGGCGTCGAGCTTGGTGTAGGAGCCGACCCCGAAGCCCTCGATGAAAGCGTTGCTCGTCAGCACGGTGTTGAAGTTCGGCACCTGGAAGTCGGTCAGGTAGGTGGCGGAGCTGGCATAGTTGAGGTTGAAGCCGTAGCGCCACGTCTCGTCGTAGCTGAAGTTGCCTTTCGCGAAGACGAAGGCCTGCGGTTCGCCCCGGTCGATGGCGCCGCCGGCGTACAGGGACAGCACGCCGTTGTTGAACCGCCGCCGGTAGTCCGCCGTCAGCTCCTCGCCGGATCCGGTGGTGATCTTGGGCGTGACCGTCACGTCCTGGTTCGGGTCGATCGCCCAGTAGTATGGCGCTGCGAAGAAGTAGCCGACGTGGCTGGTGTTGCCGAAGTCGGGCACCAGCCAGCCGCTTGCCCGCCGCACGGACGGGTCGGGGTGGGAGAAGTACGGCAGGTAGCCGACCGGGACGCCGAGGAAGTCGAGCGTTGCGTCGTGATACTCAAGCCTCTGATTTTGCAGGTCTTGAGTCGCCGTTATGGCGCGGAGCTGCCAGAGCGGCGGCTTGCTGGGGTCCGTCTTGCACAGGTTGCAGGTGGTGTACACGGCGCGGGTCAGCTCGTTGACCTGGCCGTCCGTGCGCCTGGCGCCGTTGGCCGCCAGCCGGCCGTTGCTGGCCAGCAAGGCGCGCATGCCCTTCAGCACGCCTTCCCGCATGCCCTGGGTCAGCTCGGCGTAGTCGGCGAATAGCACCTGGCCGTCCGGCTCCACCACCACGACGTTGCCGCTGGCCGCCGCAACGTTGGTGTTGCGGTCGAACGTCACCTTGTCGGCGCGCAGCACGTGGTCGTTCTGCCAAGCCTCGACATGGCCGGAGGCGGTGACGATGCCGGCGTCGCGGTCGTACTCGAAGCTGTCGGCGGTGAAGGCGACCGGCTGGTTGCGGTCCAACGGCGTGACCTCCTTGCCGCCCCCGCTCAGCACCCCGCCCAACTGGGCGGAAACCGGGCGCGGGGCGGCAAGCACCGCCAAGCCGGCGGCGGCCAGCGCGCACCAACGGCGGCCCATCAGCCGTCCTCGAGGTGCAGCAGCAGCGAGACGGCCAGCATCAGCCCGGCCAGCGCCGGCGCCCAGGCGGCCAGCACGGCGGGCAGCGCGCCGGATTGGCCGAACTCCTCCGTGACCTTGGACACCACGAACAGCATGAACCCGGCCGCGACGCCGCTGCCGATCATCTGCGCGACGCCGCCGCGCCGGCTCGGCCGCATGGAGAAGCCGGCGGACACCAGCGCCATGGTGCCCGCCAGCAGCGGCAGCGCCAGCAGCGCCTGGAAGTGCAGCCGGTGGCGGATGGCCGAGAAGCCGGAGCGTTCCAGCAAAGCTATGAAGTCCGGCAGCGCCCAGACGGACAGCGTGTCGGGGGATGCGAAGCTTTCCTGCACCCGGCCGACCGTCAGGTCGGTGGCCACCCGCATGACCCCCACCGGCTGCGGCAGGTGGTCCGGCATGATGGTGCGCGCGCCTTGCAGCAGCCACCAACCCGGCGTCAGCTCCGCGCCCGTCGCCTCCACCCGCAGCAGCAGACGATCATCGGCGTCCAGGCGGAAGATGCTGACGTTCTTGGCGGTCAGCAGGTCGTCGCGCAGCGAGACGGAATCGGCGTGGAGGAACGCGACGCCCGCCGGGTCAAGCTCGTGGTCGGCCTGCCGCAGCCAGAGCTGGCCGCCCGCCAGCGCCAGGGGGCCGCCGGAGGTGCGCAGGTAGGTGTTGTCCAGCGTCTCGGCCCGCGCCAGCATCACGGAGGAGAGCGGGCTGACAACGCCGGTGGCGAAGGCGCCCAGCAGCAGCGCGCAGGCCAGCGGGGCGGCCAGGAACTGCCAGGCGGACACGCCGGCGGCGCGCGCCACGACCAGCTCGGAGGACCGGGTCAGCCGCCAGAACGCCACGATGCCGCCCAGCAGCACCGCGAACGGCAGGATCTCCATGGCGATGTAGGGCAGCCGCAGGGCGGCGATCTCCAGCACCAGGCTGAAGGTGGCGTCCGGCTTGGTGGCGGAGCGGCGCAGCAGCTCGATGAAGTCGAACAGCGAAACCAGGCCGGCCAGCGCCGCCAGCATGGCCAGCACGGCCGCCGTGAACTGGCGCGCGACGTACAGGGAAAGCGTGGCGGCGATCGTCATGCCGGCCGCGCCGCCCAGCGCAGCCGGCGGGCCTGGCCGGCCCCGGGCGCGAACAGCAGCCAGCCGCAGACCAGCCCGGGCGCGCCCGCCACCAGCCACACCAGGGGCAGCAGCGCGGTGGAGCGCGCCGCCAGGTTCGCCACCGCGAGCTGGGCGGCCAGCAGCGCCACCACGCACAGGACGGCAGCCAGCGGGCGCAGCACGTTGCCATGGCGGCGGAACGAGCCGGACAGCACGGACAGCAGCGCCACCAGGGCGAAGGACAGGGCGGTCAACGGGGCCGACCGCCGCCGCGCCGCCTCCACCAGGAATTTGCCGGAGTCCCGCGCGTTCAGCGCGCTGGTTTCGGGATGCGTCAGCTCCGCCAGCGACATCTCGTTCACGTCGCGGTAGCGCACGTCCTCCGTCTTGCCGCCGTGCGCGAGGTCGATCGAGTTGCGCGCGAAGGTCAGCACGTTCAGCCGGCCGGTCTGCCGGTCCACCTCCTCGCGCGAGCCGCTTTCCAGCAGCACGGCGGGACCGTTCGGGCCGTCCATCATGTGGCCGCGCTCGGCCAGGATGGTGGCCCGGCTGCTTTTCTGCCGCCCGTCCTCGATCAGGATGCCCCGCAGGGTGCCGTCCCGGTCGCGGGAGCGGACATACACGGTCAGGTCCTCGGACACGGGGGTGAACACGCCCTCCTGCAGCAGGAAGGCGGCCAGGCGGTTGCGTATCTCGAATTGGTACTCGCGGAACGCCGCGTAGCTGGTCGGCACGACCCAGATGTCGAGCAGGTAGCAGCTTCCGACCACCAGCAGCGCCAGCGCCAGCGCCGGGCGGGCCAGGGCCAGCGGCGACATGCCGGCCGCCCGCATCACCGTCAGCTCCCGGTCCCCGGACAGCCTGCTGTAGACGAACTGCACCACGACGAAGGTGGTGATCGGCAGGATGACGGCCACGAAGTTGGGGATCAGCAGCCCGGTGAGCCGGAGGAACACCCACAGCGAAAGCCCCCGGTTGACCACCAGCTCCACGAACCGCAGCGATTGCGTGAGCCAGATCAGGGCCACCAGGGCCATGGTGGCCGCGAGAAGCGCAACCAGCAGTTGGCGGAACACGTAGCGGTCCAGCCGGATGACGAGAGGGTGCGGCATGAGGGCGGGGCTGCGTCCTGGCAGTTGGCGGCGCACCTTAGCCCTGGGCATTCCCGGGTCCAAGCCATGCAGGACCGCCGTAACAATCCAGCGAGCGGCTACTCCAGGTGGGCTGCCGCGCCTGGCACGGGCGCCCGGCGCGGCAGCAGGAAGGCCAGCCCGCCCGTGAGCGCCAGCAGGCCGGCGTTGACCGCCAGCGCCGCGGACAAGGCCCGTTGGTAGTCGGCTGGCCCGGCCGCCTGGCCCAGCACGGCGAAGAACAGCCCCATGACGACCGCCACGCCGAGCGCGAACGACACCTGCTGCACCATGCTGAACACGCCCGAGGCCGCGCCCGCCTCCTGCGGCGGGATGCGGCTGCTGCCGACCACGCAGGCGACCAGCGTCGGCAGCGCGAACCCTTGGCCGCAGCCGTACCAGGCCAGCAGCGGCCACAGGGCGATCAGGCTGATGGGCGCGCCGTGCGCCGTCCTGGCCAGCGCCACCACGCCGAGCAGGCCGCTCGCCATCAGCGCCGTGCCCAGGCTGATGGCGCGCGGGCCGATCCGCCGGGCCACGCGCGAGGACGCCAGCGACCCGGCGACGAAGCCGATGCCGAACGCCACGAACACCAGCCCCGCCGCCAGCGGGCCGAAGCCGAAGCCCTGCTGGAGAAAGATGGTCAACCCCATGAAGAACGCCGACAGCCCGGCGAAGAAGGTCATCGCCATCACCAGGCCCAGGGAAAACGCCGGGTCCCGGAACAGGCGCAGGTTGACCAGGGGGGTGCGCCCGCTGCCCAGCAGCAGCCACTCATGCAGCACGAACGCGCCCAGCGCCGGCCCGGCGGCGGCCAGCGACAGCACGGTCCAGGGCGGCCAGCCGAGCGGCTGGCCTTCCACGAGCGGGCAGGTCAGCAGTCCCAGCGCCAAGGTCGCGAGCGCGATGCCGCCGGGATCAAGCGTGGGCCGGCCCTGCGCGCGGGAGGGGCGCAGCGTCGTGCGGGCGAAGGCCAGGGCCACGGCACCCACGGGCACGTTGACAAGGAAGATCGGCCGCCAGCTCAGCCCGGCGATGTCCGCCTGCACCAGCGCGCCGCCGATCAGCTGGGCGGCGATGGCGGCCAGGCCCAGGGTGGTGCCGAAGTAGCCGATCGCCCGCGCCCGCTCATCCTCGCCGAAGGTCACGCGGATGATGGCCAGCACCTGCGGACTCATGAGCGCCGCCGTCAGCCCTTGCAGCATTCGCGCCGCGATCAGCATGGCCGGGCTGGCGGCCAGGCCGCACAGGGCGGAGGCCGTGGTGAAGCCGGCCATGCCGATCATGAACAGCCGCTTGCGCCCATACAGGTCGCCCAGCCGCCCGCCGGTGATCAGCAGCACCGCGAAAGCCAGGCCATATCCGGCCACCACCATCTCCAGGTCCTGCGGACGCGCGCCCAGCCCGGCGCGCATGGCGGGCAGGGCGACGTTGACGACGAAGAAGTCGAACGCCGTCAGGAAGCTGCCCGTCAGCAGCACGACCAGGGCGGTCCAGCGCTGCGGGTCCAGGGCGGAGGCGTCCAGCGCCTCCGGCGCCTCGTTCAAGGCAGTACCTTGCCCGGGTTCATCAGGCCCGCCGGGTCCAGCGCCGCCTTGACGCGGCGCATGGCGTCCAGCTCCGCGCCGCCGCGCCACGCCGGCATCATGTAGGGCTTGAGCTGCCCTACGCCGTGCTCGGCGGAGAACGAGCCGTCCAGCTCCCGCACCACGGCGCCGACCGCGTCCATGATCTCGTGGTCGCGGGCCAGGAAGGAGGCCGCAGCGCCGCCTTCCGGCTGGGCGAAGTTGAAGTGGATGTTGCCGTCGCCGATGTGGCCGAAGGCGACGCAGCGCGCGCCGGGCACCAGGGCCGCCACCGCCGCCTCGCCCCGGCGCAGCAGCTCGGGCACGCGGGAGACGGGGACGGACACGTCGTTCTTGACCGACGCGCCCTCGCGCTTCTGCGCCTCCGCGTGTTCCTCGCGCAGCTTCCACAGGCCGGCGCGCTGGGCGTCGCTGGCGGCGATGGCGGCGTCCGTCACCGTGCCCTCCTCCATGGCGGCTTCCAGCACAGTCTCAAGCCCGCTTCGCAAGTCGCTGCCTTCGCGGGGGGTCGCCAGCTCCACCAAGGCATAGTGCGGGGCAGGCGCCATGGGCAGCGCCGCACCGGGGATGTGGCGGAGGACAAGCTCCATGCCGGCGCCGCCCATGTACTCGAAGGCAAGCAGCGCCGCCGGGTCATGCCGTTGGAAGCGGGTGAACAGCCCCAGCGCGGCGTCCGTCGAAGGGACGGCGCACAGGGCCACCTCCCGCTGCCGCACGGCCGGGGACAGCTTCAGCACGGCGGCGGTGATGATGCCGAGCGTGCCTTCCGACCCCACGAGCAGCTGGCGCAGGCAGTAGCCGGTGTTGTCCTTGCGCAGCCGGCGCAGGCCGTTCCACACCGCCCCGTCCGGCAGCACCGCTTCCAGCCCGAGCACCAGGTCCCGCGCGTTGCCGTGGCGCACCGTGTTGTTGCCGCCGGCGTTGGTCGCCAGCACGCCGCCGACCTGCGCCGTGCCTTCGGACGAGATGGACAGCGGCAGCAGGCAGCCCGCCGCCGCCGCCGCGTCCTGCGCCGCCTTCAGGGCCACGCCGGCCTCCACCGTCAGCGTCATGTCCACCGGGTCGACCGCGCGCACCCGGTTCAGCCGCGCCAGGCTGATCACCACCTGGCCCGGCGCGCTGGGCACGCCGCCGCCCACCATGCTGGTGTTGCCGCCCTGCGGCACCATCGCCACGCCGTGCCGCGCGCACAGGCGCACGGCCGCCGCCAGCTCCTCCGTGCTGCCGGGGCGCACCACCGCGAGCGGCGCCTGGTCGTACAAACGCCGCCAGTCCTGCCCGGCCGCCGCGACGTCCGTGACGCCGGTCAGCAGGCCGCGGCTGCCGAGCAGATGCTGCATCTCTCCGAGCAGGGAGGTAGGCACGTGGGCGTCAGGCATGGCGTTGCTCCTCCCTGGCAGGTGGGACGATCTGTTCAGCGCGGCAACAGCCAGCGGCTGCCGCCGTCGTGCAGCCCGCCACGCGGCTGCTTGTTCCGTCGTTAGGCTGGCGTTCACCCCGACCGCATAAGGTCATCGCATGAGCCTCTCCGACGTGCCGCTGGCAACGCGCGTTAAGACCATGGTTCTGGTGGCCACGGTCCTGACGTTGACGCTCGGGGCATTCTCCTTGCAGAAGATCAACCAGGCGGACGCCGCCGCCACTGCCATGCGGCAGGACTGGCTGCCCCTGATCGAGACGGCCGGCGCGCTCGCCCGGGAAGTCGAGGCGATGCGGGCTGACCAGGCAACCTCCGCGCTGGACATGGGACCTGCCGCGCTGGCCGCGCTGGCGGCAGAGCAGCTGCAGCTCATCATCAACATCAGCGGCGAGATCGACGAGCTTGGCCGGAACGCAGCCGATCCGGAACAACGCCGGCTTCTGGACGGCATCAAGCAGCAATGGGCGTTGTTCGGACGGCAAACCGAGCGGCTGGACGCCCTGACCAGCAGCTCGGACCGCGCAACCGCCAACGTGCTGCTGGCGGGCGAAATGCAGGACACCCTGTTCGCGCTGCGGACGGGCCTGGCCAGCGAGACGCAGCTCCTGACTGAGGCGACCAGCCGGCGGGCCGAGGTCAGCAAGCAGGCCGCCAGGCAGGCCCGCATCCGGGTCCTCGTCGGGTTTGCGCTGTCGGCGCTTGGCGTGTGGATGGGCGCGTGGTCGTTGCTCCGCACCGTGGTCAGGCCCATCGCCGCCATGACGGAGATAATGGGGCGGCTGGCCCGGGGCGATCAGAAGGTCGTCACCGATCCGCTGCGCCGCCAGGACGAGATCGGCGCCATGTCCCGCTCCTTGGTGGTGTTCCGCCGCGCGATGGACGAGGAGCGCCGGCTGGCGATCGGCGAGATGCGCACCGCCGCCGCCGCCAAGGCGCGGGGCGAGCGCCTGGCGGAGCTGGCCTTGCAGTTCGAGGCGACGATCGACACGCTTTCCAGCGGCATCAGCGTGGCGGCCGAGCAGCTGCAGCAGACCGCGGGCGGCCTGAACGGCAACGCGGCCGACGTGGCCGACCAGACCCGCGCGGCGCGCGCCTACGCCGCCAAGGCCAACGCCGACGCCGGCAGCGTGGCCCGCTCCACGGAGGAGCTGTCCGCTTCCATCGCGCAGATCGGCCGCCAGGTGGAGGAGTCGGCGCAGATCACCAGCAAGGCCGTCGAGGATGCCCGGCGCACCAACGACATCGTGCGCGCCCTGTCCCGGGGGGCGCAAACCGTGGGCGAGGTGACCACGCTGATCCGCGGCATCGCCGTGCAAACCAAGCTGCTCGCGCTGAACGCCACGATCGAGGCGGCGCGGGCCGGGGACGCCGGCCGGGGCTTCGCAGTGGTGGCGGGCGAGGTCAACAGCCTTGCCGGCCAGACCCAGCGCGCCACGGAAGAGATCGGCGGCCAGATCAGCCGCATCCAGGAGGCGATCGCCGAAGCGGTGCGCGCCATCGAGGGCATCGTCCGCACCATCGAGCGCACCAGCGACATATCCGTCCAGGCCACGACGGAAGTGGGGCAGCAGAGCCGTTTCGTCCAAGGCATCGCCGATGGCGTGGAGCTGACGGCCCACAGCGCGGTGGCGGTCGACAAACTGGTGACGCAGCTGAGCTGCGTGACGGGAAGCACCGGCGAGGTGGCAGGCCAGGTGCTGTCCGCCGCGGGGATGATCAGCGCCCAGTCGCGCTCGCTGAAGCAGGATGTGGGACGGTTCCTGACAGATGTGCGGGCCGCCTAGCGCTTGGCCGGCTCCATGAAGTCGAGGCTCGGCCCAGCCGGCACGATGCGGCTCGGGTTCACCCAGGGGTGGCTCATGTGGTAATGCCGCTTGATGTGGCCGAAATCCACCGTCTGCGCCACGCCGGGCACCTGGTACAAGGAGCGCGTGTGGTCCCACAGGTTCGGGCAGTCCACGATCCGGCGCTTGTTGCACTTGAAATGGCCGTTGTACACGCTGTCGAAGCGCACCAGCGTCGTGAACAGGCGCCAGTCCGCTTCCGTGACCTCCCTCCCGCACAGGAACGGCGCGCGGCCGAGCCGCTCCTCCAGCCAGTCCAGCGTGGCGAACAGCGGGTGGAACGCGGCCTCGTACGCTTCCTGCGTCCGCGCGAACCCGGCGGCGTACACGCCGTTGTTCACCGTCCGGTAGACCCGCTCGTTCACCGCGTCGATCTCCAACCGCAGCGCCTCCGGATACAAGCCGCCCGGGTTCTCGCCCATCCCGTCCAACATGCGGATGATGTCGGCCGACTCGTTGCTGACGATCGTGCCCGCCCGCTTGTCCCACAGCACCGGCACGGTCACGCGGCCGGTGAAGTGCCGGTCGGCCCGGCGGTACACCTCGTGCAGCGCCCGGGCGCCGTAGGGATCGGGGACCACGCCCGGGCCAGGCTCGAAGGTCCAGCCCTCATCGCCCATCAGCCAGTGCGTCACCGACACGCTGATCTCGCCTTCCAGCCGCTTCAGCGCGCGGACGATCAGCGCGCGGTGCGCCCAGGGACAGGCCAGCGACACATAAAGGTGGTAGCGCCCCGGCTCCGGCGGATGGGCGCCGCCGGCGGCGATCCAGTTGCGGAAATGCGACTGCGGCCGGTCGAACGCGCCGCCCTTGTCCGGCACGCCGTCCCCGGCCTGCCACGCCCCGTCGGTCATCTGTCCCATGCTGATCCCCTCACGCCGCCATGCCCGCGCACCAGCCGCTCGACCAGGCCCATTGGAAGTTGTAGCCGCCCAGCCATCCCGTCACGTCCACCGCCTCGCCGACCACGAACAGGCCCGGCACGCTGCGGGCCTCCATGGTGCGGGAGGACAGCGCCGCGGTGTCGACGCCGCCCAGAGTGACCTCGGCCTTGGCGTAGCCCTCCGGGCCGCCCGGCAGCACCGCCCATGCCTTCAGGGCGGCGGCAGCGGCGGCCAGGGTGCGGTCCGGCAGGTTGGCGATGGCGCCGCCGGGCCAGCGCGCGGCCAGCGCCTCCGCCAGCCGTTGCGGCAGCAGCCCCGCCAGCACGGAGCGCAGCGTCGCCCGGGGCCGCTCGGCCTTGGCGGCGCGCAAGGCCGCCAGCGCGTCCGTGCCGGGCAGCAGGTCGACCGTGACGGCGCAGCCTTCCCGCCAGGCGGAGGACACTTGCAGGATGGCCGGGCCGGACAAGCCGCGATGGGTGAACAGCAGCGCCTCGCGGAAGCTTTGCCGGCCGCAGCGCGCCTCCACCGGCAGGGCCACGCCGCTCAGCGGGCGCATCAGCGGCAGGTCGTCGTTGCTCGCCACCAGCGGCACCAGCGCCGGGCGCAGCGCGGTGAGCGGCAGGCCGAACCGCCGCGCCGCGT
This sequence comes from uncultured Acetobacteraceae bacterium, assembly GCA_964245495.1. Taxonomy (GTDB): domain Bacteria; phylum Pseudomonadota; class Alphaproteobacteria; order Acetobacterales; family Acetobacteraceae; genus LMUY01. The sequence goes on from CAXTNC010000044.1 coordinate 16,921, forward strand.
CGTGCGCGAAGCCGGTGGCGCCCATCTTGGGGATCGACAGCCCGCCCGTGGCCAGCACCAGGGAGCGGGCGGTGAAGCCGCCCCGGTCCGTTTCCACCCGGAACCGGTCGGAGCGGCCCAGCTCCGTCACCCGGCAGCCGGTGCGCAGCTCCACCCCGGCGGCGGCGCATTCGGCCAGCAGCATGGCGACCACCGCGCGGGCGGACCCGTCGCAGAACAGCTGCCCCAGCGTTTTCTCGTGGCTGGCGATGCCGTGGCGGGCGACCAGCGCGATGAAGTCCTCCGCCGTGTAGCGCGCCAGGGCGGAGCGGGCGAAGTGCGGGTTGGCGGAAAAGAACCGCTCCGGCGCCGCCCCCGTGTTGGTGAAGTTGCAGCGCCCGCCGCCGGAGATGAGGATCTTCTTGCCGGGTTCGTCGGCATGGTCCAGCAGCAGCACCCGGCGGCCGCGCTGCCCCGCCACGGCGGCGCACATCATTCCGGCCGCCCCGGCGCCGACCACCACCACGTCGAACTCCGTCACCGCGGCGCCGCCGCGCGTTGCAGCCGGTCGTTGATCGCGTCCCCCAAGCCTGCCGCCGGCACCGCCATGGCCGCGATGCCGCGCAGCCCCAGCCGGGCGCCTTCCAAATCCAGCCAGCGCAGCCCGGTGAACAGGCGCGCCGCCGCCTCCGCCGGGTCGGCGTCCCGGCTCAGCTCGAAGGTGAGGCCGGCGCCGGGCAGGGGGGCGCCGAACGCCAGCAGCGCCTCGTCCGCCGCCACGGCGCTGGCGCCGAGCCGCACCGGCAGGCGCGGCGCGTAGTGCGACACCAGCAGGCCGGGGGAGCGCAGCGTGCGCGTGCCTTCCGCCTCCGCCGGGGTCAGGGCGCGCCCGACCGGGCCGACGATGGCCTCGACCGCCTCGCCGGGCACGCCGCCGGGGCGCAGCAGGAAGGGGCGGGAGCCGCACAGGTCCACCACCGTCGATTCCAGTCCCACGGCGCAAGGGCCGCCATCCGTCACGGCGGCGATCCGCCCGTCCAGCCCGTCCAGCACGTGGTCCGCCGTGGTG